>NZ_JBFPFX010000042.1:0-36686 GCF_047978245.1 Pseudomonas sp. LFS044
GTAGCTGAAGCTGCGCACGGTGTCGCCGTTGCGGTTGACCACGGCACTGAGCTGGCCGTGTTCGTCGTAGCGGTACTGGGTCAGCGTTTCGACAGCCTGGTTGTCGACCACCCGCTTGATGTCGGTGAGTCGACCCAATGGGTTGTCGTAGTGCAGGTGCACGCGGGTGCCACCGGTGGCGCTGATGTCAGTCAGCGTGCCTTGTTCGGTGCGGGTGAAGTGCAGGAAGTGGCCTAGGGCGTTTTCGATGCGCTGCAGCGGGACATCGGTGTCGGTGTCCGGCACTTCGCCGAAGTAGAAGAACAGGTTGTCCAGCGTCTGCAGGATGTAGTGGCCGCCCTCGGTGCACACCAGGTACACCTGTTCGTGCGGATTGTAGATGCGCTCGCCCGGCTGGATGTTCACGAAAGGGACTTCGCGGCCCTGGTTGTCGGTGAGGTAGACGAAGTTGCCGCTGCGGCGAAGGCTTTGTTCCCACGGCAGTACCCAGCCGCGGCCGAGCACGCTGTCGACGGTGAGGTCGCTGGCGTAGAAGCGTGACCATTCGATCGGCATCAGGCCCGGCAAGCTGAAGTCGATTTCGTCGGGGATCAGTTTACGGCCGGTGGTGAGGTCGACCGGGTTGCCGGTCAGGGCGCCCATGGCCCGCTGCGCTACCGGTTCGACCACGTAGCGGCTGGCGACCTCGCCGGCAACAAAGCCTGCGGTGAACTTGAGGGCACACGGCATGATGGCTTTCATGCCGGCCTGGGTACCGGCCTTGATCAGCTGGGCGATACCACCCGCGGCGCCGGCGACGGCCATCAGTACGTCGACGGTGGTGCGCAGCCATTTGGGGATCTCATCGTCTACCGGTAGGTAGCGGAAAGTTCCGCCGCCGATGATGACGTTGTCCGACCCGCCGGAGATGGTCGCGCCACAAGTCAGCTTGTCGCCTTTGCGGGCCGCCGCCACGCTGTTGATGAAAACGTTGGTCGAGCCCTCGGCAATCTGCACGGGCCCTGGATGCTTGTCGCAAGCGCCAATGCTTTTCTCGACCCGCGCGGCCTTGCGGCTGTTGATAAAGACGTTGGGTGAAGCAGTTGTTATCGTCCCTGAAGGGGATGAGAACATACTGCCTATCGCCTCCCCGGCGGCGGTCAGCAAGCTGCCTCCGATGCCGGCTGCCATGCCGGCGAGCAACGCTACGCCGAACCCGCAGGTAAAGGTGGCAATGGCCACCGTGGCCACCAGTGCGATGCCGAGGGCGGCGCCGATCAGGAAGCCCCCCAGTGCACTGGTGTGCGAAATCTCGTCGCCGAACCTGGCCGCTTCGAACATGAGGGGTTACTCCTGTTCGCCGGGCTCGGCGCTGGTCACGACGGGGTTGCGCGGGGTGAAGCTGGCCAGCAGGTTGGCCCAGTCTTCGTTTTGCTGAGGGCTGAAGTCTGCTTGCGCGGTGGTCGAAAAGATCAATGCGCGGCCGGGGCTGATTACAAAGGCTGCCTGGCGCTGGTACAGCGGACGGCCCTGGTTCAGGTAGTACGCGTCAATCTGAATGCCGGCAATAGGTGCGGTGGCGGAAAGCGAAACGGCTTTGTTGCCCATGCGGGTGTAACCGCGCAGCTTGGACGTGAGCATCTTGATCTGGCGGTCGACATAGGCCGGCAACGCCTCATCGGGCAGCAGCGTGTCGCGCGATACGGTGATGCTCAACGGCGCGGGCACACTGGCACCTAGAACGAACATGTTCACCGTACGGTCATCAAACCCTTCCGGCAGCGAGATCCCGCCTTCCTGCAACTCGTAGTCCATGCGATAAAAATTCCTGAAAGCTAAATTTTGAGGTGTCAGAGTGCGATGTCATCGAGCATGCGGTCGAACTCGACCAGCCACTGGCTCAGGCCAAGCTTGGTCGGGTCGATTACGCAGGAGATATCCAGCCACTGCAGCTTATTGCTCCCCTCGACGGGCACCAATGCACCGACCAAGCGCCCGTGGCGGGGCTCGTGGCCGGCATTGAAGTGGAAATCCAGGGCTTTCGCCGAGCTGCCAGCGAGGTGGCAGTCACGTTGGCGAATCACCCGCAGTTGCGGATTCCGCTCGCGCAGCGCCCGGATGCCCTCATCGAACAGCTGCTCCAGCGTCTGCCCGGCACGTACATCGCGGCGGCGGATGTTGAGCGTGACCGGCTCGCCTTCATGCTCGAGGGTGGTCTGGATGTCGCGGAAACGAAAACCCATTGGAAACTGCAGATTCAAGCCGCCGAAGGTGAAGCTGCTGGCAATGTTCTGTAGCTCGACGGGTACAGGGACCGACTCAGGTACAGGTTCGGCCACCATCGCGGCTTCTGCCAGTTCGGCCAGGCGCTCGGCTTCCTGTTGCGCTTCACGCTTGGCAGATATGCGGTCATAGATCGAGGGTTTGTACATCACGCCGGCCTCAGTCGTTGATCCGCACAGCGGCACCAGTAATCTGCGTGGTGTCGGTACTGGTGGTGGTGATGACTTTGCCTTTGATCTCGATGCCTTCCGGCGTCAGGGTGATGCTGCTGTCACCCACCTGCAAAATGATGTGTTGCTTGGCCGCCACTTGGATGAACTGATTGTCGACCTGCAGGGTGTACGAGCCTTCGGTAACCTGCACCACCGTATTCTTGGTGACCGTTTCGGTGTGCGTTCCACCTACGGTAATGGTGCGGTTGTTACCGACATCGTGCTTCTCATCCAGCTCGATCTCGGTATCCATGTTGCGCTCGGCGTGCATGATGATCTGCTCGGAGCCGGCCTTGTCCTCGAAGCGGAAGAAGTTCGCGGTACCGCCGTCGCCTTTCATGGAACGGGTGAGGAAACCACTCTGGGTCTTGTTCGCTGGCAACGACCATGGTGGGGTGTTGCTGCTGTTGTACAGGCTGCCCATGATCAGCGGACGGTCAGGGTTGCCGTCGAGGAACACCACCACCACTTCGTCGCCGACGCGGGGTATCAGGATGCTGCCGAAGCCGCCGCTGGCGCCGGATTGGGCGACGCGGACCCAGCAGGAGCTCTGGTCGTTGAACTCACCGTTGCGATCCCAGTGGAATTGAAGTTTCACTCGCCCCAACTCATCGGTGTAGATCTCTTCACCCGGTGGGCCCACCACGATAGCTGTCTGCGGCCCAGTGATCAAACCACGAGGCGTGCTCAGGCTTGGCCTGAACGAAATCTTCCGGCGGATACATGTAAAGCTATTCTGATAACCAGCCTGGCCACTGTTGCTGTAGTTGTTCTGCCCCCAGTGCTTGACAGAGAGAAGCAGAAATTGACGTTCGTCATTGGGGTCGTTGTCATGGTCGTAATGCTGAGCAAGCTCGAAGTAGTACCCAGGCTCCATGGCACGGCAATTACTTTTACCGCTGAAAATCTTCCCCTGAACCTCCATAGCCTCGAGACGATGACGCGCCTTGCGCATGCCTTCATCGGCGTCAGCATACCCGTACAGGCCTTCGTATTCGAAAACTTCGAATGGCCCCACTTCTCCTTGCTGGTTTATTGACTCGAGCTTAACCAGATGCGGGTTGCCGGGTTGTTTATAGTCAAAGGTTTTGAGCGTGAGTTGTGTCGGCTGAAAGCGACGACTGGAAGACCAGGCGGTAATAGAGTCATCTGTTTCAGTGACCGATGCGCGGTGATAGCGTATGACCGGTTGAGCCGCGAGCTGCGTCAGCGTGCTGCTGTCGTCGCTGATGACCATCCGATGACCTTCCTGGCTGTGCTGGAAAGTGAAAAAGAGGCCCTCCTGCTCAAGCAGACGCAACACGAAGTTAAGGTCCGACTCCTGGTATTGAGTGCAATAGCTTATCGGCTTAAGAGGCTTGCTCAACCGAAACTCGTGGTCAGCCAACGTCAGATAGTAAGCAAAGACTTCCTTGACGATTTGTTCAGTAGTCTTATCTTGAAAAATACGTGAATCGCGACGTCGACTGAGGATCCATAGCCACGGCACAAGCTCTGCGCTGTAATTGGCCACACCGCCATCGGCGCCAGTATGGATGAAGTCCGACACATGGGCACTTATGTATTTGGTCGTGCCGTCCGCCAACTCGATTCCCATTGTCACTTTCTTGCCGATCAGCTTCTTCAGCTCGATTCGCGCATCTTGAGACATCAGTTCAACGTTGAACGAGAACAGCTCCGACATCGCCTCATGCCCGGTGAAGCTCAGTAGCTGCAGCTCTTGGTCTGCAGGGAGTGGAGAGTCGAAAGTAATCAGGCGTCGATGCTGAGAAAGCATCTGCTCAAGGCCGTCCATAATCATAATTTGCTTCCTGCACCAAGCTGAAAATCTTCCTATCAAAGCGCTACAGGCCTCCCCTGTCAAATGGTGGCATCAAGCCACCTTCGCACAAGCCTATGCTCCAAGGTCAGTGCTAGATCTTCACACGCAGACACAAAAATGCCCCGTGCGCTGACCATCGTGGACGGCACTGATGGGGCAAAACTGAACGCAAATGCAAAGAAAATCAGCAAGGCCGTACGAGTAATGGCCATGTGCCTCTTTGACTTTCATGGTTGGCGAAGGCACCTTAACCCGCTGTAATGCGCATCAATGCGAACAGACGACACAGGAAGTGGACGATGGGTTTGAACAGCTCTCAGCTAACGCAGCTGGACAGGCAACTTGATGAAAACCAGACAGAATTGATCATCATGACTCGAGCGGACGCCACCCACCTAGTGGCCTCGAACGAGAATCGGCAGATGCCATGCATCCCGCTCAAAGTGTGCTCTCGATCACAAAACAAAATTTTAGACGGCATCAGGGGTGCCACCCAGCCGCTGTACAACGACAGCATCCATCAATTGGTGAATACCAGTTGGGGCTCACCTGCGCTTTTGGCTGTCAACGATGCCTATGACCTCACATCGCTCCTGAAGAAAATCGGGGGCTTCGGAACCAAGATCCGTTACAGCACCTACAAGGGTCAGCAATACGTCATCTTGACTGGGCGGCCTGGCCTCCGGGAGATACTGAAGGGCACGCGATACGGCATTCGCCACGCACAGCTTGTTGAGTTTGGTATTGGTCAATATGGTATCCGAGGCTCTTCCCTAGCCGGGCTCAAACTCTCCTGCTACGTGGCCGTAGGCATTGAGGTGCTAGAGTGGTTCTTCAGCGACGAGGCAACCGTGGCGGATCTGCTGGGCGGCGTATTTGTTGAACTTGTTAAAGCGGGCATAGGGACGGCCATTGGCTATGCGGTTGCCACGCTAGTTGCCGGCGTTGCCGCCAGCGCTGCGCTGCCTTTAGTGGCAGGCGCCGCGGTAATCTTTGCCGTGGGTATCGCACTCAACGTCGTCGACAACGACCTTGAGATCAAAGCGACAGTCAAAGCAACTCTGAATTATGCCGTTGACAATATCCGACAATTGACCGAACGCATCCAAACCATCGACACGCGCGCCCTTGAGCGCTATAAAGCTGACGTTATCAACAGTGTCACTGAAGCGATTATTGACACCGCCATCGACGAGGCGAAGTCATGGTTACGTGATAAGGTGCCCGCCCATCTTATTCCGAGCACACCAGACTTCGAATGGCCGAAGGCTCCCAGCCTACCTCGCCTTCCAAACTTCAATCTCCCTAAGTTTTGAGCAAGCAACAATGACCACGAGTAAATATTCTACTGAATCCATTAAGTTCAGGCTACGTGCCGCGTTGACCCTTTTGATATGTGCAGTCATAGGCGTGTTCTCTACCTATTGGCTGATCGCTCATGTGCTTCCCATTTACGGGCAGCTGTGGCGACAGGCGTCTGCCATTGAGGTGCCATATATGGCTTTCGGCTTGCTCATGGCCCCGCCCGTGATGCTTGCCTGTGTTGTTGCAAGCGCATTCGCAATCTACACGGGAAAAAGGTTCGACCCGCCTACCAAATCGGGCCTTGCGAAATTTCAGACCGTAATGATGAAAGCGTCTGTTTACTCGCTCATCGTGCTCGCGCCGTTAGCGGGCATCATCACGACAATTGCCCTCAATAAACTGGACTATACAACTTGCCCCCAGCTGAAAAAGTCAGGCTCGGCCTGGCAAACCTACTGGGTAAGCCACCCCGGCTTCTGTTTCGTGCCTGATAGCTACACTGAAAATAGATGGCCCTGCAAAATGGTAGATGGGAAAAAATTATGCCTTAACATGGATGAGTAACCACATTTCCAGCAGACAGCGTTTGAAGCGGCTCTTGACCATGGCGGCATAGTTTTTTACGAGTTTGTCGAAGCGTTTCCCTGCGCCCAATGGCAAGGCAATGCGGCTGACCAAGATCTGATACACGACCCCAGGGCATAGGGCGCGATACCCAAGAGCCGCTACCTACCTCGGCAACTTCTGGAGCTGGGCATAGGTAAATATGGCATTCGCGGATCGTCAATTCAAGGGTTCAAAATTTCGTGCTGGGCGGCCGTCGGGATTGAAGTAGCAGAGTGGGCATTCAACGATGAGGCTGTACTCACAGATCTTTTTGGGGACATTGGGGTGGAACTGGTCAAAGCCGGAATCGCTACCACTGTGGGCTACGCCGCAGGGGTATTTGCAGGCACCCTCATAACCGCCGCAGCCGCACCCGTGGCAGCAGGGGCGATATTTGTTTTCATCGTTGGTTACGGCCTCAATGCGATAGACAACCATTCGGCATTAAAACGCGGTCAAAGCTAGCCTGCGCCATGCCGTTACCCACTTCGAAAACATCCAAGCGCACGTCACGAAAATTGACGTGGATGAAATAAAAGAAGAGGTGGAGCAAAGTATTGCAGGCATGGCCGCACAAACTGCTATCTCTACGACGAGGCAAAAAGGTGGGCCATTCGAAAAATACAGCCGGGCGAACCGAGATTTCCTCGCTTACCCTCCGGAGGCAATCTGCCAATGCTTAACAATTTTAAGATACCAAAAATTTGACGATATGAAAAAAAATCAAACCCACCGTCGCTCAGGCGACCCGTCGCCGCTAAAGATAAGACTCACTGCGTTAATATTTATTCCCATGTCATTAGTCGCGTGCGGGCTGGCCTTATACTGGCTGAGCTATGATATTTTACCTCTATTCGGGCGAATTTATCGAGATGCCCCCATCGTGGAAACACCTTACTTAGGTTTTTTCTTATTAATGGGGCCACCCGGTCTACTTTATTTGATAGTCGCCTCAGCCCTTGCCGCTTGGAATGGGAAAAGATTTGACCCACCGGAAAACTCGAAGCTGTATCGATTCCAGTCACTCATGCTGGCTGCATCGATAAAAACTGCGGTATTTGTTGCACCCGCACTCATAGCCATAACCACCCTTACTTTAATGTGGCGCGACTACTCTCCATGCCCGAAGCTATTGATATCAGGCGCTGCATGGCAATTGTTCTGGGTCAACGATGATAAGGTCTGCTTCAAACCGGAATATTATATTAACGATCACTGGCCTTGCAAAAAAGAGAATGGTAAGGAAATCTGCGTACAGGCCGATGGGCGATAATCTAAGGGTATCCAGTCCATCCCGAGGCTGGGTACAAACTCCACGGCGTCGTTTGGCAGGTTGATGAACCACAACCTGATGTGGGAACTAGGCGGCAGTCCAGGCGCCCTCTTCACCCTAAAGGCACAAGGGCAAGGATATTATGGACGCCGTGCAACTCGCCGTCACAAAGCTCCGTCGGATGCTGGAGCATCACCACTGCGTAAGCCGCTCGCAGCATCATGGCTGCAGACGCTGCGCAGTTTGATTTACTCTATAACGAGGCCAAGCGCTGGGCGCTGCAAAAACTCCAACCGGGAGACCTCAATCTACCTGGTTGGCCGTCGTTGCCTGAGCTACCCTCTATGCCTTCACTCCCGACTTTCTATCTGCCAAAGTTCTAATAATGACCACACATCAATCCTACGAGTTTCACGAACGCTCTCCCCACCTATTCCGTCTTGTGGCTTTTATCACCTGCCTGTTTACCATCGCTATGGGCCTGTTGTCGGGGTACTGGCTGATTAACGATGTGCTGCCATTATTCGGTAAATTATTAAGCAATGCACCCCTTGTGATTACCCCCTATCTGGGGTTTATGCTCATTGGCATGTGCACGGTTAGCCCCATACTGGTCATCACGACAGCCTATGCCTGTTGGTGCGCAAAGAAATTTGATCCACCTACCCCTTCTCGCCTATTTAAGTTCCAATACTATTCATACAAACTAACTCTGTGGTCAATGATCGGCATAGCGCCAGCGATGGCGATACTTGTGACACTTGGCTTATGGGGCAAGGGTTACACCCCCTGCCAAAAATTACTGATTTCTGGCTCAGCATGGAAAGTGCACTGGGTAAATGATGCACGCTATTGCTTCACACCTGACTCCTACACCAGCGACAACCAACCTTGCAAGCGTATAGGGGGCAAGAATATTTGCCTCCAGCTTGATAGACAACAATGATTCTTATCAAACGATACACAACTGCACCTAGAGAACTGCGGAATATCCACGGGCCTCGCTGGTCAGTACTTTCAAATCCGCCAACGGCCTGAAGATTCCCCTGCCTTGCGAAAATTAATTGCCACGCTGGCCGCCAAATGGCTGAGGGTCCCCACTGCTCTAGGCATCGCCTCACTGAAATTCAGACTACTCGCCGCACTGACGCTCCTGACCTGCTCTGCCGTGGGCATGTTCTCAACCTATTGGCTAATTGCACACGTGCTGCCAATCTATGGACAGATCTGGCGCCAAGCCTCTGCCATCGAAGTGCCCTATATGACTTTTGGTTTGCTCATGGCGCCGCCGGTCATGCTTGCGTGCGTCGTTGCGAGTGCATTCGCAATCTGCACCGGCAAAAAATTTGCACCGCGGGCCAGGTCGGGGTTTGCAATATTCGAGACTGGCATGATGAAAGCTTCAGTTTACGCATTAGTTGTAATTGCACCGCTCGCGGCTATTGCTACCACGCTGACACTCAACGCGCTGGACTATACAACCTGCCCACAATTGAGAAAATCTGGCTCGGCCTGGCAGATCTACTGGGTAAGCCAATACTGACTATTGCTTCATACCTTAGTTCTCGCTTTGGCGGTACCAGCGCACCAGAGCGTCGGCAAAGGTAGCGTAATCGAACCTGCCCTTGGCTGCGTAGGTTTCCGCCAGGCATAGCGCCATGCTGGTATCGTCGGTCTATTCTCCCGGCGCCAGGCGGAACGGCCCACCGCCCATCATGTCGAGGACGTCACCCTGATTGCGACGTTGAAATTCCAATGTCGTACCCACCGCATCTCCAATTGCCAGGCCGAGCAGTGCGCAGCTCCATACAGCTCTGGCAAAATCAACGATCAAGCCCAGCAAGGAACGCTGCCGTCACCATGAAATCCCATCCCGAACTCCATGTCAGATCCCCGCTGCTTTTTCGCTGCGTGGCCATCGGCTTTGCGCTGTGCATGCTAATGGTGTGCGCACTTGCATTTTACGTACTGTGGGCCGAACTGCTGCCGCTGTATGGCCGCATCTACAGAAACGCGCCGGTCGTGGAGACACCGCTCAAAAGCTTCTTCGTACTCGCGGCCATTCCGGGAACGCCCTACTGTCTCGTTGCCTGCGCCTTCGCGGCATGGACCGGTCAGAAATTCGACCCGCCCAGGAAATCGAGGCTTCACACCTTCGAAATCCGGTCGTTGCAGTTGATGGTCGCGATGATGTGCTTCGCTGCCCCGGCCATGATCATCGCGACCACAGCCACACTTTCTGCGAAGGGCTACTGGTCTTGCCCAAAGCTCCGAATTTCTGGCTCCGGATGGCAGATGTTCTGGGTGAACGATGACCGCGTGTGCTTTACACCCGATTCCTACATCAACGACCACTGGCCGTGCAAAGTTGTCGGGGACAAGAATATTTGCATCCAGGTGGATGGCAGGTAGCGACCTGCTCCTTCCAAACGAGCGACATGGCGCGCACTGCCTGGTTTTTGCGCGATGAGGAATGCCCCGGGTGGGCCCGGGGTAACTTTCAAGTTTTGGGCCAGGTGGTTGCTTGAAGATCGACGCCCCGTGCGCCGTATTTCGTCGCATTGCCATCATTGGATGGCCCGGAATAAAGCGCCGCGAGTGGGATTTCACACCGCCAGAAATGAGACCTGCTTCACCTTTTGATAAACATTTTTTGATCTTTTTTCCAGACCATTTGTGTCGCCTGAAACCCCTTTCCTGTGGGGCCAAGCCCCTATTTTGCGTGACCAAAACGCTCAAGCAATATCATTGAGACATCATTGCGCTGCATCACAAACCGGGAAAAAATCGCGCCCCTCGCAGGAACTTCTTCCCTAGCGAGGTGCCCTACACGGCATTGCTGGCAACACGATATTCATGTGCCAGTACCGAGTTTCAAGTCCACGCCACCGGCGTATCAGGACGATTCAAAAAGGCTCATGGACGATGTACCGATGACACAGACGTTCGATGTCGAAGCACTGATCCGGCTGCGCAGCCAGACGCGGGCAATTGCCGACGCGCTCAAGGCGCAGGCGTCGGATTACCTCGCTACCATGGCGCCGCTGATTCGTCCGCAGACGCTGTTTGGCGAATACCTGCAGGGCGCGCAGCGCAGCAGCGGGCGCGAAACCCAGGGCCACTTCCAGTCGCTTATCGAACTGTACGAGCGCATCGGCTCGGCCGCGCCGTTCCAGCTGGTCAGCGAGCTGGAAGTGCCGCTCAACCTCATCAGCACCACCCCCGAACTGTTCCCCCTGGAATACGACAAGGCCCTCGCCCCGAGCGGCCAGGTCATCCGCATCACCAGCCCGGTGCGCTGGGTGGTGGGTTTCCAGGGCTTTGAGCTGGCGCGCTTTCGCACGGTCATCAACGACCCCAACCGCAGCAGCGCCGAGCTGTACCGCTTCGTGGTGCACTACCTGGTGCTGTTCTATTGCCTGAGCAAGTCGCCAGGCCTTGGCCGGCTGTTCGAAGGCCTGCGCTTCGGCTTGAGCTTCGAGCGCCTCAAGGGCCTGGGCGACCTGCCCTTCTGCGTCATCAGCTCGCCGGTGCGTTCGGAACTTCCGGACGATTCGGTCATCCGTAGCAGCACGCAAATTGCCGGTAACACCAGCTTCGAAGAGCTGGTGGGCCGCGACAACATTCTGGAAATGAACGACGAAATCCGTCAGCGCCTGCTGGCGACGATCGAAGGTCTGTAACGCGCAGGGCCGGGCAACCGGCCGCGCAATGATTCGCAGCGAACTGCTCGCACTGGAGAACACGATGGCGAAGAAGGAAAGTACCCAGCACAAACTCGACCGCGTTCGCGCGCCCCGGGTCCATATCACCTACGACGTGGACATCGGCGATGCGCTCGAGAAAAAAGAGCTGCCCTTTGTCGTCGGCGTGCTGGGCGACTTCTCCGGCAACCCGCTGGAGCCTTTGCCCAAGCTCAAGGACCGCAAGTTCGTATTCATCGACCGCGACAACTTCAACGGCGTACTCAAGGGCATCAAGCCGCGCCTGACCTACCGCGTCGACAACACCCTGGCCAAAAACGGCACCCAGCTGGGCGTGGAACTCAACTTCAACGCCCTGGAAGACTTCGAGCCGCAAAACGTGGTCAAGCAGGTCGAGCCGCTGCGCAAGCTGCTGGAAGTGCGTAACAAGCTGGCCGACCTGCGCAACAAGATGGGCGGCAACGACAAGCTCGAAGAGCTGCTGATGGACGTGCTGCAGAACACCGAAAAACTGAAAACCCTGGGCAAGGAATTCGGTCGCGAAGCCGCCGTCCCCGCCAACGACGGCAAAGAGTAAGCAGGAGCCAGACGATGACCGACAAGCAAACACTGCCACAACAGGACGCCGACCTGGTCGAAGTGGAAAGCTTCGCGCCGCAGGCCTCGCTGCTCGACAGCATCATTTCGCAAAGCCGTGTGGCCCGCTCCGACACCGAGCGCAACCGCACCCGCGACCTGATCGGCGAGCTGGTCAACCAGGTGCTCGAAGGCGAAATGACCCCGAGCAAAGACCTGATCGCCGTACTCGACGCGCGCATCGCCGAGATCGACTCGATGCTCTCCGAGCAGATGAACGAGATCATGCACGCCCGTGAGTTCCAGCAGCTGGAAGCCTCCTGGCGCGGCCTGAAGTACCAGGTCGACCAGACCGAGACCAGCACCACGCTGAAGATCCATCTGCTCAACGCCTCGAAGAAAGACCTGGTACGCGACCTCAAGGCCGCCAGCGAATTCGACCAGAGCGCGCTGTTCAAGAAGGTCTACGAAGAAGAGTACGGCACCTTCGGTGGCGCGCCGTTCGGCATGCTGATCGGTGACTACGAGTTCAACCGCAACCCCGAAGACATGTACCTGCTCGAAGAGATCTCGCACGTGGCTGCCGCGGCCCACGCGCCGTTCATTTCGGCCGCCTCGCCCGAGCTGTTCGGTTGGGACTCGTTCACCGACATGTCCGGCCCGCGCGACCTGGCGAAAATCTTCGACACCGTCGAATACGCCAAGTGGAAGTCGTTCCGCGCTTCGGAAGACTCGCGCTATGTCGGCCTCACCCTGCCGCACGTGCTCGGCCGCCTGCCTTATGGCCCCGATACCACCCCGGTGGAAGAATTCAACTTCGTCGAGAGCGTCGACGGCCGCGACCACAACAAGTACCTGTGGATGAACGCCGCCTATGCCCTGGGCACCCGCGTCACCGACGCCTTCGCCCGCTACGGCTGGTGCGTGGCGATCCGCGGGGTGGAAGGTGGCGGCCTGGTCGAAGGCCTGCCGACCCACACCTTCAAGACCGACGATGGCGAAATCGCCCTCAAGTGCCCGACCGAAATCGCCATCACCGACCGCCGCGAAAAAGAGCTGTCGGACCTTGGCTTCATTCCGCTGGTGCATTGCAAGGGCACCGACTACGCCGCGTTCTTCGGCACCCAGTCGGCGCAGAAGCAGAAGCAGTACAACACCGACATCGCCAATGCCAACGCACGCCTGTCGGCGCAGCTGCAATACATCTTCGCCACTTCGCGCATCGCCCATTACATGAAGGCGATCATGCGCGACAAGATCGGCAGCTTCGCTTCGCGCATGGATGTCGAGCGCTTCCTCAACCAGTGGCTGGCCAGCTACGTGCTGCTCGACGACACCGCCAGCCAGGAAGCCAAGGCCAAGTTCCCGCTGCGCGAAGCGCGCGCCGAGGTGTTCGAGGTGCCGGGCAAGCCTGGCGTGTACAAGGCCGTGACCTACCTGCGCCCGCACTACCAGCTGGACGAACTGACCGCCTCGCTGCGCCTGGTAGCCGAACTGCCACAAGGCGCGCGCGGCTGAACCGGCCTACGTGTTCAAGGATGACACATGAGTAATCAGGCCCGCTTGCTGCCCTCGCTGCTCGACCGACTGTTGGACGACCGTCCATACCAGTCGGCCGAGCCCGCTTTGCAGCGCACCTGTTCGCTGGCCGAGTACAAGGCGAGCATCGTCCGCGACCTGGAGGTGCTGGTGAACACTCGCCAGTCCCTGGTCGCCGAAGAGCTCGACGGCTTCAGCCAGCTGGGTGGGTCCATCCTTGAATACGGCATGCCCGACTTCATCAGCCGCAGCGTGCTCGACCCGCATGACCGGCGCCTGATCCAGCAACAGCTGGAGCGGGCGATCAGCACGGGCGACCGGCGTTTCCGCCGGGTGCGCGTGCAGCTGTTGGCCCAGCAGAACGGCCATCGCATGTTGACCTTCCGCGTGGACGCCGTATTGCGTCTCCAGGACATCAGCCGCCAGGTGTCGTTCGACGCCGTGCTGCAGGTCAACACCCAGGAATACAAAGTGCAGAACCTCAACTGATGCTCGACGAACTGCTGCCCTACTACGAAAAGGAACTGTCGCACCTGCGCTTCCTCGGCCAGGAGTTTGCTGCGCAGTACCCGAAAATCGCCTCGCGGCTGCTGATCGAGGGCGACAACTGCGAAGACCCGCACACCGAGCGGCTGATCGAGGCGTTCTCGTTCCTGTCGGCGCGCGTGCACAAAAAGCTCGATGACGAGTTCCCCGAAATCGTCGAGTCGTTCCTTGAGGTGCTGTACCCGCATTACCTGCGCCCTACGCCGTCGATGTCTATCGCCGAGCTGAGCCTGGGCAAGCACGAAAAAGTCACCGAAGCCTACCGCGTGGCCCGGCATACCGAGATGCACGCCAATGCCGTCGAAGGCGTAGTTTGCAAGTTCCGCACCTGCTACCCGGTGGAGTTATGGCCGATCGCCGTGCAACAGGCATCGTTCGCCGAGATGGAACGTTCGGCGTTCAACGGCCACAGCGCCGACCTGGTGGCGCGCCTGCGCATCCGCCTGCAAGCCACCGGTGATGCGCTGTTCGGCCAGTTGGAAGTTGATCGTTTGCGCTTCTTCCTCGATGGCGAAGCAACACTCATGCACCAGCTGTACGAGCTGCTGTTCAACAACCTGGCCAAAGCCACGCTCAGCTTCCAGGATGAAGGCCGCAACCGCGAAGTGGCGCTGCCGGCCGATGCCCTGAAAGCCGTGGGCTATGCCCGCGACGAGGGCCTGGTGGACTATTCCGAGCGCTCGTTCCTGGGCTACCGCCTGCTGCACGAGTACTTCACGTTCCCCGACAAATTCATGTTCTTCGACCTTTGCGGGTTTGCCCGCATCCTACAGGGCAAGGCCATCGAGCAGGTCGAGATCAACTTCTATTTCAACGACTACGACCTTAGCGACCGCCTGTCACGGTTGACTCAGAACATCGGCCGCAACAACTTCAAGCTCAACTGCACGCCGATCATCAACCTGTTCCGCCAACAGGCCGAGCCGATCAAGCTCACCCATACCCAGCACGAGTACCCGGTGACCCCGGACATTCGCCTGCACAACGCCGCCGAGGTGGTGTCGATCGACCGCGTGCGCCGCGTGCGCAAACTGGGCGGTATCGACCACGTTGGCACCTGCCAGTCGTTTTTCGAACCGCGTGGCGAGCAAGACCCGCACAACAGCTACTGGATCGCCCGCCGGCGCAACCAGGGCGATGCCACCGCCATGAGCATCCGCGTGGTCGACCGCGACCTGGAGCTGATCGACGGCAACAGCGACACCCTCAGCATCAGCCTCACCTGCAGCAACCGTGATGTACCGCTGATGCTGCCGTTCGGCGGCGAGCGTGGCGACTTCAACATCCCGGCCAACTCGGTGATCAAGGACATCCGCTGCCTGCGCAAACCCACCGCCACGGTGCGCGTCCCGCTGGGCAAGGGCCTGATCTGGCGGCTCATCGCGCACCTCTCGCTCAACCACCTGTCGCTGGTCAGCCAGGGCCGCGAAGTGCTGCTCGAACTGCTGTCGCTGTACAACTACCGCAATGTGTCGGCCATCCGTAAACAGATCAACGGCATCAAGGCGATCAGCAGCGAGCCGGTGGTGGCACGCATCGGCCACCCGCGGCCGAACTTCGTACGCGGCGTGGGCATCACCCTGACCTTCGACGAAAGCCAGTTCACCGGCAGCGGCGTGTTCCTGTTCGGCATGGTGCTGGACCACTTCTTCGGGCAGTACTGCTCGATGAACAGCTTCACCCAATTGACCTTGCGCACCCAACAACGAGAAAAGAGAGTCGTCCAATGGCCAGCCCGTACTGGCGATCAGCCCCTGGTCTGATCGATCAAGCCAGAGCCGAGCCGCACCGATTCGAATTCTTTCAATTGGTGCGCTTGCTCCGCCTGCATTACAGCCGCACCGGCCGCATGGACCTGGCAACCCGGCCGCACGAAGACCCGCTGCGTTTTCGCAGCCAGTTGTCGTTGGCGTTCCCGGCCAGTGAAGTCAGCGAGCTGCACTTCGAACGTGAAGGCAAGGTGTCGACGGCCGGCCTGCCGCTGTCGGAAGTGCAGGTGACGTTCATGGGCCTGGTCGGGCCGTCGGGCGTGCTGCCGCGGCCATACACCGAGCTGCTGCTGGAGCGCCACGTGCAGTACCGCGACGATGCCGCCCATGCGTTTCTGGACATCTTCTCGCACCGCATGACCACGCTGTTCTACGAAGCCTGGCAGAAGTACAAATTCCATATCGAGCACGAGCGCAACGGCACCTCGGGCTTCGATGGCTACCTGCTCAACCTGGTCGGCCTCGGCCCGCGTGCGCAGCAATTGAAGTTCGAGCAGCCGCAACCGGTGCTGCGCCGCGAACTGTTCAGCTACTTTGCCGGGCTGCTCAGCCAGAAGCCGCGCAACGCGCTCAACCTGGAGCGCATGCTGGGCTTCTATTTCGGCCTGCCGATCCAGGTCAAGCAGTTCGCCGGCCGCTGGCTCAACCTGCAGCCCGAGCAGTGCACCCAGCTGGGCCGCAAAAACGCCCAGCTTGGCCACAGCGCCGTTGCCGGCAACCGCGTGTGGGATTACCAGTCGTGCATCCGCATCGAACTGGGCCCCTTGGCCCTGGCCGATTACCAGCGGTTTCAGCCGGGTACCGAGTGCTACAAAAAGCTGGTCGAGCTGGTGCGCTTCTATATAGGTGCCGAGCTGGACTTCGAAATTGCCCCTCGCCTCAAGCGCGAGGCCGTGCCGCGCGCCCAGCTGGGCCGCAGCGGCAATGTCGCGCTGGGCTGGCTGGGCTGGCTCAAACGCCCTGGCCGTGACGCGGAGCCATCGCGTTGCGCCGTCTTCCACATTCCTTACGATGGGGTCGCCTTGTGAACCTGAAGTCTCTGTTCGCCAAGCTCAACGAAACCAGCCGCACGGCCACTGAAAGCGCGGCGGCCCTGTGCCTGTCGGAGCACCACTATGACGTCGAGGTAGAGCACCTCTTGCTGCAACTGCTCGACAACAGCGACAGCGACCTGCCGGTGATCCTGCGCCACTACGACGTGGTCGCCGAGCGCCTGCAGGCGCAACTGGTCACCGCCCTGGGCACCTTCAAAAAGGGCAACAGCCGCACGCCAGCCCTGTCGCCGCACATTACCCGCATGATCGAACAGGCCTGGGTGCTGGCCTCGATCGAGTACGGCGTCGGCCAGGTGCGCAGCGCCCACCTGCTGCAAGCGTTGCTCGACGACGCCGAGCTGCGCCGGGTGGTAATCGCCTCTGCACCGGAGCTTGAGAAAGTGAACGCCGACGACCTGCGCCTGAACCTGGCGGCACTGGTCGAAGGCAGCGCCGAATCGAAGCTGGCGAGCCCGTTGGCCAGCCCAGCTGCGCCGGTGACCGGCGCTGGCAAGGTGGGTGGCAAGACCCCTGCCCTTGACCAGTACACCGTCAACCTCACGCAAAGCGCCCGCGACGGCCGTATCGACCCGGTGCTCGGCCGCGAGTTCGAAGTGCGGCAGATGGTCGATATCCTCACCCGCCGCCGCCAGAACAACCCGATCCTTACCGGTGAAGCCGGGGTCGGCAAAACCGCTGTGGTCGAAGGCCTGGCCCTGCGCATCGCCCAGGGCGATGTGCCGGCGGTGCTCAAGGACGTGGCCCTGCACACCCTCGACCTGGGCCTGCTGCAAGCCGGTGCCGGGGTAAAAGGCGAGTTCGAAAACCGCCTGAAGGCGGTGATCGAAGAGGTCAAGCGCAGCCTGCACCCGATCATCCTGTTCATCGACGAAGCCCACACCCTGATCGGCTCTGGTGGCCAGGCCGGGCAGAACGATGCCGCCAACCTGCTCAAGCCAGCCCTGGCCCGTGGCGAGTTACGTACCATCGCCGCCACCACCTGGGCTGAGTACAAGAAGTATTTCGAGAAAGACGCCGCCCTCGCCCGCCGCTTCCAGGTGGTCAAAGTCGAAGAGCCTGACGAAGACAAGGCCATCTACATGCTGCGCGGCTTGCTCGGCAAGATGCGCGAACACCACAAGGTGGCGGTGATGGACGAAGCGCTGGTACAGGCTGTACGCCTGTCCAACCGCTACATCACAGGCCGTCAGCTGCCAGACAAGGCAGTCAGCGTGCTCGACACCGCCTGCGCGCGCATCGCCCTGGCGCAATCGTCGCAGCCAGGTGCCCTGGAAGACAGCCGCCGCCACATCGACAACCTGCAAGCCGAAATCGCCGTGCTCGATCACGAGGCCGGCAAAGGCCACGACCATGCTCGCCGCCTGGCCGAGCTGCAGGCCGCCCTGCAGGCCGAGCAAGCCCAGGAACAGCGCCTGGCCGCCCAATGGCAGCAAGAGCTTGAGCTGGTCGAGCAGCTCAAGGCCCTGGACAGCGCCAAGCAGGCCGATGCCGAGCAACTCAATGCCCTGCGTGCCGAGCTCAGCAATGTGCAAGGCGACCAGCCACTGGTCCACGCCCTGGTCGACGCCGGCGCCATCGCCCAGGTGATCAGCGGCTGGACTGGCATTCCCCTGGGCAAGATGCTGCGTGACGAGATCGACACCGTACAGCGCCTGCCAGCCCTGCTCGGCGAGCGCGTGCTGGGCCAGGATCACGCCCTGCACGAGATCGGCAAGCGCATCAAGATTTCCCGCGCGCGCATGGAAGACCCGAACAAGCCGATCGGCGTGTTCCTGCTGCTCGGCCCCAGCGGCGTCGGCAAGACCGAAACCGCGCTGGCCCTGGCCGACACCCTGTACGGCGGCGAGCGCAACCTGATCACCATCAACATGTCCGAGTACCAGGAAGCCCACACCGTGTCGAGCCTCAAAGGCTCGCCGCCCGGCTACGTCGGTTACGGCGAAGGCGGCGTGCTGACCGAAGCCGTGCGCCGCAAGCCGTACAGCGTGGTGTTGCTGGACGAGGTGGAAAAGGCCCACCCCGACGTGCTCGAACTGTTCTTCCAGGTGTTCGACAAGGGCGTGCTGGACGACGGCGAAGGCCGGGAGATCAACTTCCGCAACACGGTGATCATCCTGACCTCCAACACCGGCACCGAACGCATCATGCACACCTGCCTGAACGCCGAAACGCTGCCAACGCCGGAGGCCATCGTCGAAGGCCTGCGCGATGAGCTCAACCGGGTGTTCAAGCCGGCCTTCCTCGGCCGCCTGAGCATCGTGCCGTTCTACCCGGTACAGGACCAGATCCTCGAACGCATCGTCGCCCTCAAGCTCGACCGCATCGCCAAGCGTTTCGCCCGTAACCATCAGGCCGAACTCAGCTACGACGATGCACTGGTCAAGGCCATTGCGGCGCGTTGCACCGAGGTCGACAGCGGCGCGCGCAACATCGACAACATCCTGTCGCGCACCTTGATGCCCGAGCTGGCCCAGCACGTGCTCGAGCGCATGGCGCAGGACGCGCCGATCGAGCGCCTGACGATCGAGCTGGGCAGCGATGGCGATTTCGCCTATCGCCTGGCCTGAATCAGTACCTGGAGGTTTAGCCGTCATGCAACGCAGCCACACCACACTCAAGCGCCTGAGCGCTGTCGCCCTGCTGCTGGCACTCGCCGGTTGCGGGGTTACCGACCGCATCGGCAAGCGCATGGACGACAGCTGGGCAGCTGACATGCTGGCCGACAGCGAGAAGGTCATCCTGACCTCCGATGGTGGCAACCAGCTCAACCCCGATGCCGAGGGCAAACCGTTGTCGGTGGTGATGCGTGTGTACCAGCTGACCGACCTCGAGCGCTTTGCTGCCACCGATGCCGACACCCTCTGGGATGCCCCGGAAAAAGCCCTGGGCAACACCCTGGTGGAGGCCCGCGAGCTCACCCTGCTGCCGGGCATCGGCCAGATCGACCAGTGGCCGCTGGCCAAAAGCGCCCGTTATGTCGGTATGGCCGCGTTCTTCCGCGACGACCAGGATGCCCGCTGGAAGGTTGCCTTCGACGCCAACTCGCTGCGCAAGGACGGTATCTGGTTCTCCTCCGATGGCCTGCGCATTCTCGTCGACAAGACGGCGATCACCGCCGTGCGTGGCGTGGACGTGCTGAACAAGCCGCCCACCGCCGAGCAAGTGGCGGCCGCCCAGGCCAAGGACACCGCGCCGACCATCAGCGACAAAGTGCAAGACGCGGTGATCGACAAGGCCACGGACGCTGCCGGCCAGTCGGCACAAAACGCCATGGATTCAAAATTCAACTCTTTAGTGGATAGCGTCAAATGAGCAAGCAGAGCCGAGTGATGTGGTCGGAAGGCATGTTCCTGCTGCCCCAGCACTTCCAATACCAGGATGAATTCCACCAGCACCAGCTGGCCGAGGCGACGCTGCGCGGCACCCCGTTCCATTGGGGCGTGCAGGCGTTGCAAGTGGACGAGGATGCCCTGGCCAACGGTTCGCTGCAGCTCAAGCGCCTGAAACTGGTATTCCCCGACGGCAGCCTGTACGACGCGCCGCAGCACGACCCGCTGCCGGCCGCCCGCGACCTCAAGGACCTGCTCAAGGCCAACGACCTGAAGGTTTATGCCGCGCTCAAACTGCCCGAGCCCTTCGGCCTCAACTATGTCGAGGATGGCCAGGAGCACAAGGCTGCACGGCGCTTTCGCAAACAGTTCGATACCCTGCCCGACCTCAACGAAGGCGAGCTGGAAAACGAAATCACCAGCCTGCGGCTGAACGTGGTGCTGCTGGTGGACGGCGACAGCCTTGATGGCTACAGCCATTGCCCGTTGGCCAAGCTGACGCGCAACAGCATGGGCGGCTTCAACCTCGACCCGCATTTCGTTCACCCCACCCTGCACCTGGGCAGCCACGACACCCTGGCCGGTATCGGCAAGCGCCTGCTCGGGGCGCTGCAGGCCAAGAGCAAGGCACTGTCGGGCCGGCGCCGAGAACGCGCCGACCAGATCGCCGAATTCGGCTCCAGTGACGTGACCCTGTTCTGGCTGTTGAACACCGTCAACCGCGCGCACCCGCAACTGGCCCACTTGCTGGCTCACCCGCGCCTGCACCCGGAGCGCCTGTACCTGTTCCTGGCAGACCTGGCCGGCGGCTTGCTGACCTTTACCCTGGACACCCAGCTGAGCGATGTGCCGGATTACGACCACCACGACCCGGCCGCGTCGCTGGTCAAGCTGGACGAAATGATCCGGGTGATGCTCGACAATGTCGTGCCCAACCAGTGCATCGTCATCAACCTCACCCAGACCAAACCGAGCTACTGGCAAGGGCAACTGCGCGACCCGCGCCTGGCCGAAGCCGACTTCTATATCTCGGTACACGCCGACATGCCCGGTGCCAGCCTGCTGGAACTGGTGCCGCGGGCGTTCAAGGTCGGCTCGCCGGAAGACATCGAGGTGGTGGTCAACAGCGCCATGCCGGGGGTCACCCTCAACCATGCCGCGCGGCTGCCCAACGCCATTCCGGTGCGCCTGGACAACCAATACTTCGCCATCGAGCCACACGGCAATGTCTACGAGCGAATGATGAACGCCCAGACCATCTGCTTCTACGCGCCCAGCGCCTTTACCAACCTCAAGCTTGAACTGATGGCGGTGCTCAAATGACCGAAGCCGTATTGCAGCAAGGCGCCGTTGCGGCCGCCGACGACAAACCGAAGCTCAAGGACCTGGTCCAGGACTTCATCAGCATGGCGCTGATCGTGCGCCGCGGCCGCCAGGTCACTTCGGTGCAGGCCTTCGAAGGCAGCGTCGAGCGCTTCTTCGCCAACCTGGAGCGCGATGCCCGCGCCGCCAACTACAGCGTCGAGCAGGTCAAGGACACCCAATACGCGTTGTGCGCATTCCTCGACGAAAGCGTGCTGCGCTCGGGCGATAGCGAGCTGCGCCGGCACTTCGAACTGCAGCCACTGCAGTTCCGCTACTTCGGCGTGCACCTGGCCGGTGAAGGCTTCTTCGAGAAGGTCGACGCCCTGCGCGCCGACGTGAAACAGAACCTCGATGTGCTGGAGGTCTACCACCTGTGCCTGGCCCTGGGCTTCGAAGGCAAGTTCAGCCTCGGCCAGAAAGACCAGCTGCGCTACCTGGCCAATTCCCTGGGCCAGGACATCGCGCGCTACCGCAAGGCGCCGAAGGCCCTGTCGCCCGACTGGGCCCTGCCCGACCAGGTGTCGCAGATGCTGCGCCACGAGGTGCCGCTGTGGGTGTACCTGGTGTTGATTGCGCTGGTCTGCGTTGCGGTGTACCTGACGCTTGACTGGTTGCTCGACAAGGACGTCGCCGCCCTTTCCGAACAAATCCGCCAGCTGTTCAGTGCCTGAGCCCCTATCAGGTAGCCGAGTCAGGAAGACATGAAAACATTACTGCGTCTGTTGAAGAGTTTCTGGATCCTCCTGCCACTGCTGTGGCTGGTGAGCTTGTTGATCTGCTGGCTGGTGGCCCCACTGGTGCCTTGGCTGCGCCACCACGTGCCCGAAGCGTTGGCCATTATCAGTGCCTGCTTCTTGCTGGTGATCGTGCTGCGCCAGTACCAACGCATCCGCGCCGAACACAACCTGGAGAACCTGCTGCAGCTCGAGGTCGATCGCTCGTGGAACGCCACTGGCGAATTCCGCGACCAGCAAGTGCTGCGCGAGCGCCTCAAGCACGCCATCGCCATGCTGCGTACCGACCGCTCCGCCGGCGGTGGTGGCAAGGCGGCGCTGTCGGACCTGCCCTGGTACCTGGTGATCGGCATGTCGGCCGCCGGCAAGACCTCCCTGCTGACCCACTCGGGGCTGTCGGCGAGCATTGCGACGGCCAACGACAGCGAAAGCGGCACCCAGCACTGCGACTGGTACTTCAGCCCCGACGCGGTGATGATCGACACGGCGGGCCGCTACCTGCGCGACGACCAGTCTGCCAGCGAGTTCTCGGCCTTCCTGCGCATGTTGCGCAAGCAGCGCGGCAAGGCGGCGATCAACGGCCTGGTACTGGTGGTCAGCCTGCCCGAGTTGCTGGCGGCCAACAGCGACGAGCGCAACGCCCTGGCGGCACAACTGGTGACGCGGGTCGAGGAATACGCCGAGTGCCTGGGCACCAACCCGCCGATCTACCTGATGCTGAGCAAGACCGACCAACTGCCAGGCTTCAACCAGGCATTCGAAGGCCTCGACCTGCATCAGCGCCAGCAGCCACTGGGCATGACCTTTGGCCTGTCGGAGATCCGCAACAATGGTTTGCACAGCGTCATCAATGCACGCCTGAAAAACCTGCAGAGCCACATCCGCCAGCATGTCGATGCGCAAATGGTCAGCCTGGGCGCCGATGCCGACAGCACCCTGGTCAACTTCCCGCAATATTTCGCTGCACTCAATGGCGTGCTCGAGCAGTTTCTCGAACACTTCACGCGCAGCCAGCACGGCAGCGCCCCGCTGCTGCTGCGCGGCCTGTACTTCACCAGTGCACTGCAGACCGACCAGCAGTTGGGCCACGTCTACGAAGACGAGATCGCCGACAGCTTTGCCCTGCAAGCGGCCTATGATGATGGCGCGCAGGCCGATGGCAAGGCGCCGGGCAACCGCAGCTACTTCATCACCGATACCTTCCGCCAGGTGATTTTCCCCGACCGCGACCTGACCCTGTACCAGTCGCGCCTGGGCCGCCAGGCCGCGTTCAGCCCGCTGATGCTGGGCCTGGCCGCGGCTGCCGGGGTGGCGTTCATCGGCTGGCAGGCGCTGTCGTTCGCCAACAACCGCCAGTGGCTGGACAGCCTGCGTGGGCAGTTGGCCGAGATCGAGCAATCGGCTGACCGCGAACAACTGCTGGCAGCCGGCAAAGGCCTGGAAGTGCTGCGCGGGCAGATGGCCACGGTCGAAGCTCACCGGCTGCAGGGCGTGCCGCTGCAGCTGAGCGCCGGCCTGTACCACGGCGAAGCGATCCACCAGGTCGCCCGCACCGCTTACCTGGCGCAACTGCGCAGCCAGGCACTGGAGCCGATTGCCCGCAATCTGCAGGTACAGATGCGTGCCTTCAACACCTTTGCCAGCGGTATCAATCAGGAACTGGAATTCACCCCGGCACCGAAGAGCCGCAATGGCAAGCCACTGGCGCCACGCCTGGCGGCCAAGGCCCAGGCCGCGCTCAACAAGACCCGCGCCAGCGCCTACGCCGCGAAGGTCAACCTGGCGACCGCCAGCGATGCTGCCGAGCTGTCCGCAACCACCGGCGGCCTGTCGCTCTCCGAAGAGATGCTTGGGCGCCTGGATGAGCAACAGGTCGCGTCGATCATCGAGGCCTACAACACCCTCAAGCTGTACCTGCTGCTGACTGAGCCGCAGGCCCACCCGGACGCCGCCTTCGTTGCCGCCAGCCTGCCACAGGCCTGGGCCGCCGCAGCCTCCGAAGGTACACCGGCGGACGAAGGGGTTATCAGCGAGAACGCACCGCTGTACGTGCAATTGCTCGAACAGGGCCAGGCCCCTTCGCTGCCACGCAACGCACAACTGATTGACGAAACCCGGCAGAACCTCAAGTCGTTCATGATTTCCAGCTCGCTGGTCGACCGTGAATACCTGCGCCTGCAGCTGGAGTCGAGCCGCCAGTTCCCGGCCCTGAGCCTCAACGACCTGGTGCCGATGCCTGGCCGCACGCTGCTGTACAGCTCAGCGGGCGTGCCGGCGATCTACACCCGCCAGGGCTGGGACACCTTCGTCAAACCTGAACTGATCAAGCTGGTGTCGGGCAACCTGCGCAACGATACCGACTGGGTACTCGACGGCGAAGGCGGCGATGCCATCGTGCAGAAGGCCAACTTCGTGCGCGAGTTCATGACCCGCTACAAGCGCGACTACACCCAGGCTTGGTACAAGATGGTCAACAGCGTTGGCGTGCGCCACTTCGCCGACCTGGCGTCGGCCACCGAGCACCTGGGGCTGCTCAGCGACGTGCAGAACTCGCCAGTGAAAAACCTGTTGGCCGCGGTCAGTGACAACACCCAGTGGGACCTGCCGGCACAGCGGGAAGCAACGCCTACGGGCAATGCCCGCGTGGACGGTTTCTGGAGCAAGGTCAGCGGCCTGCTCGACGACGCCAAGGACAGCGTACCGGACGCCGTGGCGCCGAGCCTGCCAGCGGTCGACGACGGCAGCCTGGCCAAACGCTTCGAACCGGTGGCGCGGGTGTTTGCCGCCAACAACGCCGAAGGCGCCGACAGCACCATCATGGACCGCTACCTGGCCGCCCTGCGCAAGCTCAAGGTGCGCATGAACAACATCCAGCGCTCGCAGGACGTCGGCAAGGGCAGCAAGCTGCTGATCAGTGAAACCCTGGAAGGCCAGCCGAGCGAAGTGACCACCGTGCGCAACTACGTGGAAACCAGCGTCGACACCAGCCAGGACGGCCTGTCGCGCTCGCTGCAGGGGCTGTTCAGCCTGCCTATCCAGTACGCCTGGGAAACCCTGCGCGACCCGGCCGGCCAGCAGATCGCCAAGGCCTGGGCGCAGCAGATCGCCAAGCCCTGGGAACAGGTGATGGCGCACCGTTACCCGATCGCCACCGGCAGCCGCAACGAGGCGTCGGTCAAAGACCTGCAGCGATTCGTCGACCCCGACAGCGGCCTGCTGCCGACCTTCAAGCGCAACGAGATCGGCAACCTGTCCGGCGGCGAAGGCCTGGGCCTGAGCAACGGCAAGGCGCCGGCCCTGGTCAACCCTGGCATGCTCAACAGCATCGACAAGGCCAGCTCTGTGGGCCAGGTGATCGCCAGCCTGTCGGACCGCGACAACGGCTTCGAGATCATGCTCGAACCGTCGGCCAACTTCACCGACATCGTGTTCACCCTCGACGGCCAGGAACAGCACTACCGCAACGGCCGCAGCAGCTGGAACCGCTTCGCCTGGCCTGGCACCAGCAACGCACCGGGCGCACGCCTGGACGTGGTGACCCTGAGCGGCGCACGCCTGAACGTATTCGACTTCCCGGGGCGCTGGGGCCTGCTGCGCATGAACGAAAGCGCGCGGGTGGACGACCTCGACGGCATCCAGCAACGCTTTAGCTGGAACACGGCCAATGGCCGCGTCAGCCTGGTGGTGCGCAACTTCGGCGGCGTCAAGCTGACCGACCTGGGCGACGTCAAGGCCTTGAGCGCGCTGAACGGCGCTGGCAGGGGCGCACAATGATCGGTTGCTTCGGCAAGCTCCCGTCGAGCGCGGATTTCGTCAGCCTGCATGGCGCGGCGGAGGAAGTCTGCGAGTTCGACGCCTGGCTGCAGGCCTCGCTGGCGGCGATGCGCCACCGCGAGGACTGGCAGGCGTTGTTCGACGCGCTGCCGATGTGTTTCTTCAGTTACCGCGCGCGCAATGGCAACCGGTTGCTGGGCGGCCTGCTCAGCTCCCGCGATGCCAGCCAGCGGCGCTATCCGTTTTTCATCTTCCAGGTGCTCAAGGGCCAGGAAGGTGAAGCGCTGCTCAACCCGTTCACCCTGGGTGAGCTGTTCAGCGCCCAGATCAAGCCGCTGCTGCACCAGGCGGTGCAAGGCTCCGAGCCCGCTGCCGTGTTCGAGCGCATCAAGGCCTTGCGCCCACTGCAGGCCCAGGACCTTGACCTGTTCCGCCGGGTGCACGCCAAGTTCCTCCATGATTTCAGCTTTGCCGACGTTGCCCGAGCGCTGCACGGTTCCTGGCCAACCTTTGACGGCGCTACTGCACTGGCACGCCTGCAGCTTGCACACGCGTCGCTGCACAGCGACTTCGAGGGCGCTATCGAGTTGCCACTGCCAGCCGAGCGTGGCCTGAAAAACCCCACCGCCGACCTGTGGCTCACCTGGCTCACGCGCATGAGCGGCCGCCAAGGTGCGCCTGCAGTCAGCCTGCTGGCAGACGACTTCATGCACCCACGGCTGCTGTGCTTCCCGTCGCGCCATGCCAACACGGCCTATCGCCTGCTCAGCGGCACGGCCGATGCCCGCCAGCACCTGGAACTGCTCAGCCCATTGGCGCAACCGGCCCGCGCACACGATTACGACCGACCTCTTGAACACGTCATCGACCAGTTCGTCGATACGCTGGATGCGACGCCTGTATGAACAAGATCAAGTACTACTGCCTGCGCTACCAACCCTACCTGCTGGGGCTGGCCTTCTTCCTGGCGATTTTCGTGGTCTGGGCCATTGGCCGGGCCCTGGGCTTCGCCTCGCTGCACAGCCTGCTGGCAGGCATCGGTGTGTTCCTGCTGTTGTCGGCGGGCTATGTGCTGCTGCTGTACCGCGGCGCCGGCCAGCACCACAACCTTGAGGCGTTGCTGCGCGATGACGCCGACCAGGCCGTACTCAATGCCACCCCGGCCGACCGCGAGGAGGTCAGCCTGCTGCGCGAACGGCTGCTGCAGAGCATCGAGCGCCTGCACAGCAACAAGCCACGCGGCACCCCAGCCAAGGACGCCCTCTACGCCCTGCCCTGGTACCTGGTGGTGGGCCAGCCCGCCGCGGGCAAAAGCACCATGATCCTGCAATCGGGGCTGAATTTCCCCTATGCCGAGCGTGAAGGCGCACGCGTCGCAGGCCTGGGTGGCACGCGTAACTGCGATTGGTTCTTCAGCTCCGAAGCTGTGCTGCTGGACACCGCCGGGCGCTACATGAACAGCCCTGAAGAGGCCGGCAAATGGCGCGGGTTCCTGCAGCTGCTGCGCCAGCATCGCCAGCGCCGCCCGCTCAATGGCCTGATCGTCAGCGTCAGCATCGCCGACATCCTGCACGGCTCGGCCGAGGACCAGGAGCGCGTGGCCAAGCGCTTGCGCGAGCGCATTCAGGAAAGCTGCGCGTTGCTCGAGGTGCGCCTGCCGATCTACCTGGTGTTCACCAAGTCCGACCTGATCCCGGGCTTCACCCCCTTCTATCGCCAGCTGGACGACAGCGCACGTGGCGAAGTAATGGGCAAGACCTTCTCGCACAAAGGCTTTGAGCAGGCCGACTGGGGCCAGCGCTTTGGCAAGGCCATGGACGAGCTGACCGGTTATTGGCAGCAGGTCGCAAGCCAGCAGCTGGTGCAGCAGGACATTCAGGTCACCCGGCAGAACGATGCGGCCTACCGCTTCCCGCTGGAGCTGGCCGCGCTCAAGCCGCGCCTGCAACGCTTCGTTGACAGCCTGCTGCGCGCCAACCCGTACCAGAATGCCGAGCTGCTGCGTGGTTTCTACTTCACCGCCGCGCTGGAAGCCGACGAGGCCCAGTGGGGCAGCCACGGTGAGCATGTGGCCGAGCGCTTTGCCCTGGCGCATGGTGAGGGTGCAGCCCAGGGCGGCAGCCAGCCGTCGCCGCTGTTCATCAACAGCCTGTTCCGCAAGGTGATCATCCCCGACCAGCACCTGGTGGCGCTGTATACCAGCAACCGCCGCGAGCGCCGGCGCAAGGCTGCCTGGGTGGGTGCCGCCAGCCTGGCGGGCTTGCTGCTGTGCAGCCTGTGGGGCTGGTCCTATTTCAACAACCGCGCCACCCTCGGCAGCATCGCCGGCGAACTGGCCCAGGCCAAACGCGAAGACCAGGCCAACCCCGGGCAGTACGCCGCCTGGCACAGCCTGGACCGCCTGCGCTTCTGGGCGGCGCACTACTACCAGCAACACCACGAGCACGCCGTGCCACTGGGTATGCGCCTGGGCCTGTACCAGGGCCATGCGGTCGAGCCGGTGCTGCGCACTCGCTACTTCGCCACCCTGCAGAACGTGATGCTCAAGCCCACGGCGGACAACCTCACCCGCACGCTGTACCTGCTGACCACGCTCAAGGTGTACCAACGCAACACCCGCGAGCTGCAACCGGTTACTGGCGTGGACAGCGTCGAGGCCGAAGCCCTGCCCCATGACAACCGCGCCCAGTCGATCGCCGACTTCGGCAAGGCAGCCCTGGACACCTACGTGATGCTGTCGCCGGCGCAGCGGGAAAAGGCCGACCCGGCGTTCCTCAAGGCGCGCCTGCCAGACTACTGGTACCCCGCCATCGCCCGCCACACCGGCAAGAGCATGGTCGCCGCCGGCAGTGACAACACCGCCAGCCAGGACTACCAGTACGCCAGCCGGCAGATCGTGTTCTACAGCGACCAGATCCGCGAACCGGACGTGCCGCGCATTCTTGACAATGCGTTTCTGATGTCCAGCTCGCGCAACTACATCAACAGCCTGCTGACCCAGTCGTTGCGCTCGATCGAGACCATCACGCTGGAGTCCGACACCCTGTTCGCCTTCGCCCGTGCCGACTTCCAGAGCCTCAAAAGCGAAGGCCAGAGCCAGCTGAGCGCGATCGCCAACAAGCTGCTGAACACCCCGAACATCGGCAAGATCGTCATTTCTGGCCATGCCGACCAACTGGGTGACGCGCAGGGCAATCTGCAGGTTTCCCGGCAACGGGCGCAAACCATCCGCACCTACCTGGTGGGCAAGGGTGTGCCCGCCGAGCTGGTCACCGCCCAGGGCGAAGGCAGCCGCAAGCCGCTGGTCAATTGCGACATGCAGCAAGCACGGGCACAGCTGATCAAGTGCCTTGAGCCCAACCGCCGGGTAGAAATCGAAGTGCGCGGGCTCAACTGAGGCCGCGCCGCAAGAACCGGCCAGCCGGGCCTCACAGGAGGAGGCCCGGCTGGCGGCAAGCTACCTCTGCTGACGCCGTCAGAGAGGTCAACACGAAGGGACGCATGAGCGACCTTTAATTGATGTTAATGGAGAGTTTCACAATGGCATTTGACGCGTATATCCAAATCGACGGCATCCCGGGCGAAGTACTGGATGACAAGCACAAGGACTGGATCGAAGTGCTGGGCTACGAGTACGGCGCCACTCAGGCCACTTCGGCTACCGCAAGCTCCTCGGGCGGTGCGTCCTCCGAGCGCGTGGCGCTGAGCGACTTCAAGATCCGCAAGGCAGTCGACAAGGCTTCGGCCAAACTGTTCGAACACTGCTGCACCGGCAAGCACATCGCCAAGCTGAAGCTGAACGTCAACCGTGCCGGTGGTGACAAGGTCACCTACCTGACCATCGACATGGAAGAAGTGGTGGTGTCGTCGGTCAAGTTCGTGGCCGGTGGCAACCAGGGCGGTGAAGACAAGGCGGTCAGCGACCTGCCGATCGAAGAAATCAGCTTCAACTTCGCCCGTATCAAGACCACCTACACCCAGCAGAACCGTACCGACGGCCAGGCTGGCGGCAACATCGTCGGTGGCTGGGACCGCACCGCGAACAAAGTGTTCGCCTAAGCACTTGCTTGGCATGGGCCGCACATGCGGCCCATATCCTGCGGCGTGCCGGGGCTCCCGGCACGTTGTTCACCCCTGATCAGAGTGTTTTATGCCTGAATTCCTCAACGACCTTTCGCTGGCCGAGCTGGCCGCGCCGATCGACGGTGGCAGCGGCGAAGACTTGAGCTTCTCTGCCTTGTTCGACCAGATCAAGGAGGCGCGCCGGGCAGACCCTGACTACCTGACCCAGGGCGACTGGCAAACCGACTTGAAGACTGCCGACTGGGAAAAGGTCATCAACCTCTCGGCCCAGGGGCTTGCGCAACAGAGCAAGGACCTGATGCTGGTCGCCTGGCTCAACGAAGGGCTGGCCCAGCGTGACCACTTTGAAGGCATCACCTTTGGCCTCACCCTGACCGAACGGATCCTGGAAAACTTCTGGAGCAGCGTCTACCCGTCGCTCGAAGATGGCCTGGACGAGCGTGCCGCACGGTTGTCCTGGCTCAAGACCACGCTCACCGACATCACCGGTGGCTTGCCCATTACCCAAGGGCAGAATTTCGGCGTGTTGCGTTACGACGAATCACGCCATGTAGAAAACCTCGCCTTGCAGAACCCCAAGGCGATGCAGACCGCGCTCAATGAAGGCAAGATCAACGCCGAGATCTTCCAGCGTTCGGTGGTCCTCAGCGATAGCGATTACCTGCGCAGCAAAGCCTTGCAGATTACCGCCAGCCTGCAGGCCTGCCAGCGTCTGCAAGCGACCACCGACCGCCTGTTCGGCGCCGAAGCGCCCAGCTTCGCCAGCCTCGCCGACATGCTGTCGCGCGCCAGCCAGCTGGCAGAGAAACTGCTCAAGGACCGCGGTATCGAGCTGCACCCCGCAGCCGCTGCGCCTTCAGAACCTGTTGCACCCCCCAGCGCTGCGCCCACCGAGCCAGGAGAAGCGATGAACAGCCCCGTCCAGGCTGCGGCCCCCGCAGCGATGCGCACGACGCCACTGACCCGTGACGAAGCCTTCACCATGCTCGCGGGCATTGCCCAGTTCTTCAAGCAGAGCGAGCCGCAAAGCCCGGTGCCGTACCTGATCGAACGCGCCATCAAGTGGGGCAACATGCCGCTGGAAGGCTGGCTGAGCGATGTGATCAAGGACAGCAACGTAGTCGACAACATCCGCGATGTGCTGGGGACGCGCGAACAGCGGTCATGATGACTGCCGTTACTGCCCGCGGCTGAGCAACGCGGTGATGCGCGGGGCACCCGCCGAGCGCCAGCAGGGTCAACGCCCTGCCGTCTGCTCGACCAGCAGCTGCCAGTTGCGCGCCTCTTGCCGGTCCTCGCCAAACGACAATTCAACCCAGCAAGGCTGCTGCCCAGCGCTCTGCAACTGAATGCCTAGCGTGTAATCCCGTAATACCTGATGGGTGGTCGTCGACTTGGAGCGCGAGGTGCCTGGGCCAATCACGCCCCAAAAAGAGGTATAGGCGAGCACGCTGCGCCGGCCATGCTTGGTGGTGGTCTTGGTAGTGCTGCTGGTAGTCGTGTGCTCATCTACGCGCACCTGCTTGACGACGCGTGGCGCGGCCATGAGGGCATGCTGGTTACCGCTGTCCGGTGAGAGTACGTAGAGCATCTGGCTTTCGGTAAAGACACCTAGCATTCGGTCGCGACGGCATACCCAGCGGTAGGCGCCAAGCTGCTGGCTGGCCATGAACGCTTTGCCCGCCTCCACCCGTGCCGCGTTGGCGTTGCGATAAGCCTGGTCTCGTGCGCGCTTGCTCGGGTACCACAACAGGGACAGCGGCCAATAGAGCAACGCCAGCACAAACCACATCACGACCGCAAGAACAGGCCCCAGGATGTAATGGCCGCTGAACATCCAGCTGATCATCCAATAGCCGCAAAACAACGCCTGAACGACCAGGAACGCGAGCGTGATCTGCGCTTTGCGCTGGTCGAAAATGCGTTCGGCCTGTTGCGCTTGTTCTATGGCTTCGGCGAGGAACGTTGGCGGTGTGGTAAACGTGGCATCGGGGGTGGTTAACGTTTGTTGAGACGACATATGCATCCTGCACGGGGTGAGGCCCACGGCTGTGGGCACGAAGAGGTGGGAGTATAGCGCGCGTGGAAAGCCGGTTCGACCCCGTGACCGGCCGCACTCGCCCATGGCGCCTGCAATCCTGTTAACGTGAAAACTTTCCACCCACCAGGACCGCCCATATGCCGCCCCGCCACCCTACCCCGCCAGGCTTCATCCGCGTACGTGGCGCCCGCGAGCACAACCTCAAGAACATCGACGTCGACATCCCGCGCGACGCGTTGGTGGTGTTTACCGGGGTCTCCGGCTCGGGCAAGTCCTCGCTGGCCTTCTCCACGCTCTACGCCGAAGCCCAGCGCCGCTATTTCGAATCGGTCGCACCCTATGCCCGGCGCCTGATCGACCAGGTCGGCGTGCCGGACGTGGACGCCATCGAGGGGTTGCCGCCGGCCGTGGCCCTGCAGCAGCAACGCGGTACTCCCAGCGCGCGCTCGTCGGTGGGTAGCGTCACCACCCTGTCCAGCTCGATCCGCATGCTCTACTCCCGCGCCGGCAGCTACCCGGCCGGGCAACCGATGCTGTATGCCGAGGATTTTTCACCGAACACACCGCAAGGCGCATGCCCCGAATGCCACGGCCTGGGCCGGGTGTACGAGGTGACCGAAGCGACCATGGTGCCTGACCCGTCGCTGAGCATCCGTGAGCGGGCGGTGGCGGCCTGGCCGATGGCCTGGCAGGGGCAGAACCTGCGCGACATCCTGGTGACGCTGGGCTATGACGTGGATGTGCCCTGGCATGACCTGCCGCAAGCGCAACGCGACTGGATTCTCTACACCGAAGAGACACCCACCGTGCCGGTGTACGCTGGCCTCACCCCGGCGCAGACCCGCACCGCACTGAAGCGCAAGCTCGAGCCCAGCTACCAGGGCACCTTCAGTGGCGCACGACGCTATGTGATGCACACGTTCATGCATTCGCAGAGCGCGCAGATGCGCAAGCGCGTGTCGCAGTTCATGCGCCCCAGCCCCTGCCCGCTGTGCCAAGGCAAGCGCCTGAAGCGTGCAGCGCTGGACGTGACCTTTGCCGGGCGCGACATTGGCGAACTGTCGCAGCTGCCTTTGCAGGCACTGGCCGAGGTGTTGCGCACGGTGGCCGCACCCGGCTACCTGGAGCAGCATGAAGACACCCTGACGCTGGAAAAGCGCCTGGCTGCCCAGCGCATTGCCCACGAGCTGCTGGAACGCATCGCTCCGCTACTCGACCTGGGCCTCGGTTACCTGGCCCTGGAGCGCAGCACGCCGACGCTTTCCTCGGGCGAGCTGCAGCGGCTGCGCCTGGCCACCCAGCTCAACTCGCAGCTGTTCGGCGTGATCTATGTGCTCGACGAACCCTCTGCCGGCTTGCACCCGGCCGACAGCGAGGCGTTGTTCGGCGCCTTGCAGCGGCTCAAGCAGGCCGGCAACTCGGTGTACGTGGTGGAGCACGACATGGACACCATGCGCCGCGCCGACTGGTTGGTGGATGTCGGCCCCGCGGCCGGTGAACATGGCGGGCAGGTGCTGTACAGCGGCCCGCCGGCAGGCCTGGCCGAGGTCGAGGCGTCACGCACCCGCGCCTACCTGTTTGCCGCGCCGCAGCCAGCCGCGCGGGTGCCACGCCAGCCGCAGGGCTGGCTGCAGCTGGACGGCATCACCCGCAACAACCTAAGCAACCTCAGCGCAGCGTTCCCGCTGGGTTGCTTCACCTCGGTCACCGGCGTTTCCGGCTCGGGCAAGTCGAGCCTGGTCAGCCAGGCGTTGCTGGAGCTGGTGGGTGCCCACCTGGGCCATGCCGAACAGCGGGCCGAGCCAGAGGAGCAGAGCCTTGAGGATGAACCCGAGCAAACCAGCAGCGGGCGCGTGAGCGCCGGGCTTGAGCAGGTCAAGCGGCTGGTACAGGTGGACCAGAAACCCATCGGCCGCACGCCGCGTTCCAACCTGGCCACCTACACCGGGTTGTTCGACCATGTGCGCAAACTGTTTGCCGCCACCGAGCAAGCCAAAGCCTGCGGTTTCGATGCCGGGCGGTTCTCGTTCAACGTTGCCAAGGGCCGCTGCGAAAACTGCGAGGGCGAAGGCTTCGTCAGCGTCGAGCTGTTGTTCATGCCCAGCGTCTACGCGCCCTGCCCGACCTGCCACGGCGCACGCTACAACCCCGAAACCCTGGCCGTGACCTGGCAGGGCATGAACATCGCCGACGTGCTGCAGCTCACCGTCGACCAGGCATTGCAGGTGTTCACCGAACAGCCGCCGGCGCGGCGCTGCCTGCAGGTGCTGCAGGACATCGGCCTGGGTTACCTGCGCCTGGGCCAGCCGGCCACCGAGCTGTCCGGCGGTGAAGCGCAGCGCATCAAGCTGGCCACCGAGCTGCAACGCATGGCCCGTGGTGCCACGTTGTACGTGCTGGACGAGCCCACCAATGGGCTGCACCCGCAGGACATCGATCGGTTGCTGGTGCAGTTGAACCGCCTGGTCGAGGGCGGGCACAGCGTGGTGGTGGTCGAGCATGACATGCGCGTGGTGGCGCAGAGTGACTGGGTGATCGATATCGGGCCGGGGGCCGGGGATGCGGGGGGGACGGTGGTGGTGAGTGGTACGCCGGATGTGGTTGCCCAGTGCGGTGATAGCTGCACGGCTGAGTTCCTGGCCAGAGTGCTTTAGCGTCGGTACTGGCCCTATCGCGGGCAAGCCCGCTCCTACAAGAACCTGTAGGAGCGGGTTTACCCGCGAAAGGGCCGTTGTTGTCGCAACATCTTCGGCAGGTCAAATCCTTCCTATACTGCCAAAGGCATCCCCAAATGCCATCTGCCCAAAAGCGTGCAAAACCTCACACAACAACAATCGAGGTGGCAAATGGTCTGGCAGCAAATCTACGACCCGTTCGCAAGCCCGGTGCTCTCCACCCTCATGGCCGCCGTCCCGGTGGTGGTCATGCTGGCAGCCCTGGCCTTCTTCCATATAAAAGCCCACATCGCCGCCCTGCTCGCCCTGGGTTCGGCACTGTTGATCTCGGTCGTTGCCTTCGGCATGCCCGCCAGCATGGCCGGTTCGGCGGCGCTGTACGGCGCCGCCAACGGGCTGCTGCCGATCGGCTGGATCGTGCTCAACATCATCTTCCTGCACCGGCTCACCACCGAGAACGGCTCGTTCAAGGTGCTGCAGGACTCCCTGGCACGCATCACCGACGACCGCCGCCTGCAACTGCTGCTGATCGCCTTCTGCTTCGGCGCCTTCTTCGAGGGTGCGGCGGGCTTCGGCACGCCGGTGGCGGTGACCGGGGCCATTCTGATCGGCCTGGGCTTCTCGCCGCTGGCGGCCTCGGGCCTGGCGCTGATCGCCAACACCGCGCCGGTGGCGTTTGGCGCGCTGGGCACGCCGATCATCACCCTGGCCAAGGTGACCGGGCTGGATGAAATGGAGCTGTCGGCGATGGTCGGCCGGCAACTGCCGTTCTTTTCGGTGATCGTGCCGTTCTGGCTGATCTGGGCCTTTGCCGGCTGGCGCAAGATGCTCGAAGTGTGGCCGGCGATCCTGGTGGCCGGGGTCAGCTTTGCGGTGCCGCAATTCGTGGTCTCCAACTACCACGGCCCGATGCTGGTGGACGTGATCGCGGCGCTTATTTCCATGGCCTGCCTGACCGGTTTTCTGCGCGTGTGGAAGCCGGCCACCGTGCACACCTCGGCGGCGCTGACCGGGCGTGTCGACAACTCCAAGGTCGAGCCCGACGACCGGCCGGGCGCCACCACCACGTTTACCCAGACAGACCAGCGCAGCGTGCTCAAGGCCTGGATGCCGTGGATCATCCTCACCGTGTTCGTGTTCGCCTGGGGCACTGCCAGCTTCAAGAACCTCTTCGACACCCGTGCGGCGCTCGACCCCGCTAGCGGCGTAGCCATGCTCGACCCGCAAGGCAAGCCCCTGCGCGAGGCCAACCCGGTGTTCGCGCCGGTGTTCACCTTCGACGCCATCCACCAGCAGATCGAAAAGGTGCCGCCGGTGGTGGCCACGCCGAAGAAAGAAGACGCCCAATACAAGTTCACCTGGTTCACCGCCACCGGCAGCGGCATCTTCCTGGCGGCGATCCTCGGTGGGCTGCTGATGGGCTACTCGCCGCTGGAGCTGGGCCGCCAGTACCTGCGTACGTTGTGGGTGGTGCGCTATTCGCTGATCACCATCGTCGCCATGCTCGCGCTGGGCTTTCTCACGCGGTATTCAGGCCTGGATGCGACCATGGGCCTGGCGTTCGCCGCAACCGGTATCTTCTACCCGATGTTCGGCACCTTGCTGGGTTGGCTGGGTGTGGCCCTGACGGGTTCGGACACTGCCTCCAACGTGCTGTTCGGCGGGTTGCAACGGGTGACTGCCGAACAACTGGGGCTCAGCCCGGTGCTGATGGCGGCGGCCAACAGCTCTGGCGGGGTGATGGGCAAGATGGTCGATGCACAGTCCATTGTCGTGGCCTCCACCGCTACCCGCTGGTACGGGCATGAAGGTGAAATCCTGCGCTATGTGTTCTTCCACTCGATCATTCTGGCGATCCTGGTGGGTTGCCTGGTGACGTTGCAGGCTTATGTGGCGCCGTTCACGTCGATGGTGGTGGGTGGCTGATCCGCTGAGCCAACACTGGCCCTATCGCCGGCAAGCCGGCTCCCACAGGCACCCCTTGGTTCTTGAACCTGTGGTGAACCTGTGGGAGCC
>NZ_JBFPFX010000043.1:0-26740 GCF_047978245.1 Pseudomonas sp. LFS044
CGATAAGGCCCGAGCAGGCAACGCCGTTGTCTGGCCGGGCCTCATCGCGGGCAAGCGCGCTCCTACAAGGATATTCATCGCCAGTGAGGACTTAGTCCTGACGGCTGGTCACTTCCAGCAGGTGGTAACCGAACTGGGTCTTCACCGGGCCTTGCACGGTGTTGATCGGGGCGCTGAACACCACAGTGTCGAATTCCTTGACCATCTGGCCTGGGCCGAACGAGCCCAGGTCACCGCCCTGGCGGCTGGACGGGCAGGTGGAATTGGCTTTGGCGATTTCAGCGAAGTCGGCACCGGCTTCGATCTGGGCTTTGAGCTCGTTGCATTTGTCTTCGCTGCTGACGAGGATGTGGCGGGCGGTTGCGCGTGCCATGGGGTACTACTCCTTGGGTGAAAAGGGCAAGCCTAGCGCACTTGCTTGGGAAATGTCTCGCAAGGCTTGCTGTACGCTTCCTACAGCCGTGCCGCAGCTTCGCGCAGCAGGCTTTGCGTCGCTTCCCAGCCCAGGCAGCCATCGGTAATCGACACGCCGTACTTCAGCGGGCCTTTGCCCAGTGCCTGGCAGCCATCGAACAGGTGGCCTTCGAGCATGACCCCGACAATCGACGTATCACCGCCCAGGCGCTGGGCCAGCACGTCCTCGAACACAGCCGGCTGACGCGCCGGGTCTTTAGCGCTGTTGGCATGGCTGCAATCGACCATGATCCGTGCCTGCAGGCCGGCCTTGGCCAACCCTTGGCGGGCCTGGGCAATGCTGGTGGCGTCGTAGTTCGGGCCTTTGTGGCCGCCGCGCAACACCAGGTGGGTGTCCGGGTTGCCCAAGGTCTCGATGATCGCTGGGTAGCCTTGCGCATCCATGCCGAAGTGGCGGTGCGGGGCGGCGGCGCTGCGCATGGCGTCACAGGCAATGGCCACGCCGCCGTCGGTGCCGTTCTTGAAACCGACCGGCAGCTCCAGGCCGCTGACCATCTCGCGGTGCACTTGCGACTCGGTGGTGCGCGCACCAATCGCCGCCCAACCCAGCAGGTCGTCGAAGTAGCCGGCCGCCATCGGCTGCAGCAGCTCGGTGGCGATCGGCAGGCCGCGTTCGATCATGTTCAGCATCAAGCCACGGGACAGGGCGATGCCGGCATGCATGTCGTCGCTGCCATCGAGGTGTGGGTCGTAGGCCAGGCCTTTCCAGCCCACCGTGGTGCGCGGTTTTTCCACGTAGGCGCGCATCACCAGCAGCAGCTTGTCATCCACTTCGCGGCTGAGGGCGGCCAGGCGGTCGGCGTATTCCAGGGCCGAACGTGGGTCGTGGATCGAGCACGGGCCGACAACAACCAGCAGGCGCGGGTCGCGGCCTTCGAGGATGGCGCGGATGGCCTGGCGCTGGGCCTGGACTTGCTGGGCGTGTTCGACGGTCAGCGGCATCTGCTGCTTGAGCAGGTGCGGGCTGGGCAGGCGGCGGCTGACGGTGGTGTTGGCAGCGTGCGGCTGGGTCAGGGGCAGAGCGAGGTTCGAAGCGTGCATGGCGTAGGTTCCCTGGGCGGACGGCGGGCTCTGGCCCGCGCGGTCGGCCCCTATCGAGGTGTTCGACTGATCGTTGAATTCACATTGGCTGCAGCATTGCCACCACGGATGGACCGGTCGGAGGCGGCAGGCTGGCCCGAACGGGATTGGCTAAATCGCCAGGCGTAGGTGCTTGCGTAGTAATAAGTGGCGTAGTTCATGGCAGTGTCCTCAAGGTGAATCAGTAATTTTGAAAGGCCTGAAACGCAAAACCCCCGGTCGGGGAGCCGACCGGGGGTTTGAGTATTCTCATGTTCGGCGGCCCCTCGAAGGTGGGCGCCGTGTGGGTATCGGCGCCTAGTGGCTAAACCAATACCCAAAATAAAAGCTCGCAGCAGCCTTGCAGCCGGCAACGGCCAGCACAGGGCGCAGGGTGCGACCGGTGTGGTTGGCGTTGTTGCGGGTGTGTTTCGGCATGTTGCTCTCCAGTGAATGAGCCCGAGCTTACTTCAGGTGGCACACGCCGTTCAATGGATAAATGCTATGGCGTCGATATCTGCACAAACTGGATAGTGCTGTGCAGCAGGCGGATATTGCCGGCGTGGTCCAGCCCCTAACCTGACCGGGTCTGAACAATAACAATGGAGACCCTGGCCATGTCCCTGGGATTCGACTACCTCAATGCCATGCTCGAGGACGACCGTGAACAGGGCATCTACCGCTGCAAGCGCGAGATGTTCACCGACCCACGGTTGTTCGACCTGGAGATGAAGCACATCTTCGAGGGCAACTGGATCTACCTGGCCCACGAAAGCCAGATCCCCGAGAAAAACGACTTCCTCACCCTGACCATGGGGCGCCAGCCGGTGTTCATCGCGCGCAACAAGGACGGTGAGCTCAATGCCTTCCTCAACGCCTGCAGCCACCGCGGCGCCATGCTGTGCCGGCACAAGCGCGGCAACCGCGCAAGCTACACCTGCCCGTTCCACGGCTGGACCTTCAACAACAGCGGCAAGCTGCTCAAGGTCAAGGACCCGAGCAACGCCGGCTACCCCGACAGCTTCAACTGCGACGGCTCCCACGACCTGACCAAGGTGGCGCGCTTCGAGTCGTACCGGGGTTTCCTGTTCGGCAGCCTGAATGCCGATGTCAAGCCGCTGGTCGAGCACCTGGGTGAGTCGGCCAAGATCATCGACATGATCGTCGACCAGTCCCCCGAAGGCCTGGAGGTACTGCGCGGGGCCAGTTCGTACATCTACGAAGGCAACTGGAAGCTCACCGCCGAAAACGGCGCCGACGGCTACCACGTAAGCTCCGTGCACTGGAACTACGCCGCCACCCAGGGCCAGCGCAAGCAGCGCGAGTCGGGGGAGGAGATCAAGACCATGAGCGCCGGGTCCTGGGCCAAGCAGGGCGGCGGTTTCTATTCCTTCGACCACGGCCACCTGCTGCTGTGGACCCGCTGGGCCAACCCCGAAGACCGCCCGGCCTACGAGCGCCGTGAACAGCTGGCCGCCGACTTTGGCCAAGCGCGCGCCGACTGGATGATCGAAAACTCGCGCAACCTGTGCCTGTACCCGAACGTGTACCTGATGGACCAGTTCAGCTCGCAGATCCGCGTTGCCCGGCCGATTTCGGTGAACAAGACCGAAATCACCATCTACTGCATCGCGCCCAAAGGCGAGAGCGCCGATGCCCGCGCCAAGCGGATTCGCCAATACGAAGACTTCTTCAACGTCAGCGGCATGGCCACCCCGGATGACCTGGAAGAGTTCCGCTCCTGCCAGACCGGCTACGGCGGCGGTACCGGCTGGAACGACATGAGCCGCGGCGCGAAACATTGGGTAGAAGGCGCCGATGAGGCAGCCCGGGAAATCGAACTGCAACCGCTGCTGTCCGGCGTGCGCACCGAAGATGAAGGGCTGTTCGTGCTGCAGCACAAGTACTGGCAGGACACCATGATCCAGGCCCTCAAGGACGAGCAGCAACTGATCCCCGTGGAGGCCGTGCAATGAACCTGCATGACACCGTGCGCGACTTCCTCTACCGCGAAGCGCGCTACCTGGACGACGCCCAGTGGGACCAGTGGCTGGAGCTGTACGCCAGCGACGCCACCTTCTGGATGCCCGCATGGGATGACGACGACCGCCTCACCGAAGACCCGCAAAGCGAGATCTCGCTGATCTGGTACGGCAACCGTGGCGGCCTCGAGGACCGGGTGTTTCGGATCAAGACCGAGCGCTCCAGCGCGACCGTGCCCGACACCCGCACCTCGCACAACATCAGCAACATCGAGATCGTCGAGCAGGGCGAAGGCCACTGCCAGGTGCGCTTCAACTGGCACACCCTGAGCTTTCGCTACAAGGCCACCGACAGCTACTTCGGCAGCAGTTTCTACACCCTCGACCTGCGCGGCGAACAGCCGCTGATCAAGGCCAAGAAGGTGGTGCTGAAGAACGACTACGTGCGTCAGGTCATCGACATCTACCACATCTGATCCGAGGTAACGCGAACTGCCCGGTGTGCCCCAAGGCGCACCGCGGCCAGGATCGCCCGCGAGGTGCAACATGAGCTTCCAGATCGCGCTTAATTTCGAAGACGGGGTCACCCGCTTCATCGAGGCCAACGGCCATGAAACCGTGGCCGATGCCGCCTACCGCCAAGGCATCAACATCCCGCTGGACTGCCGCGACGGTGCCTGCGGCACCTGCAAATGCAAGGCTGAGTCTGGCCGCTACGACCTGGGCGACAACTTCATCGAAGACGCCCTGAGTGAAGATGAAATCGCCGAAGGCTACGTGCTGACCTGCCAGATGCGCGCCGAAAGCGACTGCGTGGTACGCATCCCGGCGTCTTCGCAGGTGTGCAAGACCGAGCAGGCCAGCTTCCAGGCCGCCATCAGCGACGTGCGCCAGTTGTCGGCCAGCACCATCGCCCTGTCGATCAAGGGGGAGTCGCTGAGCGGCCTGGCCTTCCTGCCGGGGCAGTACGTCAACCTCAGCGTGCCCGGCAGCGACCAGAGCCGCGCCTATTCCTTCAGCTCGTTGCAGAAGGACGGCGAGGTCAGCTTCCTGATCCGCAACGTGCCCGGCGGCCTGATGAGCAGCTTCCTCACCAGCCTGGCCAAGGCCGGCGACAGCATGCGCCTGGCGGGCCCTTTGGGCAGCTTCTACCTGCGGCCGATTCAACGCCCGCTGTTGCTGCTGGCCGGTGGTACGGGCCTGGCGCCATTCACGGCGATGCTGGAGAAGATTGCCGAGCAGGGCAGCGAGCACCCGTTGCACCTGATCTACGGAGTGACCAACGATTTCGACCTGGTCGAGCTGGACCGCCTGCAGGCGCTGGCCGCGCGTATCCCCAACTTCACCTTCAGCGCCTGCGTGGCCAACCCCGACAGCCAGTACCCGCACAAGGGCTACGTGACCCAGCACATCGCGCCGCAGCACCTCAATGGCGGGGATGTGGATGTGTACCTGTGCGGGCCGCCGCCGATGGTCGAGGCGGTGAGCCAGTACATCCGTGAACAAGGTATCACCCCGGCCAACTTCTACTTCGAGAAGTTCGCCGCAGCGGCCTGAAGTTGCTCGGGGCCGCCGCTCCCACAGCGTCAGCATGGAGAACTACCAATGAATGCAAGATTCCAAGGCAAAGTCGCCCTGGTCACCGGTGCCGCGCAGGGCATCGGCCGTGGCGTGTGCTGGCGGCTCAAGGCCGAAGGCGCGCAGGTGGTGGCGGTTGACCGCTCCGAGCTGGTCCACGAACTGGCCGGGGAGGGCATGCTGACCCTCATCGCCGACCTCGAACAGCCCACCGACTGCGCCCAGGTCATGGCCACGGCAGTGCAGGCCTTCGGCCGCCTCGACATCCTGGTCAACAACGTCGGCGGCACTATCTGGGCCAAGCCGTTCGAACACTATGAAGTGGCGCAGATCGAGGCCGAAGTACGCCGCTCGCTGTTCCCCACCCTGTGGTGCTGCCACGCGGCGCTGCCCTACATGCTCGAACGCGGCAGCGGCGCCATCGTCAACGTCTCGTCCATCGCCACCCGCGGTATCAACCGCGTGCCCTATGGCGCAGCCAAGGGCGGCGTCAACGCGCTTACCGCCTGCCTGGCCTTCGAAACCGCCGGCCGGGGCATCCGTGTCAACGCCACCGCGCCTGGCGGCACCGAAGCGCCACCCCGGCGCGTGCCGCGCAACCAGGCCGAGCAGAGCGAGCAGGACAAACGCTGGTACCAGCAGATCGTCGAGCAGACCCTCGACAGCAGCCTGATGCACCGCTATGGCAGCATCGACGAACAGGTCGGCGCGATCCTTTTCCTGGCCTCGGACGAGGCCTCCTACATCACCGGTGTGACCCTGCCGGTAGGGGGCGGCGACCTCGGCTGAGGCTCCCCCCAGCACACTCCATTTCATCGCTGACCTAACTGGAGCTCTTGCATGACAAGCCCGACCATTGACCGGCTGGAGGCGCTGATCGTCGACCTGCCCACGATCCGCCCGCACAAGCTGGCCATGCACACGATGCAGCAGCAGACCCTGGTGGTGCTGCGCCTGCGCTGCAGCGACGGCGTCGAAGGCATCGGCGAGGCCACCACCATCGGCGGCCTGGCCTACGGCTACGAGAGCCCCGAGGGCATCAAGGCCAACATCGATGCGCACCTGGCGCCGGCGCTGATCGGCCTGCCGGCGGACAACATCAACGCCGCCATGCTCAAGCTCGACAAATTGGCCAAGGGCAACACCTTTGCCAAGTCCGGCATCGAGAGCGCCTTGCTCGACGCCCAGGGCAAGCGCCTTGGCCTGGCGGTTAGCGAACTGCTTGGCGGGCGCGTGCGCGACAGCCTGGAAGTGGCCTGGACCCTGGCCAGCGGCGACACCGCCCGCGACATCGCCGAAGCCGAACACATGCTGGAGGTTCGCCGTCACCGCGTGTTCAAGCTGAAGATCGGCGCCAACCCGCTGCAGCAGGACTTGAACCACGTGGTGGCGATCAAGCGCGAACTGGGCGAGCGCGCCAGCGTGCGCGTCGATGTCAACCAGTACTGGGACGAGTCACAGGCCATTCGCGCGTGCCAGGTGCTGGGCGACAACGGCATCGACTTGATCGAGCAGCCGATCTCGCGGGTCAACCGTGGCGGGCAGGTTCGCCTGAACCAGCGCAGCCCCGCGCCAATCATGGCCGACGAATCCATCGAAAGCGTCGAGGACGCCTTCAGCCTGGCCGCCGACGGTGCCGCCAGCATCTTCGCCCTGAAAATCGCCAAGAACGGCGGGCCACGGGCAGTGCTACGCACGGCGCAGATCGCCGAGGCAGCCGGCATCGCGCTGTATGGCGGGACCATGCTCGAAGGCACGATCGGCACGTTGGCTTCGGCCCATGCCTTCCTCACCCTGCGCCAGCTGACCTGGGGCACCGAGCTGTTCGGGCCGCTGTTGCTCACCGAAGAAATCGTCAACGAGCCGCCGCAGTACCGCGACTTCCAGCTGCACGTGCCGCGCACCCCAGGCCTTGGCCTGAGCTTGAACGAAACGCAGCTGGCGCGCTTCGCCCGCCGCTGATTGCAATTGGCGCAACACCTGTGGGGGCGGGCTTGCCCGCGTCTACAAGGGCCGTGCCAGACCAACGATCTACGACCTCAGAGTACGGAGAACCCTCATGCTGTTCCACGTGAAGATGACCGTGAAACTGCCGCCCGACATGGACCCGGCCAAGGCCACACAGTTGAAGGCCGACGAAAAGGAGCTGGCCCAGCGCCTGCAGCGCGAGGGCACCTGGCGCCACCTGTGGCGCATCGCCGGGCATTACGCCAACTACAGCGTGTTCGACGTGCCCAGCGTCGAGGCGCTGCACGACACGCTGATGCAGCTGCCGCTGTTCCCGTACATGGACATCGAGGTCGATGGCCTGTGCCGACACCCGTCGTCGATCCACGCCGACGACCGCTGAACCCAAGCCTTCTGCACAAGAACAAGACGAGGTAAGCCCCATGACCGTGAAGATTTCCCACACTGCCGACGCCCAGGCGTTCTTTGAGCAAGCCGCAGGTTTTGGCAACGACGCCGGCAACCCGCGCCTCAAGCGCATCATTCAGCGCGTGCTGCAGGACACTGCCCGCCTGATCGAAGACCTGGACATCAGCGAAGACGAGTTCTGGCACGCCGTCGACTACCTCAACCGTTTAGGTGGGCGTGGCGAGGCCGGGCTGCTGGTGGCGGGCCTGGGTATCGAGCACTTCCTCGACCTGCTGCAAGATGCCAAAGACGCCGAGGCCGGCCGCACCGGCGGCACCCCGCGCACCATCGAAGGGCCGCTGTACGTCGCCGGTGCGCCAATTGCGCAGGGCGAAGTGCGCATGGACGACGGCAGCGAGGAGGGCGTGGCCACGGTCATGTTCCTCGAAGGCCAGGTGCTCGACCCCCAAGGCCAGCCGCTGGCCGGTGCCACGGTCGACCTGTGGCACGCCAATACGCGTGGCACATACTCGTTCTTCGACCAGAGCCAGTCCGCGTACAACCTGCGCCGACGCATCGTCACCGATGCCGAAGGCCGCTACCGCGCCCGCTCGATCGTGCCGTCGGGCTATGGCTGCGACCCCCAGGGCCCGACCCAGGAATGCCTGGACCAGCTCGGCCGCCACGGCCAGCGCCCGGCGCATGTGCACTTTTTCATCTCGGCGCCCGGGCATCGGCACCTGACCACGCAGATCAACCTGTCCGGGGACAAATACCTGTGGGATGACTTCGCCTATGCCACCCGTGATGGGCTGGTAGGTGAGGTGGTGTTCCGTGACGGTGCCCAGGGGCGCTATGCCGAGCTGAAGTTCGACTTCCAGCTGCAAAAGGCCCAGGAGAGCACGGACGAGCAGCGCAGCGGGCGGCCTCGGGCCCTGCAGGAAGGCTGAGGTGCAAGCGTCGGCACAGCTACAGCGCAGGCTTTGAATTCAGCACGGTCTGGGTGGGGGCCGGCTTGCCGGCGATCAAGGGCAAAGCCCCTGCCATCCACTATCGTCGCCAGAGTGCGCACCCCAGACGTTGCCAAGCGTTGTCACACAGCAGTGTTTGCACCACGGGCTGTTCGAGGGTTAGGTTTCCGTATTGCCCATTCAGGAAGCGTTCCCTTGGACTCCATCACCCAAGCCGTACTCGGCGCCGCCCTGCAGGGCACGGTGCTCGGCCGCATACAGGGCCGTCGCTCGCTCATCTACGGTGCGCTCCTTGGCACCGTGCCAGACCTCGACGTGGTTATCCGCTACGCCGACCCGGTATCGCAGATGACCTTCCACCGGGGGTTCTCGCACTCCATCTTCGTCCTCACCGGGTTGGCCCTGCTGCTGGCGTGGCTGGTCAACTGGCAAGGCCGCAGGCGCTGGCCCGACAAGGGCTACACCTTGCCCAGGCTGTTTCTGGCGTTCTGGCTGGTGCTGGTCACGCACCCGATTCTGGACGCATTCACGGTGTACGGCACCCAGCTGTTCTGGCCGCTGCCCTTCACCCCGCTAAGCTGGGCCTCGGTATTCATCATCGACCCGGTGTACACCGTGCCACTGCTGGCTGCCGTGCTTTACGCCGCGCTCAAGGGCGTCAGCGGCAGGGCCGTGCGCCTGTTGAGCCTGGCGCTGGTATTCAGCACGGCCTACCTGGGCTTCGGCCTTGCCAGCCGCATGGCCGCCGAGCAGCGCTTCCAGGCTGCGCTGGACCAGCAGGGCATTGCCGTCAGCAGCGTGCGCGCGGTGCCGATCGCCTTCAACAGCCAGGTCTGGCGGGTGCTGGCGAAAACCCCCGAGGGCGATTATTACGAAGGCGTCAGCAGCACGTTCGACCGCGAACCCCCAGAGATGCAACGCTTGCCACGCAACCTGCCGCTCGCCGAGGCCCTGGCCGACGCGCCGCTGCTGCAGCGCCTGCGCTGGTTTACCGATGACTGGCTGCGCTACGACGAAGTGAACGGTGCGCTGGTGGTCACCGACCTGCGCATGGGCATCCCGGGTAATTACACCTTCCGCTTCAACATGGCCCAACGCGACGCGCAGGGGCACTGGGTCGCCCACACGCCAACCGCGTGGCAGGGCGCCGGGGTGGGCTCGATGTTCAACAGCCACGACCTGGCGTTGATCTGGCGGCGCATCTTCGACCAGCAACCGCCGCTGCCGCTGGCCGCCTGGGCCAGCAAATATCTGGGCCAGGCCGCCGTGCCGGGGCGTTGAGGCGTGCGTTCGGCGGGGTTGGACCTGGTCAAGTGGACAGCCATCGTGACCATGGTCGCCGACCATCTGCGTTTTCTCTGGCCGGCAGCCGATGGGCTGTTCATCGTCGGCCGGCTGGCGTTCCCGCTGTTCTGCCTGGCTATCGCGGTCAATGTCGGGCGCAGCCCACAGGGGCAGCTGTTCACCCGTGGCAACCTGCGCTACCTGGGCTGGATGCTGGCCTTCGCAGTGCTGTCCGAAGGGCCTTATCGCTGGCTGGACCCTGCCACGCAAACGCTCAGTGTAATCCCGACGCTGACGTTGGGGCTGCTGGCTGCCTGGGCTGTGTGGCACCCACAATTGCAGGCACGGTTGATCGGCCTGGGCGCCTTGTTGATCGCGACGCTGTTCAGTGCGCAGCTGATGTACGGCTTGCCGGGTGTACTGTTGCCTGCTGCCTGGCTTGTGGCGCGCAACCGCGGTGGCGTTGCCTGGCTGCTGCCGTGCCTGTTGGCGGTGGCCGGCAACCTGACCAACAGCTGGTTGCTCGAACACCTGACGGCACCCGTCACTGTGTTGACCATGCTCGCCGCCTTGTTGGCCATCCCCCTCGGCTGCCTGCTGCTGCGGTGCGATGATCGGCCCGTGCCCGCCGTGGGCCGTTGGGGCTATCTGTTCTACCCGTTGCACTTGCTGATCATCAAAGGGCTGCAGGGGGTGCTGTGACTCTGCCCTTGCAATACGGCAAAACGCACCCATCTAAGCCGGTCTTCAGTACCGCAGGAGCCTTCCATGGAACCCAACCGCTTCGGCGACATCGCCGCCTTCGTCAGCGCCGCGAAGGCCGGCAGTTTCACCGCTGCAGCGGCAAGCCTGGGGCTGACGCGCTCGGCCGTGGGCAAGAGCATCGCCCGGCTGGAAGCGCGCATGGCGGTGCGCCTGCTCAACCGCACCACGCGCAAGTTGAGCCTGACCGACGAGGGCCTGGTGGCGTTCGAGCGCTGGCGGCAGATCCTCGACGACCTGGACGAGGTCGAAAGCACCATGGCCCAGCGCCGCGGCAAACCGACCGGCACCTTGCGCCTGACCGCGCCGCTGTCGTTGGGCCAGCGCCATGTGTTGCCGATTCTCGATGGCTACCTCAAACAGTGGCCGGAGCTGCGCGCCGACATCCGTTTTACCGACCGTTTCGTCGACCTGGTGGAGGAGGGCGTGGACGTCGCCGTGCGGATCGGCGCGCCCAAGGAAGACTCGCAACTGCTTACCCGCACCGTGGCCTGGCAGCAGTTCGTCACCTGCGCCTCGCCCGACTACCTGCGCCAGCACGGTGTGCCGCAGGTGCCTGCAGACCTCTACGGGCATGACAAGATCGCCTTTCTGGCGGGTGAAAAATCCATGCCCTGGCGCTTTCATACGGCCGAAGGCCTGCACCTGTGCGAGGAACCCGGGCGGCTCAACATCGACAGTTCCGAAGCGATGCTGGACGGCGCGCGGGCAGGTTTCGGGCTGATTCACCTACCTACCTATATCACCGGCGACGACCTGCGCGCGGGCACCCTGGTGGAGGTATTGCACGCCTACAGGCCACCGGCAGACCCGATTCGCGTGGTGTACCCGAGCAAGCGCCACCTGTCCCCGCGGGTGCGCGGTTTCATCGACATGCTGGTCGCCACCTGGGAGCAGGGCGTGCCTTGGGAGCAGTGATTGGGGAATATCAGGCCCGAATGTAGGGCCTGAACCTGGGTTTATCCCTGGCGCTACAGGCTGGACACTGGCGTCACTGATAATCCCTTTGGAGACCCCATGACTGCTCTGTCCGTACTGGATCTGGTGATGATCGGCGAAGGCAAGACCTTTGCCGACGCGATCGAAGAGTCCCGCCAACTGGCCCGTCATGTCGAACAGCACGCCTACAGCCGTTACTGGATCGCCGAGCACCATGACATGCCCGGCATCGGCTCTGCCGCCACCTCGCTGGTCATCAATGAAATCGCCAATGCCACACGGCACATCCGCGTGGGTGCCGGCGGCATCATGCTGCCCAACCACGCGCCACTGGTGGTGGCCGAGCAGTTCGGCACCCTCGACACCCTCCACCCGGGCCGCATCGACCTTGGCCTGGGCCGTGCTCCCGGCACCTCCGGGCCGACCGTGCGTGCATTGCGCGGCGCCACGCCCGAACGTGATTTTGCCCAGGACATCGCCGAGCTGCGCGACTACCTGGCCGACAATGGCAAGCGCCAGGTGCGTGGCGTGCCAGGCGCCCATGACGTGCCGGTGTGGATCCTCGGCTCCAGCCTGTTCGGCGCCGACCTTGCCGCCAAGCTGGGCTTGCCGTATGCCTTTGCCTCGCACTTCGCGCCGCGCTTTCTGCTGCAGGCCGTGGCCCATTACCGGGCGAACTTCCAACCGTCCGCGCAGCTGGCCAAGCCTTACGTAATGGTGGGCGTGAACCTGTTTGCCGCCGCCAGCGATGCCGAAGCCGATTACCATGCCAGCTCTCATCGGCAGTGGATGCTCGACCTGCACGTAGGGCGTTACGGCCTGCTGCCCAAACCGCAGGAAGGGTACGTTGAAAGCCTGCCAGCCCACGAACGTTCAGTGCTTGAGCAGGTGATGGCCTGCACCATCGCCGGTGGGCCGGAGCGGGTGAGGGAAGGCCTGCGCTCGCTGATCCAGCAGACAGGCGCCGATGAACTGATGATCGATTGCCGGATCCATGACCCGCTGGCCCGTTTGCGCTCGCACGCCTATGCGGCGCAGGCGTTGAGCGCGCTCGGGTAACAAGGCCTTGGGCAGGCAGGGTTGGCCGCGCTGACATAAATGGCAGTGGCGCCTTTTCAATGTATGGCTGAAACTGTTAACGCCCGGGCCTTGTAAAGCGACAGGGTCCCGTGACCTTCAACTCATGCAGCAAGCTGCCAGCGACCGAGGATTCAGCGCATGTCCAACAGACAGTCCGGAACTGTTAAATGGTTCAACGATGAGAAAGGCTTCGGCTTCATTACCCCGGATGGGGGTGGTGATGACCTGTTCGTGCACTTCAAGGCCATTGAGTCCGATGGCTTCAAGTCTTTGAAAGAAGGCCAGAAGGTCAGCTTTGTTGCCGAAAAAGGGCAAAAAGGCATGCAGGCCGCGCAAGTACGGGCGGAGTAAACCGGGGCGTAAATAAAAAGGGGCCGTGTTCGGCCCCTTTTCAGTTGCTGCGGTCCCGATCAGGCCTGCTGCAGGAACGGGTAATCGGTATACCCCTGCGGCCCGTTGGCGTAGTCGAATTGCGCACGGTGCTCGTTCAAAGGGGCTTGTGCTTGCAGCCGCGCCACCAGATCCGGGTTGGCAATGAAGCTGCGGCCGAACGCGGCGGCGTCGATCAGGCCGCGCTGGATCAGGCCCTCAGCCTTCTCGGCGGTGTACGCGCCGGCCGCCACGATCACGCCGGGGTAGGCCGCCCGAATCGCCTCACGGAACGTGTCACGCAGCGGTTTGCCGCCTGCCCAGTCCGGCTCGGACAGGTGCAGATAGGCAAGGTTGCGCTTTGCCAGTTCCTGGATCAGGTACAAGCCTGCCGCTTCCTGGTCTTCGCCATTGTCCACGCCATTGAAGCCGCCCAGCGGGAAGATGCGGATCGCCACGCGGTCGGCGCTCCAGTTGGCAATCGCCGCGTCCACGGCCTCCAGCACGATGCGGGCGCGGTTTTCGACACTGCCGCCATAACGGTCTTGACGCTGGTTGGCGCTGGGGGTGAGGAACTGGTGCAGCAGGTAGCCGTGGGCGGCATGCAGCTCGATGAAGTCGAAGTTGGCCTCACGGGCATTCGCTGCCGCCTGGCCGAAGTCGGCGACGATGCCGGCGATTTCAGCTTCGCTCAATGCCCGCGGGGCAGAGGTTTGCTCACGCACCAGGTTGCCTTGCTCATCGCGCAAGGTGGTACGCGCTTCAGCGGGCAGGGCAGACGGTGCCACCGGGGCAGCGCCACCGGGTTGCAGCGATGTATGCGAGACCCGGCCGGTGTGCCAGACCTGCACGGCGCTGTGGCCGCCTGCGGCGTGGATGCCTTCGTTGACCAGGCGCCAGGCGGCGATCTGCTCGGCGCTGTGGATGCCGGGCGAGCCTGAATAGCCCTTGGCCTGGAAGGAAATCTGCGTGGCCTCGGTGATGATCAGCCCCGCGCTGGCACGCTGGGCGTAGTACTCGGCCATCATCGGCGTCGGCACATCGCCGGGTTCCCGGCTGCGCAGGCGGGTGAGAGGGGCCATGAACACCCGGTTGGGCAGTGTCAGTGGGCCGATCTGCAGGGGTTGGAAGAGTTTCATTACCGCTCCAAAGGTGGAAAACCAATGGCGCGCACGATACCGGGATGATTGGGGAAAGGGGGGACCGGCACCCCGGCGGTGGGCTCCCCAATGGAAATCGGTTTGCCCGTGCCGGCCGCTTCGCGGGTTTACCCGCGAGCCAGTCGCCCACTGACAAAATGCGCCACATCATTGAACCCGGGCGTCGACGCATGCCCCGGCGTCACCAGCGAGTCGATGAACGCCTCATCGTCGGCGGTGATCTGCACCGCCAGCGCCCCGGCATAGGTGTCCCACTGCGCCTCGGTGCGCGGCCCGACGATCGCCGAGCTGACCAACTGGTTGTTGAGTACCCAGGCAATCGCGAACTCGACCATGCCCACGCCCTTGGCCTCGACATACGCCTGGATCTGCCGGGCGATGCTCAGTGACTCCTGGCGCCATTCCACTTCGAGGATGCGCTTGTCCTGGCGCGCGGCGCGGCTGCCGGCTTCAGGCTCGGCGCCGGGTGCGTACTTGCCGCTGAGCACGCCACGGGCCAGCGGGCTGAACGGCACCACGCCCAGGCCATGGTAGGCCGCCGCAGTCAGCTGCTCAGGCTCGGCCTGGCGGTTGACGATGTTGTACAGCGGCTGGCTGACCACCGGCTTGGCCACCCCCAGGCGCTCGGCCAGGTTGCAGATTTCGGCGATGCGCCAGCCGCGGTAGTTGGATACGCCCCAGTAGCGGATCTTGCCCTGCTGCAGCAGGTCGCCGATGGCCCGCACCGTCTCCTCCAGCGGCACCTTGTGGTCCTCGCGGTGCAGGTAGTAGATGTCCAGGTAGTCCAGCCCCATGCGCGTCAGCGTGGCGTCAATGCCATTGAAAATGTGCTTGCGCGACAGCCCGCTGCGGTTGGGCAGGCCATCGGCCGGGCCCATGCCGATTTTCGAGGCGACGATCCAGTCCTGCCGGTGGCGCGCCACCGCTTCGCCGACGATTTCCTCGGAACGGCCAGCGTTGTACACGTCGGCGGTGTCGATGAAGTTGATGCCCTGGTCCCAGGCCTTGTCGATGATCCGCAGTGCATCCTCGGTGCTGGTCTGCTCACCGAACATCATGCTGCCCAGGGTGAGCGCGGAGACTTGCAGGCCGCTGTGGCCGAGGGGGCGGTAGATCATGCCGGGTGTCCTTGAAAGGGAATGATCCGCCTGTTTTACACAGAACCGGCCGGCATTGAAAGGCCGCAGGCCAGGCTGGCACACCTGTGTCATACCTGCAGCAGGTGTTTCGCCCGTGCGCCATTGCCTACCGGCCGGGGCTTTGCCGCACGTAGGGCTTCAGGCGCTCTAGCATGGGCTGTTCGAAGGGGGGCTGCGCCTCTGGCACAGCCGTTGCTCTGTCTGTTGACGATGCCCGTTGCGGTGTCGCCATAACAAGAACGGAGAACCGAGCATGAACCACACAGGCCCGCACCGCCGGCCCCTGCCACACCTCCTCAGCTGCCTGGCCCTGAGCCTGGCGTGCAGCGCAGGTGCCTTTGCTGCCGAAGTCGATGGCCAGCGCATCATCAATGCCGACCAGGAGCCCGGCAACTGGATGAGCCACGGCCGTACCTATGACGAGCAGCGCCACAGCCCGCTGAAGGCGATAAACCAGGGCAACGTCAACCAGCTCGGCCTGGCCTGGAGCTACAAGCTGGACCTGGACCGTGGCGTCGAGGCCACGCCGATCGTGGTCGATGGGGTGATGTACACCACCGGGCCGTTTTCGGTCGTGTACGCCCTGGACGCCCGCAACGGCAAGCTGTTGTGGAAGTACGACCCGCAGTCCGACCGCAACCGCGCTGGCGAAGCCTGTTGTGACGCGGTCAACCGCGGTGTGGCGGTGTGGCAAGGCAAAGTCTACGTTGGCGTGCTCGATGGCCGCCTGGAGGCCATCGACGCCAAGACCGGCAAGCGCGTGTGGTCGGTGGACACCCGCGATGATGACAAACGCAGCTACACCATCACCGGCGCCCCGCGGGTGGTCAACGGCAAGGTGGTGATCGGTAACGGCGGCGCCGAGTTCGGGGTACGCGGCTATGTGACCGCCTACGATGCCGAAACCGGCAAGCAGGCCTGGCGGTTCTTCACCGTGCCCGGCGACCCCAAGCTGCCGCCCGAAAACAAGGCCATGGAAATCGCCAGCAAGACCTGGCATGGCGACGCCTACGTGGAGTGGGGTGGCGGTGGCACGGCCTGGGATTCGTTCGCCTACGACCCTGAGCTGAACCTGTTGTACATCGGCGTGGGCAATGGCTCGATGTGGGACCCGAAATGGCGCAGCCAGGCCAAGGGCGACAACCTGTTCCTGTCGTCGATCGTGGCGGTCAATGCCGACACCGGCGAATACGCCTGGCACTACCAGACCACGCCGGGCGATGCCTGGGACTTCACCGCCACCCAGCACATGATCCTCGCCGAGCTGCCCATCGACGGCAAACAACGCAAGGTGCTGATGCAGGCACCCAAGAACGGCTTCTTCTACGTGCTCGACCGGGCGACCGGCGAGTTGCTCTCGGCGAAGAACATCGTGCCGGTTAACTGGGCCAAGGGCATCGACATGAAGACCGGGCGGCCAATCCTCGACGACGAGGCAGCGGCCTACTGGAAGGACGGCAAGCGCAAGCTGGTGACCCCGGCATTCTGGGGCGCCCACGACTGGCACCCGATGTCCTACAACCCTGAGACGGGCCTTGTGTACATCCCGGCGCACATCATGTCGGCGTACTACGAGCACATTCCCGAAGCGCCGAAGCGCAACCCGTTCAAGAGCGTGTACCAGCTGGGGCTGCGCACCGGCATGATGCCCGAAGGCGCCGATGGCCTGCTGGAGATGGCCAAGGGCTGGTCCGGCAAGCTGATCGCCTGGGACCCGGTCAAGCAGGCGCCGGCCTGGGAAGTGCCGTACATCACCATCTTCAACGGCGGCACCCTGAGCACTGCCGGCAACCTGGTGTTCGAAGGCAGCGCCGATGGCCGGGTGATCGCCTATGCCGCCGACTCGGGCAAGAAACTCTGGGAGTCGCCAGCGGCCAGTGGGGTGATGGCCGCGCCGATCACCTATTCGGTGGATGGCGAGCAGTACGTGACCTTCATGGCAGGCTGGGGCGGCGCGTTCTCAACCTTTGCCGGGGCGCTGTCGCTGCGCGCCGGCGTGCAGCCGTTCTCCCAGGTGCTGACCTACAAGCTCGGCGGCACCGCCACGTTGCGTGAGCCCGCGCCACCCGCCAATGCGCCGGAACCACCCGCGCTGACCGCCGATGCGCAAACGGTCGCAGCCGGCGCTGCCCTGTACGACGGCAACTGCTCGCAATGCCACGGCATCCATGCCGTCAGTGGCGGCGTGCTGCCTGACCTGCGCAAGCTCACCGCAGAAAAACACCAGATGTTCCTCGGCATCCTTTATGGCGGCCGAGTGCCGGACGGCATGCCCTCGTTTGCCGACAACCTCAAACCCGAGCAGGTCGAGCAGGTGCACCAATACCTGATCAAGCGCGCCCATGACCTGAAGGCTGAAGGCAATACCTGGCAGCAGTTCAGCGCCAAGCCTGCCGCGCACTCGCCGCTGGCTGACAACCACCCACAGGAGTGAAAACGAGCATGACTGACACCACCTACCAGAACTTCATCGACAACGCCTTCGTCCCCAGCGAAGCACTGATCGAGGTCTATAACCCGGCCAATGGGCAATTGCTGGGGCGGGTGCCGGAGTCGCCGGCCGAACAGGTCGAGCGCGCCATCGCCGCAGCGCGCAAGGCGCAAAAGGGCTGGGCCGCGAAGGCCGCCATCGAGCGGGCCGGTTACCTGCGCCAGATCGCCAGCAAGGTGCGCGCCAATGCCGACCGCCTGGCCCGCATCATCACCCAGGAGGGCGGCAAGGTGCCGGCCCTGGCCCTGGTCGAGGTCAACTTTACCGCCGATTACCTGGATTACATGGCCGAGTGGGCGCGGCGCCTGGAAGGTGAGGTGCTGAGCAGCGATCGCGCCAGCGAGCACATCTTCCTGCTGCGCAAGCCGCTGGGCGTGGTGGCGGGCATTCTGCCGTGGAATTTCCCGTTCTTTCTCATCGCCCGCAAGATGGCGCCGGCGCTGCTTACCGGTAATACCATCGTGATCAAGCCCAGCGAGGAAACCCCGATCAACTGCTACGCGTTCGCCCAACTGGTGGCCGAAACCGACCTGCCGGCGGGGGTGTTCAACGTGGTCGGCGGCAAGGGGGCGAGCGTAGGGCATGGGCTGTCCAGCCACGCAGGCATCGACCTGGTGAGCTTTACCGGCAGCGTCGCCACCGGCGCGAGGATCATGGCCGCAGCAGCGCCGAACATCACCAAGCTCAACCTTGAGCTGGGCGGCAAGGCGCCGGCAATCGTGCTGGCTGACGCCGACCTGGACCTGGCCGTGAAGGCCATCGTCGCTTCGCGGGTGATCAACACCGGCCAAGTGTGCAACTGTGCCGAGCGGGTGTACGTGGAGCGCAAGGTGGCCGACGCCTTCGTCGACAAGGTGGCCCAGGCCATGGCCGCCACCCGTTATGGCGACCCGTCGCGCCAGGCCGACCTGGACATGGGGCCGCTGATCAACCAGGCAGGGCTCGACAAGGTGGCGCAGATGGTGCGCACGGCGGTCGGGCAGGGCGCCCAACTGGTGACCGGCGGGCAGGTGGCCGACCTCGGTGCCGGGTTCCATTACCAGCCAACCGTGCTGGCCGGCTGTGCGGCGGGCATGGAGATCATGCGCAAGGAAATCTTCGGCCCGGTGCTGCCGATTCAAGTGGTGGACGACCTGGACGAGGCGATCGCCTTGGCCAATGACAGCGAGTACGGCTTGACCTCGTCGCTCTACACCCGTGACCTGAACGCGGCGCTTAAGGCCTGCCGCGAAATAGACTTTGGCGAGACCTACATCAACCGCGAGAATTTCGAGGCCATGCAGGGCTTCCACGCCGGGGCGCGCAAATCCGGGGTCGGCGGGGCGGATGGCAAGCACGGGTTGTATGAGTACACGCGCACGCAGGTGGTGTATATCCAGGGGTAACCATTGGTTTAGCAGGGACTTGTGGGAGCGGGCTTGCCCCGCGAACACCGGCGAAGCGGTGCCATTCACCGCGGCGCCTGCTTCGCGGCTGAAGCCGCTCCTACAGGGTACGCGGCGCGCTCGTGGGCCCACTGGCCAGCACAATCACCCCAACAAATTCGGCTGCACGATCCCGTAGCGTTTCATCTTGCGGTACAGCGTCGAGCGCGAAACCCCCGCTGCCTCGGCCGCCGCGCTCATGTTCCAGCGCGCGCGCTTCAACGCCTCCAGCAAATGCCGCATCTCGGCATCCTCGACCTGTTGCTCCAGTGCCATCGGCCTGGCAGGCGCTGCGCAGTCCAGCAACTCCTCCGGCAGGTCAGCCAGTTCGATCAACCCACCCTCAGCCAGCGCCACCGCCTGGCGCAGCGCATTGAGCAGCTGCCGCACATTCCCCGGCCAGGCATGCCCCAGCAAACAGCGCCGCGCTTCATCGCTCAGCCGCACGCCCGAACCATTGGCCAAGCCCGCCAGCAAGCCCTCGATCAACGCGCGCCGATCACTTCGTGCGCGCAATGCCGGCAACGTCACGCGCATCCCGCATAACCGGTAGTAAAGGTCTTCACGAAAGCGCTTGTCGACGATCATCGCCTGCAGGTCCTGATGCGTCGCCGAGACCACCTGAATGTCCAGCGCCACCGGCACCTCGGCCCCCAGCGGCACCAGTTCGCGCTCGGCCAACACCCGCAGCAGCCGCGTTTGCAGGTGCGCCGGCATGTCGCCGATCTCGTCGAGGAACAGCGTGCCGCCATTGGCCTGCTCCAGCTTGCCTTTCATGCCTTTGCGGCTGGCGCCGGTGAAGCTCCCGGCGCGGTAGCCGAACAGCTCGCTTTCGATCAGCGATTCGGGTATCGCCGCGCAGTTGAGTGCCACGAACGGCTTGGCATGGCGCTGGCTGGCCTGATGCAGGGCACGGGCGAACGCCTCTTTGCCGGTGCCGGTTTCACCGGTGAGGAGGATGGCGATGTCCTTGTCGAGCACTTTACGCAGGCGCAATACCGCATGTTGCAGCTGGGTGTCCTCGCCAGCCAACTGCTCGAGCGTGGGGTGGCCAGTACGCGTGGGCATGGGCTTGGCAGGCGCCGGTTGACGGTAGCCGGCCGGCACGCGCAGGCCAACGTCCAGCAGGTACGACTGTTCATGGCCGCGCAGCTGCGTGCCGCGGGCACCGCCACGTGTCAGCTCCAGCAACTGGTCAATGCCGGCCGGCAGCAGTTGATCGATAGGCATGCCCAGCAACGTGCCCCTGTGCGCCAGGAAGGCCGCTCGATTGGCGCCGATCACCCGGCCGCTTTCGTCCAGTGCCAGCAACTGCTCGGCGGCGAGGTCGGAGAAGTCGTCACGCGGTTTCAGCGCCAAGGTCAGGCGGTCGCGGTAGCACTGGCGAAAATGGCTGTTCTCGATCAGCCGGGCGTACAGCGTCACCAACTGCAAGGTCAGGTGTTGGGCCTGTTTGGGGCCGTCGTTGTACAGGCAGGTTGCATTCAGGCAGCCGAGCAGCCGGTTATGGGCGTCGAAGATCGGTGACACCGAGCAACTGAGCCGCGCGTTGGCTGCCAGAAAATGCTCCTGGCGGTGGATGGTCAGCGCCTGTTGCGAGGCCAGGGCGGTGCCGATGCCGTTGGTGCCGGCGATCGACTCGTCCCAACGTGCACCCACGATCAGCCCGGAACGGGTATAGCGCTGCGGGTCGGCGGGCAGGCGGGCGTCGAGGGTGATGCCATCGGCATCGCTTAGCAGCACGGCGAAACCTGCGTCCACCACACGTCGCGCCAGGCCACTGACGCCTTGGCTGGCGACCGCCAGGTAGGCTTCGTGCTGGGCTTGATGCTGGCGGATTTCGGCAGCGCTGAGGATGTTGTCGACGTGGCGCAGCTCGGGGTCCAGGTGGTGCTGGTTGATGCTGCGGTACCAGGATTCGGCGATCACCGGCTCCGGCACCAGGCCACGCCCGGCAAAATGGCAGTCGACGAATGCGGCCAACTCGGTGGCGCGATGTGCGGCAGTTTGCGCGGCCATGGGCGCTCCACTAATTCTTGTTATTTGAGGTGGAGAAACCATAGCTGATTATTGCGGTGTGGGTACTGGCCCCATCGCCGGCAAGCCGGCTCCTACAGGATCCGCGCCAAATGTTCTGTGGGAGCCGGCTTGCCGGCGATGGGGCCATTGAATTCAACCAATCAGCTTGAGCGCTTCCTGCAGGTTCAGAGGCCGCTTCATTCGCTGCGAAAGCTCCGCCATTGCATCCGAATACCCTTTGGCAATCACCGCTTCGACCTGCTCGCCCACACACTGCAAGGCAATGAAATCACCGCTCTCCGGTTCCCCGACGAACTCGATCCGGTCCCAGTCCTGCGCATGCCCCAGCACTTCATAAGTGCGTCCATGCTGATACGTCCAGAAGAACGGTACATCCGCGTACCGGCGCTGTTCGCCGAGCATGTTGGCCGCAGCGATCACGCCTTGCTGCTGGGCCAGGCGCCAGTGCTCGATGCGCACCGGGCGGCCGGTGAGGGGAAAGGTGGCGATGTCGCCGGCGGCCCATAACCGTTCGCCTGCGTGCAGCTCGGCGTCAACCTTCAACGAACGGTCTTCGGCCAACGGCAGGCCCTGTACGAATGCGGTGGCCGGGGTGACCCCGGTGCCCAGCAGCACCAGCCGCGTGGTCAGCTGCTCGCCGTTGGCCAGCAGCACGCCTTCGACCTGTTCGTCACCGATGAAACGCTCGACCTCGGTCGGGCCATGGAACACCACGCCTTTGCGCTCGTGCAGCGCACGGATGCTGCGCCCGATCCGTTCACCCAGCTGTTTGCCCAACGGCACCTCGTGCCGCGTGACCACATGCACCTGCGCGCCATACGCGTGCAAGGCCGAGGCCGCCTCCAGGCCGATGAAGCCATCGCCCACGATCACCACCGGTTGCCCCGGCTCAGTTGCATCCAGCAGGCGCGCCGCATCGTCGCGTGAGCGCAGCGTCATCACACCCGCCAGCTCGACGCCGGGCAGGTCAGGGCGCTGTGGCTTGCCGCCGGTGGCCAGCAGCGCCGCGTCATAATCGATACGCTTGCCATCGGCGAGGGTGACCTGACGCTTTTTCACATCCAGTGCGCGCACTTTGCCCATGCAGCGCTCCAACTGGCCCTTGCGCAGCTGGTCAGCCTCCAGCAGTGCCGGTACCTCGTCTGCCGGCATCTGCCCGGCAATCACGAATTTGCTCAGCGCGGTACGGTCGTAGGCCGGCTGCCGCTCCTGGTCTATCCACACCAGGCGGCCGCCGAAGCCATGGGCCAACAGCGTGGCCACCGCCGCGGAGCCTGCCGCGCCGGCACCGATGACGACGAAGCAGCGGGCATCGCTGTGGCGCGGTGGTTCGGGGTGCGGCAATGGATGGTCATCCACCCAGATTTCGCCGTCCTTGACCCGCGCCGGGTAACGGCGCAGGTCCGCCAGTGCCGGCGGTTCGCAGACTGCGCCTTCGTCGATGGCAAACGCGGCCTTGTGCCAAGGGCAAACCAGCAGGCCACCGCAGATCAAGCCTTCATCCAGCGGCGCACCCGCGTGCGGGCAATTGCCTTGGTAGGCGTGCACCCGGTCGCCCTGGCGCACCAGGATCATTTCTTCGCTGCCGGCCTGCACGCGCAAGGGGCGTTGGGGGTCGAGCTGTTCAAGGCGGGCCACAGCATGTTCGGTCATGGGGCTTCTCCAAAGGGTCTTTGCAACCATTTGACGCCTGGGCTGCAGCGGTGCTGCGTCGAGCTGACGATCGGAGAGATGAACGTCATCGACAGCCTGCCACCGGAATGTGTTCGATAATCGGGCATGTGCCTTGCCAGGCTGTTCGCTATCCGCCCGCCCAATCCGAAGATCCAATTGCCCAACCACCCCCTTTTGCTTAGTGTGTATCAACCACCGGCGGTCAGCTGCCCCCGTTGAAGTGACCCCGGCTCGATACAATCACCGTGAACGACCGCAACCACAGGCCCTGTGCCGGTAGGAAGCGGCGCCCAGAACAATAACGACACCGAGTGCCTTGCCTATGGAAAGCCGCTTGCTGAGCGAGCGCAGTAGCGTGTTCCATCACGCCGACCCCTATGCCGTGTCCGATTACGTGAACCGGCACGTCGGCCAGCACTGCATCGGCCTGTCGCGCACCACCCATCCGCAGGCCAGCCTCAGCCACCGCAAGTTCGCCGAACTCGACCTGTGCCGCATCAGCTACGGCGGCAGCGTGCGGGTCACCTCACCGGCCCTGGAAACCATCTACCACCTGCAGGTGCTGCTCAACGGCAACTGCCTGTGGCGCGGGCACCAGCGCGAGCATCACCTGGTACCGGGCGAGCTGCTGCTGATCAACCCGGATGACCCGGTTGACCTTACCTACTCGGACGACTGCGAGAAATTCATCCTCAAGGTGCCGACGCACATGCTCGACTCGATCTGCGAAGAGCAGCGCTGGCAGCGCCCGGACGGGGGTGTACGGTTTTTGCGCAACCACTATCGGCTGGATGAGCTGGACGGTTTCGTCAACCTGCTGGCCATGGTCTGCCACGAGGCGGAGGTCAGTGGTTCGTTGCCGCGGGTGCAGGGGCATTACAGCCAGATCGTGGCGAGCAAGCTGTTGACCCTGATGAGCACCAACATCCGTCGCGAAAGCCTGGGTACGCCAGGCGCGAGCCTGGAGCGGATCCTCGACTACATCGACCGCAACCTGAAGCTGGAGCTGGCCGCCGAGACGCTGGCAGAGCAGGCGTGCATGAGTGTGCGCTCACTGTATGCGCTGTTCGACCGCCAGCTGGGCACCACGCCCAAGCAGTACGTGCGGCAACGCAAGCTGGAACGCGTGCACGCGTGCCTCAGCGACGGCAGCTGCGCGGTGCGCAGCGTGACCGAATTGGCGATGGATTATGGGTTTTTACACCTGGGGCGGTTTGCCGAAATCTACCGGCAGCAGTTTGGGCAGTTGCCATCGGAAACCTTCAGACAGCGGCGTTGACTGTACGGGCCTCATCGCCGGCAAGCCGGCTCCTACAGGTACCCCACCAGCTTTGAGGGCACTGGTTTACCGGTGGGAGCCGGCTTGCCGGCGATGAGGCCGGAAGAACCACCGGAGCACCCACCGGCAGAATCACAACGGATAATGCTTCAACTCCCGCGCAATCAGCATCCGCTGAATCTCGCTCGAGCCTTCATAAATCTGCGTAATGCGCGCATCACGGTAGTAGCGCTCCACCGGGTAATCCTCCAGGTAGCCATACCCGCCATGCACCTGGATCGCCATCGAGCAGACCCGTTCGGCCATCTCCGAAGCGAACAGCTTGGCCTGTGAGGCCTCCGACAGGCACGGCTTGCCGGCACTGCGCAGGCGGGCCGCGTGCAGGATAAGCAGGCGTGCGGCATTGACCTGCACCTGCATGTCGGCCAGCAGGTTGGCGATGCTCTGGTGCTCGTTGATCGGCTTGCCGAACTGAATACGCTCACGCGAATACACCAGCGCCGCCTCGAACGCGGCACGGGCAATGCCCAGCGCCTGGGCAGCGATACCGATGCGCCCGCCTTCGAGGTTGGACAAGGCGATCGCCAGGCCTTTGCCACGCTCACCCAGCAGATTGGCGGCGGGGATGCGGCAGTTGTCGAAGGTGACCGCACAGGTGTCGGATGCGCGAATGCCCATCTTGTGCTCGCTGCGGTCGACCTTGAAGCCTGGGTTGTCAGTGGGCACCAGAAACGCCGACAGGCCTTTTTTGCCCAGCTCCGGGTCGGTCACTGCAAAGACGATCGCCAGGCCCGCGCGGCGGGCATTGCTGACGAACTGCTTGGCGCCGTTGATCACCCATTCACCGTCAACACGTTCGGCGCGGGTGCGCAGGTTGTGGGCTTCGGAGCCCGCCTGCGGTTCGGTCAGGCAGAAGCAGCCGATCACCTCGCCGCTGGCCAGGCGCGGCAGCCAGGCCTGTTGTTGTTCGGGCGTGCCATAGGCCAGCAGCGGGCCACAGCCCACCGAGTTGTGGATGCTCATCATCGCGCCGGTGGCGCCGCAGCCTGCGGCGATTTCCTCGACCGCCAGGGCATAGGCGACATAGTCGGTGTAACTGCCACCAAAGTCCTCGGGCACCACCATGCCCAGCAGGCCCAGTTCACCCATCTTGCGCACCACGCCGTCATCGATCCAGCCGGCTTTCTCCCAGGCCTGGGCATGCGGGGCGATCTCGCCGCGGGAGAAATCCCGGGCCATGTCGCGGATCATGATCTGTTCTTCGCTCAGTTCCAGGTCTTGCATCTGTGTACTCCCCGGCTCACAGGCCTTCGAAGAATTGGTCGACCCGCTGGCGTTGCAGGCCTGCCAGGGTCGGCGGGTTCCAGCGCGGCTGCTTGTCCTTGTCGATGATCAAGGCGCGCACGCCCTCGATGATGTCGCCGTGGCGGAACCATTGGCGGTCCAGGTGCAGCTCCATGGCAAAGCAGTCTTCCAGCGCCAGGTGGCGGCCGCGGCGCAGCATCTCCAGGGTAACCGCCATGGCCAGCGGCGAGCGGCTTTCCAGCTGGTCGGCGGTGGCCAGCGCCCATGCATGGCTGTCGCCGATGCTGACGGCGCGCAGTTGTTCGACGATCGCCGCCGGGTCGGGCAGGGCGAAGAAGTGGTCGATGACGGCGCGCAGCTTCTCAAGCGGGGCATCGTCCAGCACCTGGCTGCCGAGTGTGGCCAAAAGGTTTTGCAGGTCCTTGAGCGGCTGGTCACTGAAGCTCAGGCCGTCGAGGCCGGCGTCCAGCGCGGCGATCTTCTCGCTGGGCAGGTACCAGTCGGCCAGCCCGCAGTACAACGCATCGGCCGCCTGGATCTGCGCCCCGCTGACGCCCAGGTAGGTACCCAGTTCGCCCGGCACGCGGGAGAGGAAGTAGCTGCCGCCGACATCGGGGAAGTAGCCAATGCCGACCTCCGGCATACCCAGGCGGCTGCGCTCGGTGACGATGCGCAGGTCGCAGCCCTGGGCCAGGCCCATGCCGCCGCCGAGTGTGAAACCGTCCATCAGCACCAGCACGGGTTTGCGGTAGTGGTGGATGACCAGGTCCAGGGCATATTCCTCGACGAAGAAATCTTCGTGCAGGATTTCGCCGGCTTGGTAGCTGTCGTACAGCGAGCGGATATCACCCCCGGCACAGAAGCCCTTGGGGCCTTCGCCGCGCAGTACCACGGCCTGTACGTGTGGGTCTTCGGCCCAGCGATCGAAGTGCTGGCGCAGGGTGCGCACCATGTCGAGGGTGAGGGCATTGAGGCCGGCGGGGCGGTTGAGGGTGAGGTGGCCTATCCGATTGCGAACCTCGGCCAGTACATGATCGGTTGCCGAGATGTGAGCATGCGCGGTCATTCGCGTTCTCCCTGCTTTGTTATTGATTTTCCAAGTGAAGTCTGGAGTGCGCTGATGTATCCGTGGATCGTGGCATGCGAATTTGCCCGGCACAATTGGCAAATCTGCAGGGGGAGTGTGCGTTTATGCGATGGGTATGTCTTGGGTTTTTTGGCGCCTGTGAGATCGAGCGCCGCGCGGGGCGCTTGCCTTGGGATTTTCAGCGCCCTTGAGATCGAGCGCCGCCCGCGCGGCGCATCGCGGGCAAGCCCGCTCCTACATTTGTTGCAACGTGCCATGGCCTGATAGGCCATAGTTGTTAGCCTTGGT
>NZ_JBFPFX010000044.1:0-25867 GCF_047978245.1 Pseudomonas sp. LFS044
CCCACAGGGACCTCCACAGGCTCAAGCCCTGCGCAGTACCTGTGGGAGCCGGCTTGCCGGCGATTGGGGCGCAAAGCGCCCCCAAAGGTCAGGAAACTACCGCCTCAGCCGGTGAAACGATACTGGTCTTCGCCCCCCGCGATCTCCCCGAGCTCAGGTAAGCCGCAATCGACTCCTGCGTCACCTCGCCCAGGAACACCTGTTCGGCATCCAGCACCGGCAACCACGAACGGTTGAACTCGTACATCCGCGACAACAGGATGCGCAGATGCTCATCATGGGAGGCGGTGGCATTGAATTGGCGCAGGAAGTCACCGCACGTGCCTTGCTGGCGGTGCATGTCGCGCCGGCGTACATAGCCCAGTGCCTTGTTCTGCGCATCGGTCACCACCACATAGCGGCGGTCGTGCTCGTCCAGCAACTCCAGCGCATCGCTCACCGGGGTCTCCGGGCTCACCGACGGCGCGTTGTCCGCGGCATCCTCGGCACGCACCAGCAGCAAGCGTTTCAAGGTGCTGTCCTGGCCGACGAAGTTGCTCACGAAGTCATCCACCGGGTGCGCCAGCAGGGTGTCCGGGTGGTCCAGCTGCAGCAGCTTGCCGGCGCGGAAGATGGCGATCTTGTCGCCAAGCTTGATCGCTTCGTCGATGTCGTGGCTGACCATGATCACGGTCTTGTTCAGCGCCCGCTGCATCTCGAAGAACTCGTTCTGGATCATCTCGCGGTTGATCGGGTCGACCGCACCGAAGGGTTCGTCCATCAACAACACCGGAGCATCGGCCGCCAGCGCGCGGATCACGCCGATGCGCTGTTGCTGGCCACCGGACAGCTCACGTGGGTAGCGCTGCAGGTACTGTTTGGGCTCGAGCTTGATCATGCTCATCAGCTCGCGGGCGCGCTCGTGGCAACGCTGCTTGTCCCAGCCGAGCAGGCGCGGGACCACGGTGATGTTCTCTTCGATGGTCATGTTGGGGAACAGGCCGATTTGCTGGATGACGTAGCCGATGCGGCGGCGCAGGGTCACTTCATCCAGCCCGCTGGTGTCTTCACCGTTGATGAAGACCTGGCCGGAGGTCGGCGTGATCAGGCGGTTGATCATTTTCAGCGTGGTGCTCTTGCCGCAGCCAGAAGGGCCGAGGAACACGCAGATTTCGCCTTCGTTGACGGTCAGGCTGACCGAGTCGACGGCTTTTACGTCCTTGCCGTTGACGTTGAAGGTCTTGCTGAGGTTCTTGAGTTCGATCATGAGCGCAGTCCTTCTGGAGTCAGGGCACGTTGCAGGGTTTGCAGGAGCAGGTCGGCGATGATCGCCAGCAGGCTGACCAGCACGGCGCCGACCAGCAGCATCGACATGTCGCTGCGGCTGATGGAAGTGAGGATGAGTACGCCCAGGCCACCGGCACCGATGGTCGCGGCAATGGTCATGACGCCGATGTTCATCACTACGGCGGTGCGCACGCCAGCGAGGATCACCGGCACCGCGATGGGCAGCTCGACCATGCGCAGGCGCTGGCCGAAGGTCATGCCGATGCCGCGTGCGGCTTCACGGATGCCGGGCTCGACGTTGGTCAGGGCCAGGTACGTGTTGCGCAGGATCGGCAGCAGCGAATAAAGGAACACCGCCGTGATTGCAGGCAATGGCCCCAGCCCCTGGCCGAACTTGGAGTAGAACGGCAGCAGCAGCCCGAACAGGGCGATCGACGGGATGGTCAGCAGCACCGTGGCGCTGGCCTGCAGCGGCCCGGCCACGGCCGGGAAGCGGGTCATCAGAATGCCCAGCGGTACGCCAACGAGGATCGCCAGGCTGACGGCGATGCCGACCAGCATGATGTGCTGCCAGGTCAGTTGCAGCACTTGGGCCCAGTCGAGGTGGGCGAACGTGTCGAGCAGGCTCATGGCTGTACCTCCTTGAGGGGATGCTCTTTGAGGAACGCGGCGGCCACCGCCGTTGGGCTCTGGTGTTCCACATCGACCTTGGCATTGAGCTGGCGCATGGTCTCGTCATCGAGCTGCTCGGCCAATGGCTTGAGCAGGGCGACCAGTTGCGGGTTGGCGTCGAGCACTGCCTTGCGCACCACCGGGGCGGCGGTGTAGTCGGGGAAGTAGTGCTTGTCGTCCTCGAGCAGCTTGAGGTTGAAGGCGCTCAGGCGGCCATCAGTGGTGTAGACCAGGCCTGCAAACACCTGGTTGTTGTGCATGGCCGTGTAGACCAGGCCCGCGTCCATCTGGCGGATGTTGGCGCGGCCGACTTGCAGGTCGTACATCTCCTTCAGCCCGACCAGGCCGTCGGGGCGGTTGGCGAACTCGGTGTCCAGGGCCACCAGGTGATTACGCTTGCTCTCGTCGCGCAACACCTGGTTGAGGTCGCTGATCGAATTGATCTGCGGGTAGGCCTCGGCGACCTGCTTCGGCAGGCCGAGGGCATAGGTGTTGCTGAATTTCGACGGGGTCAGCCAGATAAGGTCTTTCTTTGCATCCAGCTCCTTGACCTTGGCGTAGGTGGCCTCGGCACTGGGCATACGCTCGTCGATGTGGTTATAGGACACCAGCGACACCCCGGTGTATTCCCACATCAGGTCGAGTTGGCCGGTTTCCTGGGCCTGGCGGGCGATGCTGCTGCCAAGGCCGGTGGTCACGCGCACGTCGAAGCCATTGGCGCGCAGGTATTGGGCGGTGATTTCGGCGAGCACGGTCTGTTCGGTGAACACCCGCGCGCCGATGCGTACCAGCGGTTTGTCCGCAGCCTGGGCAAATCCTGCGAACAGCAGGGCCGCGCCCAGCAGCAAGGCGATTCTCTTCTTCATACGTTCCCTCTTTTATTGGGCCAGGCCACGTTCCAGCCAGCGCTTGCTGGAGAAACTCACCGCGGCATCCAGCACCAGTGCCAGCAGCGCGGTACAGGCAGCGCCCAGCAGCAGCTGTGGCTGGTTGTTCAGGGCAATGCCGGGGAAGATCAGGCTGCCCAGGCTGTTGGCGCCGATCAGGAACGCCAGCGGCGCGGTACCGACATTGAGCGCCAGGGCCACGCGCACACCGCCGACGATGATCGGCACGGCATTGGGCAACTCCACTTGCCACAGTTGCTGGCGCGGGGTCATGCCAATGCCGGTGGCGGCTTCCTTGAGCGAGGCGGGGACGTTTTTCAGGCCTTCGTAGGTGTTGCGCACGATGGGCAGGAGGGAGGCGAGAAACAGCGCGAAGATCGCAGGCCCGGCGCCGATGCCCAGGATACTCAGGGCGATGGCCAGAACGGCCAAGGGGGGGATGGTGTTGCCAACGTTGAAGAACTGCATGAAGCGCTCGGCTTTGTCGACCCGGTGCGGTCGACTCAACGCAATGCCGGCGGGGATGCCCACGGCCAACGCCGCCGCCATCGAAGCCAGCACCAGGACCAGGTGCGCTTGCAGGTAGAACCCAAGATCGTCGCGGTAGCGCGCGATCGTGTCGATGCCGATCCAGTGGATCAGCAGGGCCAGGATGACGAGCACGGTGGCGCATCCCAACAGCCCTTTTCCGTAGCGTGTAGCCACAGGCGGACTCCTTGTGTTGTCGGCGAGCACACTCTTTTTTGGCCGGCCATACCTGGCAGCGAGTGGTGTGTTCGCGAGTAGCAGCGTGAAGCAACCGAGGGCTGCGATCAGGCCATGAGCCGAACCCCGTCGGGCCCGAAAAAGCTGATGAAACCAGTCCCTAACCGAAGCGGGTTGCAGGGGAGTGGACGTCTCCGAGGGCATAAAGGTTCCCATCTGGGGCGGCATTTGGCCAGTGTTAATCACTGGTTGGATAGAAATTTGGCGAGAGAAAACAGCGACTTAATGCGCTGAAGGCGTTGAAATAACTGGCCTGTGGCCATTTGTCCTGAAATAACGAGTTATTGAGGATTGGTGGAGTCGATCCGGGCCTCTGCGCGGACCAGTGAGGTTGCCGATGACTTGGGCTTTGGTCGAGTGCCTCACTTCAGGTATGATATCGCCCCTTTTTGAATCCCCCAGTCAGGCGATTTCCCATGACCAAACAGGCCGCCGAAGTCGCGAAGCGCCGCACTTTCGCAATTATTTCCCACCCCGACGCCGGTAAGACCACCATCACCGAGAAGCTCCTGCTGATGGGCAAGGCCATTGCCGTCGCCGGTACCGTGAAGTCGCGCAAGTCCGACCGCCACGCCACTTCCGACTGGATGGAAATGGAGAAGCAGCGCGGCATCTCCATCACCACCTCGGTGATGCAGTTCCCGTACCGCGAGCACATGATCAACCTGCTCGACACCCCCGGCCACGAAGACTTCTCGGAAGACACCTACCGCACCCTGACCGCAGTGGACTCGGCGCTGATGGTGCTCGACGGCGGTAAAGGTGTAGAGCCGCGGACCATCGCCCTGATGGATGTCTGCCGCCTGCGCGACACGCCCATCGTCAGCTTCATCAACAAACTCGACCGTGACATCCGCGACCCGATCGAACTGCTCGACGAAATCGAGGCGGTACTGAAGATCAAGGCCGCGCCGATCACCTGGCCGATCGGTTGCTACCGCGACTTCAAGGGCGTGTACCACCTGGCCGGTGACTACATCATCGTCTACACCCCGGGCCACGGCCACGAGCGTACCGAGGTCAAGATCATCGAGAAGCTCGACTCCGATGAAGCCCGTGCGCACCTGGGTGATGAATACGATCGCTTCATCGAGCAGCTCGAGCTGGTACAGGGTGCCTGCCATGAGTTCGACCAGGACGAGTTCATCAATGGCCAGCTGACGCCGGTGTTCTTCGGTACCGCCCTGGGCAACTTCGGTGTCGACCATGTGCTCGACGCTGTTGTCGACTGGGCCCCGCGGCCGCTGGCCCGTGTCGCCCATGAGCGTACCGTGGAGCCGGTGGAAGAGAAGTTCTCGGGCTTCGTGTTCAAGATCCAGGCGAACATGGACCCGAAACACCGCGACCGTATCGCCTTCATGCGCATCTGCTCGGGCAAGTACGAGAAGGGCATGAAGATGCGCCACGTGCGTACGGGCAAGGACCTGCGCATCGGTGACGCCCTGACGTTCTTCTCGTCCGAGCGTGAGCAGCTCGAAGAAGCCTACGCCGGCGACATCATCGGCCTGCACAACCACGGCACCATCCAGATCGGCGACACCTTCACCGAAGGCGAAGCGCTGGGCTTCACCGGTATTCCGCACTTCGCTCCGGAACTGTTCCGCCGCGTGCGCCTGAAAGACCCGCTCAAGTCCAAGCAACTGCGCCAGGGCCTGCAGCAGCTGGCCGAGGAGGGCGCCACTCAGGTGTTCTTCCCGGAGCGCAGCAACGACATCATCCTGGGTGCGGTCGGTGTGCTGCAGTTCGACGTGGTCGCCAGCCGCCTGAAGGAAGAGTACAAGGTGGAGTGTGCCTACGAGCCGATCACCGTCTGGTCGGCGCGCTGGATCAGCTGCGATGACAAGAAGAAGCTCGAGGAATTCCAGGTCAAGGCCATGGAAAACCTGGCCATCGACGGCGGCGGTCACCTGACCTACCTGGCCCCGACCCGGGTCAACCTGTCGCTGATGGAAGAGCGCTGGCCGGATGTGAAATTCCGCGCTACTCGCGAGCACCACTGATCCTCAGACGCCAGATCAGGCAGTTGTGTTGTCTGATCTGGCCTCATCGCCGGCAAGCCAGCTCCCACAAGGATAAGCACAGCCCTGCAGGCTTGTGCAGTTCCTGTGGGGGCTGGCTTGCCAGCGATGAGGCCAGTGAAAACTACACGGGGCTCAGTTCCCGGCTTTGATACTGGTCCAGATCCGGGTGCGAATGCGGTCGATCTTGGCCGGCATCGCCTCCAGCGCATACAACTTGCCCATCACCTCGTCACTGGGGTAGATCATCGTATTGCCCTTCATCGCCGGGTCCACCAGGCTGTCAGCCTTGAGGTTGCCGTTGGCGTACTGCACATGGTTGCTGATGTTGGCCATCACCTCCGGCTGCAGCAGGTAGTTCATGTAGGCATACCCCGCCTTCTCATCCGGCGCATCGGCCGGCATGGCAACCATGTCGAACCACATCGGCGCCCCTTCCTTGGGAATCGAGTATCCCACCTTCACGCCGTTCTTCGCTTCGTCGGCGCGGTTTTTCGCCTGCAGCACGTCACCCGAGAAACCGACCACCACGCAGATATCGCCATTGGCCAGGTCACCCGTGTACTTGGATGAATGGAAGTAGCTGATGTACGGCCGCACCTTCATCAGCAAATCCTTGGCCTTCTGGTAATCCTTCGGGTCCTGGCTGTGATGCGGCAAGCCCAGGTAATGCAGGGCGATCGGCAGCAGCTCGGGGCCGTTGTCCAACACCGCTACGCCACAGCTTTTCAGCTTGCTCATGTACTCCGGCTTGAAGATCAGGTCCCACGAGCCCACCGGCGCGTTGTCGCCCAGCACCGCCTTGACCTTGTCAATGTTGTAGCCGATGCCGGTGCTGCCCCACAGGTAAGGGAAACCGTACTGGTTGCCCGGGTCGTTCACTTCCAGCGCCTTGAGCAGCACCGGGTTGAGGTTGTGCCAGTTGGGCAGCTGCGATTTGTCCAGGCGCTTCAACGCCTTGCCCTGGACCTGCCGGGCCATGAAGTGGTTGGAGGGGAACACCACGTCGTAGCCGGAGTTGCCGGTCATCAGCTTGCCGTCGAGGGTTTCGTTGCTGTCGTACACGTCGTAGGTCGGCACGATGCCGGTGGCTTGCTGGAAGTTCTTCAGGGTGTCGGGGGCGACGTAGCTGGACCAGTTGTAGATTTTCACCGTGTCGGTGGCGCTGGCCACGCTGGCAGCCAGCATCAGGGGTGCGAGAAGGAAGGTGCGCATGTCGGGTTTACCTTGCTTTGTCTGTTGTTATCGAAGGCAGGCGATCAGCGGATCAGAAAATCAGCACGTAAGTCTTGCGCACGGTCTCCTGGATGTCCCAGATACCCATGCTGTTGGCCGGTAGCATCAATGCGTCTCCGGCTTCTATGTAGAGGGGCTCGCCGCCGTCGGGGGTGAAGGTGCAGCGGCCCTTGATGATGTGGCAGAACTCCTGTTGCACGATCTGCCGCCGCCAGCGCCCGGGTGTGCATTCCCAGATGCCGGTCTCGACGCCATCGCTGCGCTCCACGCAGGTGACCGACGCCACTGCAACGGGCTCGCCGAGGGGGACTGCGACTGGGTTGGAGCTTTCCAGCACGGCGCTGTCTGTGTGTTTGAACTGGGTGATGCTCATGACCGGTGGATCCTGTGTAGGTGAAAGGGAAGTCAGTGCATGAAGCCTTCCATGAAGTCTGCGAGGGAACTGGCCAGGCGCCGCCTCCACGGCGCGCTGGCGGGGTTGGCGAGGGTCCGGTCCTCGTGGACGAAGCTCTGGATGATCGCGTTGTAGCCGAGCCAGCGGCAGGGTTCGGGTGGCCAGGCGGCGAGGCTCGACACGGGGCGGTTGTCGAGCACCCAGGGTTGTGCCGTCAGTTCGTTGTGCTGGCCCAGAATCAGCGCGGCCAGGGTGCGCCCACCGAGGTTGGTGGCGCCGACCCCTTCGCCGCCGTAGCCACCGGCCAGGGCAATACCGCGCTGGCGGTCGCACAGCATATGCGGGCGGAAGCGCCGCGCCATGCCCAGGTTGCCGCCCCAGGAATGGGTGATGCGCACATGCTTGAGCTGCGGGAACAGCTCGCCGAACAAGTAGCGGCGCAGTTCGACTTCGGCCTCGGTGAGGGTGAAGTCCTCGCGCAGGCGGCCACCGAAGCGGTAGCCGCCGCGGGCGCCGAACACCAGGCGGTTGTCGGCGGTGCGTTGGCCGTAGGTGACCTGGCGGCTGCTTTCACTGAAGGCCTGGCCATGGGCAAGGCCGATCTGCTCCCAGGCCGATTCGGGTAGCGGTTCGGTCGCCACCAGCAAGCTCTGCACCGGCAGCTGATGCTTGCCCAGCGGCGGCAGGCTGGCGGCGTAGCCCTCGACGGCAGGCACCATCCACTGGCAGCGCACGCGCGCCAGCGGCGCACGTACTTCACCGGGTTGCCAGTCGACGGCGGGGGTGTTCTCGTAGATCGGCACACCCAGCGCCTCCACCGCTCGGGCCAGGCCACGCACCAGCTTGGCCGGCTGGATGGTCGCGGTGTGCGGGCTGTAGATCGCGCCGTAGGCGTTACTCACGCGCAACTGCCCATCCAGCTGATCGGGGCGCAGCCAGCGGTAGTCATCCTCGGTCATGCCTTGGCGGTACAGGTCGTCGAGGTAGGCGCGCAGGCTGCGCTCCTGTTCCGGGTAGCGGGCGGCGCAGTACAGCACGCCGCCTTTGCGGTAGTCGCAGTCGATGGCTTCACGTTGCAGCACGGCGTGCACTTCATCGGGGATGCCGTGCAGCAGGTCGATGCTGGCGCGGCGTTGCTGCGGCGACAGGGTGGCGAGCAGGCGGTCCTCGCCGAGCAGGTTGCCCATCAGCCAACCGCCGTTGCGCCCAGAAGCACCGAAGCCTGCGATGTTGGCCTCGATCACTGCAATGTTCAGGTGAGGGGCCTGGCGCTTGAGGTAATACGCCGTCCACAGGCCGGTGTAGCCCGCGCCGATGATGCAGACGTCGACCTCAAGGTCTTCGCGCAGCGCCGGGCGGGCACACAGCGGCTCGTCGAGCTGGTCCATCCACAGGCTGAGTGTGCGCAGGGGTTGCATCGGGTTCGGCTCCACATTCCGTCAAGGTCTGTGGGCGATGCTAGTGGCGTTGGGGGAGGGCTGTCCTACGTGCGTGCACGCAGGGAAATTTGCTTGAGGTAGGCCTTGGGCGTGAGCCCTGTGTGTTGGCGAAAGCACTTGTAGAACGCCGACAGGGAATTGAAGCCGGCGCTGAAGGCCAGGTCGTCGATCGTCGCTTCCACGCTGTCATCGTTCAGGCTGGCCATCAGGTGCTGCAGACGGGCCTGGTTGACGTAGCGGTAGAAGCTTTGCCCGAGCACCTGGTTGAGCAGGTAGGAGATCTGGTTACGGCTGTAGCCACTGGCGTCGGCGACCTGCTGCAGGTCCAGCTCCGGGTCGAGGTAGGGCCGCTGGCGCTGAAAGTAGTGCTCCAGGTCCTGGGCCATGGTCGACAGCTGCCGCGGCGACAGGCCCAGGCGGCTGGTGGCCGGGCGTGGGCCGCTGCTGGCCAGGCCCTGGCTGTTCTGGCGGACCAGCGTGGCGTATTCGTTGACCCGCCAGATCAGCCCGTCCTTGACCGTGATCGCCTCGCTCGATTGGAACGCCACCAAGCCCTCACCACCCTGCACCGTGACCTGGTACTGAATGAACGCCGTGCAGCCGTCGACCCGGATGCGGTCGCTGTGGACGATATCCTCGCCGGCCTCGTGTGGCAGGCAGGCGCGCACATAGTCGCGCAGCGCTTGGTAGCCGAGCACGCGGTTCTGGAAGAAATCGTGGTACTGGACGTCGGGGTGATAGAGCGCGATCACGCCGTCGAGGTCGCGGTGCTTCCAGCACAGGTGGTAGCGCAGCACGGTCTCTCTGGTGGCTGCCGTGTGTTCGGGACCGTCAGGTTGAAGCATGGTGGAAGTGTCGGCATTTGCAGTGGGATAGCAGCAGACTGCATGAATTGGAATAACAATTCAAGCGATCGGATATAGCGAAATGTCGGGGCTTGCATTGTGATGGAATTATTTACGGGTGCTTAAAGCAATGGCCGAACTTTAGTTTGCTCTTGCACGCAGGTTCAGGGCTGGCGGTGCTGGCCATGAGCGACTGCGTTGTTATGAATCTAAATGACTAAAGTGCAGAGGCGGTCGATATGTTTGAAGACAGTGAATGGGAAGAAGGCGAGTGGGAAATGCTTAACCCGAATGGTGACTGGGTAATTATGTCGCAGGATTTTGATCCCGATGCACCAGAGTATGCAGCGTTAAAATCAGGGGGTGGGTTTCGCAGGAAGAAGCGGATAAAGCCGGGCCGTATCGGAGGGAGCATCAGGGGGCGTCGACTTAAAGGTGTGGTTTCGGAAGCTGGCGAGGCATTTTTGGAACACTTCATCGCGCCTGTTGCTGTCCAGATAGTTGTCGATGAAATTCAGGGGAATGTATTCCAACACCCTAAAGACAGCCAACAGAACTCGGATGGGACATTTATATACATAGATGGATCAATCGCAACGGACACGGAAATAAAACACCCCGATGGCAGTGTTTCGACGCCGGATGGGAACGTGAAGTATGAGAACGGTGCATCCTATAACCGGGCGAGCAGGATCGTGACGCTGCCAGACGGCGCAGAAGTGCAAGGGGAATTTGATGAAGATGGCAAAGTGGTCGTCACGCTTTGAGAGGGCTGAACAGCCAGCGACGGGGCCAATCCTAACTTCAGGAGTCGAACGCTATGGTGGATGAATTATCAACTGATCCGGGGTGGGAAGTGCAAGACACCGATGGAAATTGGCAACCTGTGGAACCGGGGTTCGATACCACAGGCCTTGAGCCCTTCGAAGAGGGGCTGTGGAGATTTCCAGAGGAAGCACTCGTTGACCGTCCTAAAAGAAACGTTTTAGTGCGATTGATATTCAGGAGAGGTGTTGACGCGCTCTTCGAGCCTAGAAAGGGGCGCTCATCCTCTGTTGATTGGGGGGAGAGGGTGCTGGACGACCAAGTGCCCGGCACCGAGATCTACCTCGATGCTGGGGGTGAGTACGTTTTTCGTCATGTGGGTGCCAATCATTTTTATATGGAAGGGACTGCCACCTATGAGGATGGATCGATAGGCAAGCGGAGCACACTGACCCACCCTGATGGTCGTGTCTTTCACGCGAGTGGGCACACCGTGTATCCGGACGGTCGGTCACTGGACCGGCGTACAGGGATGCTGACAGCGTTAGGGGGCGATCACCAGCAACTCGAAAGGGGCGCGGATGGAGGCTGGGACGTGCCCGTGTCTACATAGGTTTGCCGTTACCCTCCTGGGGCGGCCTTGTCTTGAGGCCGCTTTGCGGCCAATAACCCGCACGCATTGCATAAACCCTGAGGCGCTAACCGCGATCCGGGTTTTTTGCACGATCAAAAATTAGCGAATGAAGCTAACACCTTGAATTTGCAGGGAGTCATTTTTTGACACATGTGGCACAGCGTCTGCAGCGGTAGTAGCGCGACTAGGACCTGTTGCTCACAACAAAGGCGAACACATCATGATCCCCTCTGCCGATTATCCGTATGCCGATACCCAGTCACGCTCAGGCGTGTCATGGGCCGCGATCTTTGCCGGTGCCGCTGCTGCGGCGTCTCTTTCACTCATCCTCGTGGTGCTCGGTGCGGGTCTGGGCTTTGCCGCCACCTCGCCTTGGGCCAATGAAGGCGCGAGCGCCAAGGCGTTGGGCATCTCAACGATCATCTGGCTGTTGCTGACCCAGATTCTCGCTTCCGGCCTTGGTGGCTACATTGCCGGCCGGTTGCGGGTTAAATGGGCCAACCTGCATGGTGACGAAGTGTATTTCCGCGATACAGCCCATGGCTTCCTCTCCTGGGCAGTGGCCACCTTGGTGGCCGCGATGTTGATCGTGGGTACAGTCGGTGGCCTGGCCGGTGCAGGCGTGCAGGCGGGTGCAACCGCCGTGGGGGCAGCTGCAAGCGTGGCACCCAAGCCTGACCCGAACGGGTATTTCGTCGATAGCCTGTTCCGCAGTGACGGCCCGGCCCCGGTCAGCGATGACGCCGCCAACGGCGTTGCGGCGCGGATCATCGCCAGGTCGATCACCGAAGGCACCCTTGCCGAAGGCGATCGCACTTACCTCGCGCAACTGGTGGCGCAACGTACACGGCTGAGCCAGGCCGAGGCCGAGGCGCGCGTCGACCAGGTGTTCGCTCAGGTTGAACAAGCCAAAGTGCAGGCGAAACAAGCTGCGGATACCGCTGCCAAGGTAGCGGCATGGACCGCGCTGTGGACCTTTGTTGCGCTGTTGTGTGGTGCGTTCTTTGCCAGCCTTGCGGCGCTGTACGGTGGCCGTCAGCGTGATCATGTGCAATGGCTGGAAGGGGATGAAATGGGTTACACCGCGCGTCGAACCGTTCAACGTTAAGTAAGGAGAAACAACATGCGCTCATTACTGCTGTGGATGCTTGGGGTACCGATTCCGGTGATCATCCTGATTGCGATATTCATGCATTGAATTGCTTGGGGCCGCTTTGCGGCCCATCGCGGGCAAGCCCGCTCCTACAGGCGCTGAACGTGTAGGAGCGGGCTTGCCCGCGATGAATTTCACACCGGTCTAGAGAAACTGCTCCGCATAATGGCAGGCAACTTGCCGGGTGCCGACCGGCCTGAACGCCGGCACTTCAACGCCACAGCGCTCCGTCGCATACGGGCACCGCTTGTGAAACGCACACCCATCCGGCGGGTTCAGCGGGTTGGGCAATTCCCCCACAATGCGAATTTTCGGCTTCAACGGGTCCGGGTGAATCGCCGGTGTCGCCGACAGCAATGCCTGGGTATACGGATGCAGCGGCTTCTCGTAGATATCCGCCTTCGGCCCCATCTCCGCTGGCCGGCCCAGGTACATCACCAACACCTGATCCGCCACATGCCGCACTACGGCCAGGTTGTGCGAAATGAACACATACGCCGTGTTGAATTCCTTCTGCAGGTCCATGAACAGGTTCAGTACCTGCGCCTGGATCGACACGTCCAGCGCGGAAGTCGGCTCGTCAGCCACCAGTACTTTCGGTTGCAGCATCATCGCCCGGGCCAAGGCGATACGCTGGCGCTGGCCGCCCGAGAACATGTGCGGGTAACGCTGGTAGTGCTCCGGGCGCAGGCCGACTTGTTCCATCATCTTCTGCACTTTCTCGCGCCGCTCGGCCTTGCTCAGCGACGTGTTGATCAGCAGCGGCTCGGCCAATTGGTCGCCGATTTTCTGCCGGGGGTTGAGCGAGGCATAGGGGCTCTGGAACACCATCTGCACATCGCGACGCAACTGCTTGCGCTCGCTTTTGCTGGCGCCCGTCACTTCGGTGCCGTCGATCTGCAACGAGCCTGAGGACGGCTCTTCGATCAAGGTCAGGGCGCGTGCCAATGTCGATTTGCCACAGCCGGATTCGCCAACGACAGCCAGGGTCTTGCCGGCCTCCAGTTCGAACGACACACCATTGAGCGCGCGCACCAGGGCGTGGCCCTTGAACAGCCCGCGGGAGACTTCGTAATGCCGGGTCAGCTCCCGGGCGGTAAGTACGACGGCCATCACGCCACCTCCTGGTTCAGCGGGTAGAAGCAACGCACCAGGCTATGAGCCTGAGGGGCGAGGGGCGGGCGCTGGCGCCGGCAGTTGTCCTGCACATAGGGGCAGCGTGGCGACAGCAGGCAGCCGGCGGGTCGGTCGTAGCGGCCGGGCACGATGCCGGGCAGGGTCGCCAGGCGTTCGGCACCAATGCTGTGTTCGGGGATCGCTGCCAGCAGCGCCTCGCTGTAAGGGTGTGCCGGCACGTCGAACAGCTCCGGCACCTGGCCCACTTCCACCGCTTGGCCGGCGTACATCACGCAGACCCGCTTGGCGGTTTCGGCGACCACGGCAAGGTCGTGGGTGATCAGGATGAGCGCCATGTTGCGCTCCTTCTGCAGGTTGACCAGCAGCTCCATGATCTGCGCCTGGATGGTCACGTCGAGGGCCGTGGTCGGCTCGTCGGCGATCAGTAGCTTAGGCTCGCCGGCAATTGCCATGGCGATCGCCACGCGCTGGCTCATACCGCCGGACAACTGGTGCGGGTAGGCGTCCAGGCGGCTTTCGGCAGCCGGGATCTCGACTTTTTTCAGCAGCTCCAGCGCCCGCTGGCGCGCCGCCTTGCCTTTGAGGCCCAGGTGCTGGCGCAGCACTTCTTCTATCTGGAAGCCCACGGTGTAGCTGGGGTTCAGCGCGGTCATCGGGTCCTGGAAGACCATGGCGATGTCCTTGCCCACCACCTTGCGGCGCTGGCGGCCGCTGAGCTTGAGCATGTCGGTGCCGTCGAAGGTGAGCGTATCGGCGGTGATGCGCCCGGGCGCATCGATCAGGCCCATCAGGGCCATCATGGTCACCGATTTGCCCGAGCCGGACTCGCCGACGATGGCCAGGATCTCGCCAGCGTCCACCGCCAGGTCCAGGCCGTCCACCACCGGTACTGCGTTGGCGTCGCCGAAGCGCACGTTCAGGTTGTTGATCTGCAACAGTGACATGGCGCTCTCCTCAGGCGGCGTTCTTGAGTTTCGGGTCCAGCGCATCGCGCAGGCCGTCGCCCATCAGGTTGATGGCCAGCACACTGAGCAGTATGGTCAGGCCGGGCAGGCTCACCACCCACCAGGCGCGCTCGATGTAGTCGCGGGCCGAGGCCAGCATGGTCCCCCATTCAGGCGTCGGCGGTTGCACGCCCAAGCCCAGGAAGCCCAGTGCAGCAGCGTCGAGGATGGCCGAGGAGAAGCTCAGGGTTGCCTGCACGATCAGCGGCGCCATGCAGTTGGGCAGCACGGTGACGAACATCAGCCGTGGCAGCCCGGCACCGGCCAGGCGTGCGGCGGTGACGTAGTCGCGGTTGAGTTCGCCCATCACCGCGGCGCGGGTCAGGCGCACATACGAGGGCAAGGAGACGATGGCGATGGCGATCACTGTGTTGATCAGGCCTGGGCCGAGAATGGCGACGATCGCCACGGCCAGCAGCAGCGAGGGCAGCGCCAGCATCACGTCCATCAGGCGCATGATCGATGGGCCGATGAAGTTCGGGAAGAAGCCGGCCAAAAGGCCCAGCAGAATGCCCGGGATCAGCGACATCACCACCGACGACAGGCCGATCAGCAGCGACAGCCGCGCACCCTGGATCAGCCGCGAGAGCAGGTCGCGGCCGAGCTCGTCGGTGCCGAGGATGAATTGCCAGGTACCGCCTTCGAGCCACACCGGCGGCGTCAGCAGGAAGTCGCGGTACTGCTCGCTCGGGTTGTGCGGTGCGACCCATGGCGCGAACAGCGCGCAGAACACCACCAGGCACATGAACGCCAGGCCCATCACGGCACCCTTGTTTTGCGCGAAGGCGTGCCAGAATTCTTTGTACGGCGAGGGGTAGAGCAAGCTTTGGTCCACCGGGCTGGCCGGTGTGACGGGTTTCGGAATCGGGCTAGTCATGGCGAAGGCCTCAGCGCTGATGACGGATGCGTGGGTTGGCCAGGCCGTAGAGGATGTCCACGACGAAGTTGACCAGAATCACCAGGCAGGCGATCAACAGGATGCCGTTCTGGACCACGGGGTAGTCACGGGCACCGATGGCTTCGATCAGCCACTTGCCGATGCCCGGCCAGGAAAAGATGGTTTCGGTGAGCACCGCACCGGCCAGCAGCGTGCCGACCTGCAGGCCGAATACAGTCAGCACCGGGATCAGCGCATTGCGCAGGCCGTGCACGAACACCACGCGGGCCGGCGACAGGCCTTTGGCGCGGGCGGTGCGGATGTAGTCTTCGCGCAGCACTTCGAGCATCGACGAGCGGGTCATGCGGGCGATCACCGCCAGCGGGATGGTGCCGAGCACGATGGCCGGCAGGATCAGGTGCATCACGGCATCCTTGAACGCACCTTCCTCGTCGCTGAGCAGGGTGTCGATCAGCATGAAGCCGGTTTTCGGCTCGATGTCATACAGCAGGTCGATACGCCCGGACACCGGCGTCCAGCCCAGGCTTACCGAGAAGAACATGATCAGGATCAGGCCCCACCAGAAGATCGGCATCGAGTAGCCGGCCAGGGATATGCCCATGACCCCATGGTCGAACAGCGAACCGCGCTTGAGCGCCGCGATCACCCCGGCCAGCAGCCCGACGATGCCGGCGAACAACAGCGCGGCGAAGGCCAGTTCCAGCGTGGCGGGGAACAGGGTGAGGAACTCGGTCCACACGCTTTCGCGAGTGCGCAGCGACTCGCCCAGGTCACCCTGGGCCAGCTTGCCGACGTAGTCCAGGTACTGGACCGGCAGCGGCTTGTTCAGGCCCAGGCGCTCCATGGCCTGGGCGTGCATTTCGGGGTCGACCCTGCGCTCGCCCATCATCACTTCCACCGGGTCGCCGGGGATCAGGCGTATGAGCGCGAAGGTCAGCAAGGTGATGCCGAAAAAAGTCGGAATCAGCAGGCCCAGGCGCCGGGCAATAAAACTCAACATTGTCGGGGTTACCTCATCAGCCGTTGTACGGCGGTGCCGCCGGTGCCCGTGTGGGTTGCCGGCGATCGTTGTTGTTCTACTTCACCTTGGTGGTGGCGAAGTTGTTGTTGGTCAGAGGGTTGATCACGTAACCCTCCACGTTGTCACGCATGGCAGTGAACATCTTCGGATGCGCCATGCTGATCCAGGGCTGGTCGTCATCGTACACCTTCAAGGCCTCGGCATAGAGCCTGGCACGCTCGTCGTTGTCGATCACTTCGCGGGCGCGGGTGATCAGTTCCTGGAATTTCGAGTTACACCAGCGCGCGTAGTTCTCGCCGGTTTTTGCAGCGTCGCAGCTGAGCAGGGGGCTGAGGAAATTGTCCGGGTCGCCGTTGTCGCCGGCCCAGCCCGTGGACACCAGGTCGGCCTCGCCTTTTTTGGCGCGGCGCAGCATCTCGGCCCATTCCATCACCCGGATATCCAGCTTGAGGCCGATCTTGGCGAGGTCCGCCTGCAGCATCTCGGCAGACAGCCGCGGGTTGGGGTTGGTCGGGCCGCCGCCGTTGCGGGTGAACAGGGTAATCACCGTGCCTTCCGGCACACCGGCCTGCTTGAGCAGTTCACGGGCTTTGGCCAGGTCGCGTGGCGGGTTCTGGTTGTCGTTGTTGTAGCCGATCATGGTCGGCGGGTAGGGGTTGACCCCGACCAGCGCGTTGCCCTTGCCGAACAGCTGATCGACGTGGGTCTGGCGGTCGAAAGCCATGTTGATGGCTTTGCGCACGCGCACGTCGCTGAGGTACTTGTGTTCCGTGTTCATGGCGATATAGCCGGTGACCAGGGCTTCGATCTCGGCGACCTTCAGCCTGGAGTCGGCCTTGATCGAGGGCACGTCATCCGGCTTGGGGTACAACGCGACCTGGCACTCGTTGGCGCGCAGCTTCTGCAGGCGTACGTTGCCGTCGGTGGCGATGGCGAACACCAGGGTGTCGGCCGGTGGCTTGCCGCGGAAGTACTCCGGGTTGGCCTTGAAGCGCACCTGGGCGTCCTTGTTGTAACGCTGGAAGATGAACGCGCCAGTGCCAATCGGCTTGCTGTTGAGGTCGCCGGTTTTGCCGGCCTTGAGCAATTGGTCGGCGTACTCGGCGGAGTAGATCGACGTGAACGCCATGGCCATGTCACGCAGGAACGGCGCTTCCGGGCGGGCAAGGGTGATGACCACGGTGTAGTCGTCGGTTTTTTCCACCGACTTGAGCAGGTCCTTGAAGGCCATGCTCTCGAAATACGGGTAGCCGACGCTGGTCTTGTCGTGCCACGGGTGGTTCGGGTCGAGCTGGCGGCGCAGGCTCCACAGCACGTCGTCGGCGTTGAAGTCGCGGGTCGGCGTGAAGTAGTCGGTGGTGTGGAACTTCACCCCTTGGCGCAGGTGGAAGGTGTAGGTCAGGCCATCGGCGGAGATGTCCCAGCGCTCGGCCAGGGCGGGTTCGATATCGGTAGTGCCGGGCCTGAAATCGACCAGGCGGTTGAATACCGTTTCGGCTGAGGCGTCGGCGGTGACCGCCGTGGTGTACTGGACGATGTCGAAGCCTTCCGGGCTGGCTTCGGTGCACACCACCAGCGGCTTGGCCGCCAGGTTGCCGGCGGCGCCGAGGATGACCGCTGCCAGGGCAGCGCGCAGGGGTAGCAATGTCATGTGAACTCCTTGCTCGCATTGATTCCAGCGTAGACGCCACGGCCCATGCGTAGGTGAACCGTGGCGTCAGCGGTCAGAGAATGTTGAATGGAATGGTGGTGACGATGCGCAGCTCGTCCAGGCTGCCATCGGCCTGCGCCTTGCTGGCACGGTGCGCGGTGTAGGTGGCGCGGATGCTGGTGTCTTTCAGCGCGCCGCTCTGCACTGCGTAGCTGGTGCCGATGCCCCACTCGTAGTGGGTTTCGCCGTCCATGCCGGTGACGTCATAGGCAGTGCCCCGGTAATGGGTGCCGTCGATGCCCCAGCCGCGTGCGTTGTACAGGTTGAACTTGAGGCCCGGCACACCGTACGGGGCCATGTTCAGCACGTAGGAAATCTGCAGGGATTTCTCGTTCGGGCCGTTGAAGTCCGAGAGCAGCGAGTTGGCCAGGTAGATGCCGTTGGTTTCGTGCAGGTAGTCGAAGTATTCGTTGCCGTTGACCTGCTGCCAGGACGCGCTGAGGGTATGGGCCTGATGGGTGAGGCCGAGCGACAGGCTGTAGGTGTCGTTGTCGATCTCGCCCATCTTCTTGCTGCCTTCGTCCACGGTCTTGTAGTAGTTCAGGCCGGTGGTCAGGCTCAGCACCGCGCTGTCGCCCAGCACGTGGTTGGCGCCGAAGTAGTACTGGTTCCAGAAGTCGTCGACCTTGGTGGCGTACAGGCTGGTGGTCAGGCTCTTGAGCGGCTGGTAGTTGACCCCGGTGGTGCTGGCGCGGTCGGTCTCGACGCCGGCGGCGCCGTACTCGCTGCGGAACTTGCTGAGGCTCTGTTCGGTACGTGGTGACACACGGTCGAAGGTGCCCAGGTCGAACGACAGGTTGTCGAACTCGGCGCTGTGCAGAAATGCGCCCTGGAAGCTCGAAGGCAACGCGCGGTTGCCGATGTAGGCGATCATCGGTGTGTCCACCGACTGGCGGCCGACGGTCAAGGTGGTGTTGGACACGCGCGCCTTGACGTTGGCCAGGCCCATCTTGCTCCACTGGCCGACGGGGTCGCCGTCACTGTGGGTCAGGGTGCGGTTGTTGGGGCCGGCGATGGCAGCGCGGCCCTGCTCCAGGGCAATGGCGTTGTAGCCGGCAGCTTCGACCGCAAAGCCCACGGTGCCCTGGGTGAAGCCCGAGCTGTAGTTGAGGATGGTGCCTTGCAACCAGTTGTCGCGGCTGTGGGTGTCGTGGCGGCGACCGTCACTTTTGTAGTACTTCCACAGCGGGGCGCGGGTGGCGCGTTCGCGGGCGTACCAGTTGCGGGTGCTGCCGGACAGGCTCTGGCCGTCGATGAAGCCTTTTGCTTCGTCCTGTTCGCTGGTGCCTTTGATGCTGAACGGGACGTAGTCCTGGCTTTGGGTTTCGGCCTGGGCCATGGCGCAGCATGCGCCCATGGATAAGGCCAGCGCGGTGAGGGTGAATGGTCTCAAGGTTAAAGCTCCCTTTCTGTTCTTTTAGTTATTACCTAGCCTTGTGGGCCGGTTTTTTTCGCGGTGTTGCCAGGGTTGCCAGGGTTGCCCGGGATTGCCGGGCAAAATCGGGGGAGTTGTGTTGGCGTGCCGGCGATAGGGCCAGCACCGGCTAGCGCTCAATCAACACTCACACCAGAAAAGTCATTGCGGCCAAAGGGGCTTACCTTGAAATCGGCCACCTTGATGCTGATCGGCTGGTTCACAGTTGAATGCGCCACCGGCGTGATCGGCACCTGCTGCTTGAGGCGCTGCTGGGCCTGCTGGTACAGCACGGTGCGCTGCTCGCGGTCGGTGACCTGTTTGGCCTGCTTGACCAGGCTGTCGTACTGCGGGTCGCACCACAGCGAATAGTTGTTGCTGCCAATGGCATCGCAGTTGTAGAGGGTGCCAAGCCAGTTGTCCGGGTCACCGTTGTCACCGGTCCAGCCGATCAGGGCGATATCGTGCTCGCCACTTTTCATGCGCTTGAGGTACTCGCCCCATTCGTAACTGACGATGCGCACCTTGAAGCCGAGCTTGTTCCAGTCGGCCTGGAGCATCTCGGCCATGAGCTTGGCGTTGGGGTTGTACGGGCGCTGCACGGGCATGGCCCACAGCGTGACCTCGGTGCCTTCCTTGACGCCGGCCTGCTTGAGCAGCTGCCTGGCTTTTTCCGGGTCGAAGGGCGCGTCCTTGAGGCTGTTGTCGTAGGACCACTGGGTCGGCGGCATGGCGTTCACGGCCAGCTGGCCGGAGTCCTGATAAACCGCCTGCAGAATCGCCTGTTTGTTCACCGCCATGTCCATGGCCTGGCGCACCTCCAGACGGTCGAACGGAGGGTGCTGGGTGTTGTAGGCGATGTAGCCGAGGTTGAAGCCCGGCTGCTGCAGCACCTGCAATTTGCTGTCAGCCGTGAGCGCCGGCAGGTCGGCCGGGCGCGGGTGCAAGGTCACCTGGCATTCGTTGCGGCGCAGCTTCTGGATGCGCACCGAAGGGTCGGTGTTGATCGAGAACACCAGGTTGTCGATCTTCACTTCATCCGGCGCCCAATACTCCTTGTTGCCCTTGAAGCGGATCTGCGAATCCTTCTGGTAACGCTGGAACACGAACGGGCCGGTGCCGATGGGTTGCTGGTTGATGTCGCTGGGGCGGCCGCTGGCCATCAATTGCTCGGCATATTCCGCCGACAGTATCGATGCGAAGCTCATCGCCAGGTTCTGAATGAACGCGGCATCGACTGTGTTCAGGCTGAACACGACAGTTAGCGGGCCGGTCTTTTCGACCCGGGCGATGTTCTTGTCCAGGCCCATGCTGACGAAGTAGGGGAACTCGGTGGGGTAGGCCTGGCGGAACGGGTGGCCCTTGTCGAGCATGCGGTTGAAGGTGAACAGCACGTCGTCGGCGTTGAAGTCGCGGGTGGGGGTGAAGGCCTTGTTGGCGTGAAATTTCACGCCCTCGCGCAAGTGGAAGGTGTAACGCAGGCCGTCGCCGGAAACCTCCCATTTGCTCGCCAGTGCGGGGTGCACCGCTGTGCCGCCGCGTTCGAACTCCACCAGGCGGTTGTAGAGCGGTTCGGCCGCATCATTGTCGGTGGCGCTGGTGTATTGGGCGGTGTCGAACCCGGCCGGGCTGCCCTCGGAGCAGAACACCAGGTTCTTGGCGTGGGCGGCGCCGGCTGGGGCCAGCAGGCCCAGGGCGAGCACGCTGCAAAACAGTTTTGTATGGCGCATGGCAAATCCTTTTCCATCTGTTGCACTGCTTCGGGATACGAATTGCGGCAACAGGCACCCCAACCCCGGCGCGGTAGCGTCGGGGGCGGGTTTGGTTTACGGGAGGGGCGGAGGGTGGCCCGGGGCTATTTTTCTACGCTGACGCCGTAGAAGGCGTTCAGCGCAAACGGGCTGATCTTGAAGTCCTTCACCTTGGCGCTCATCGGCTGGTAGACCGTGGAGTGGGCGATCGGGGTAATCGGCACCTGCTCCTTGAGGATGTGCTGCGCCTTTTGGTAAAGCTCGGTGCGCTTGGCCTGGTCCGAGGTAGCTTTGGCCTGCTTGATCAGGTCGTCGTAGGGCTTGTAGCACCACTTGGAGAAGTTGTTGCCGTCGATGGCGTCGCAGCCATACAGGGTGCCCAGCCAGTTGTCCGGGTCACCGTTGTCACCGCTCCAGCCGATCAGCATGGCGCCCTGTTCGCCGCCTTTGGAGCGTTTGATGTACTCGCCCCATTCGTAACTGACGATCTTCGCCTTGATGCCGATCTTGGCCCAGTCGGACTGCAGCATCTCTGCCATCAGCTTGGCATTGGGGTTATACGGGCGTTGCACCGGCATGGCCCACAGGGTGATCTCGGTGCCCTCCTTGACGCCGGCTTGCTTGAGCAGTTGCTTGGCCTTTTCCGGGTCGTACGGCACGTCCTTGATGCTGGTGTCGTAGGACCACTGGGTCGGGGGCATGCCATTGACGGCGAGCTGGCCGGCGCCCTGGTAGACCGATTCGATGATCTTCTGCTTGTCTACGGCCATGTCCAGTGCCTGGCGCACTTCGAGTTTGGCCATGGGGTTGGGCTCGTTGCTGCCCTTGATCTTGTCCATCACGTTGTAGGCGATGTAGCCGAGGTTGAAACCGGCCTGTTGCGGCATCTGCAGGTTCTTGTCGGCCTTTAGCGGCTCGATGTCGGCCGGGCGCGGGAACAGGGTGACCTGGCATTCGTTCTTCTTCAGCTTCTGCATGCGCACCGAGGCGTCGGTGGTGATGGCGAAGATCAGGTTGTCGATCTTCACGTCCTCGGGTTTCCAGTAGTCCTTGTTACCCTTGAAGCGGATCTGCGCGTCCTTCTGGTATTTGCTGAACACGAATGGGCCAGTGCCGATCGGCTTCTGGTTGATGTCGGCGGCCTTGCCATCCTTGAGCAACTGGTCGGCGTACTCGGCCGACTGCACGGAGGCAAAGCTCATGGCCAGGTTCTGGATGAACGCGGCGTCTACTTCGTTGAGGGAGAACTTGACGGTGTGTGCGTCTACTTTCTCCACCTTGGCGATGTTCTTGTCCATGCCCATGTCGGTGAAGTAGGGGAATTCGGTGGGGTAGGCCTTACGGAACGGGTGGTTCTTGTCGAGCATGCGGTTGAAGGTGAACAGCACGTCGTCGGCGTTGAATTCGCGGCTTGGCTTGAAGTAGTCGGTGGTGTGGAACTTGACGCCTTCACGCAGGTGGAAGGTGTAGGTTTTGCCGTCGTCGGACACATCCCATTGGGTCGCCAAGCCCGGGATGACGGCGGTGCCGCCCCGTTCGAACTGGGTCAGGCGGTTGAACACGGTCTCGGCCGAGGCGTCGAAGTCGGTTCCGGTGGTGTATTGCCCCGGGTCGAAACCGGCCGGGCTGCCTTCGGAGCAGAACACCAGGTTGGACGCGGCGTGGGCAAGCGGGGCGCCGCTCAGCAAGCCTGCGCCGAGCAGAAACGGAATGACTGCGTGTTTGAGCATGGTGGCCTCATTGTTGTCATTTTTCTGGTTTGAGGTGGCCTCGTGAGCCGACCTGCGGATACTTATGCAGGGGATGTACCCAATGCAACACTCCGAAGGATAGTTGGCGTCAGAAAAGTAGTACGGGCGTACATGGATGTCGCATCCATGTAACTTTCTCGGAAGTTAAACGTTTGCGAGGGCAAAATGATGGCTTTTTGCAGAATATTTCGGGGAGGGATATACGTAGGATGCGCGTTGTTGGTGCGTAGGAAATGTCTGAAATTTGCTGAAAGGGGCGCTTGGCGCCCCTGATGAACAGGCTTAGGGCATCTGGACTTCGATCAGCCCATCGGCATTCATGCTGACTTCGCTGGTGCCTGCTTCGATATCCGGAGCCGGTGCGGCTTCATCCGCGCCCATGGCCTTCATCGCCATGGGGGCGCTGCGCAGGTAAGGGCGTGGGTAGCCGCTGCTGTTGAGGTTCAGGCTGACCACCTTGTAGCCCTTGCCACCTAGCGCTTCGGTCGCCAGCTGGGCACGTGCCTTGAAGGCGTTGACTGCATCCTTGAGCAGCTCGTCCTCGCTGGTTTTGCGAGTAGCCGGGGCGATGGAGAAGTCCATGCCGCCCATTTTCAGGTCCTGCAGCAGGTCGGCGCTGAGCTGCGACAGGGCCGGGAAGTCGGCGCTTTCCAGGCGCAGTTCGGCACGTTCGCGCCAACCGGTGATCTTCTGGCCCTTGCTGTCGTACACCGGGTAGCTGTTACGGCTGCCCTGGCTGATCTTCACGTCCTTTACCTGGCGGGCCTGTTGCACGGCTTTGTTCATGGTTTCGGTGATCTGTTTGGCGAGCTTGCCCGGGTCGGTGTTCTGCGCTTCGCTATACAGGGTCACGACCATCAGGTCGCGCGGCACTTCCTTGCTGACTTCGGCACGCAGCGATACCTGGTTGTAGCGCGGCTCATCAGCCGCCAGCGCCGGCAGGCTGGCGAGCAGGCCGCAGGAGAGGATCAGGGCAGCGCCGCGACGAGGGATATGCATGTGGTACTCCTTGGCAATAAAAGGCGTGGGTTCAGGGCGTCCATCCCACGCATGGCCCTTAAGACCGGGAACAGTGTACTGGGTTCAAAAGTGCCATCATGAACCTGTGACAAAGTGTGGCGCTTTGCCGCATCGCTGCAGCTGGCCGCCCGGCTTCGGTATACTCCAGCCGATTTTCCTGGAGCACTCATCAGGAGAGCTCATGCTCGCCGCCGCACAACCGCTGTCCGCTACACGCCAGAACCTCTGGCGCCTGACTGTCATTCGGGTTCTGGTCCTGGCCGCCCAGGCCGGCTCCGTGGGCGTTGCCTACTGGACCGAACTGCTGCCGCTGCCATGGTTTTCGTTGGCCGCGACCCTGGCCCTTTCATCTTTGCTGTGCGCGTTCACCGCCTTGCGCTTGCGCCTGTCGCTGCCGGTCACCGAGCTTGAATATGCGCTGCAGCTGGCCTGCGACCTGCTGATCCACAGCGCCCTGCTGTATTACTCGGGCGGCTCGACCAACCCATTCGTTTCCTACTACCTGGTGCCGCTGGCCATCGCCGCAGTCACCTTGCCCTGGCTTTACTCGCTGATTCTGTCGGGTATCGCGCTGACCGCCTACAGCATGCTGCTGGTGCAGTTCTACCCGCTCGAAGGGTTGCCGATGGCGCGGGACAAGATGCAGGTCTACGGCATGTGGCTGAGCATCGCACTGGCCGCTGCAGTCATTACCTTCTTCGCCGCGCGCATGGCCGAAGAGCTGCGCCGCCAGGAGCAACTGCGCTCCGAACGCCGTGAAGAGAGCCTGCGCGATGAACAGCTGCTGGCCGTCGCCACCCAGGCGGCAGGTGCTGCACACGAGCTGGGCACGCCGCTGGCGACCATGAGCGTGCTGCTTAACGAAATGCGCCAGGACCACAAGGATCCGCTGTTGCAGGAAGACCTGCAGATCCTTCAGGATCAGGTCAAACTGTGCAAAGAGACGCTGCAGCAACTGGTCCGCGCCGCCGAAGCCAACCGCCGGCTGGCCGTGGTCGAGCAGGACGTCACCGAATGGCTCGATGAAGCCCTCAACCGTTGGCACCTGATGCGCCCGGAAGCCAGCTACCGCTTCCAGCGCTTGCGCGACGGCCAGGTGCCGCGCCTGACGCCGCCCCCGGACCTGACCCAGGCGCTGCTGAACCTGCTGAACAATGCCGCCGATGCCTGCCCCGATGACCTGGAAGTGCACCTGGACTGGGACGCCCAGGACATCGTCATCAGCATCCGCGACCATGGCCCCGGCGTGCCGCCGGCCATTGCCGAAGCCATCGGCAAACCCTTCATTACCACCAAGGGCAAAGGCTTCGGCCTGGGCCTGTTCCTGAGCAAAGCCAGCGTGACCCGTGCGGGCGGCTCGGTGAAACTCTATAGTCATGAGCAGGGTGGCACCCTCACCGAACTGCGCCTGCCCCATGGCACGCGAGGAGATGAATGATGAGCGAAGAAAACCAGGTCGAAAGCGAAGAGCTGCCGCACCTGCTGCTGGTGGATGACGATGCCACCTTCACCCGGGTCATGGCTCGCGCCATGAGCCGTCGGGGCTTTCGCGTAAGCACTGCGAGCTCCGCTGAAGAAGGCTTGGTCCTGGCCCAGAACGACCTGCCGGACTACGCCACGCTGGACCTGAAGATGGAAGGCGACTCCGGCCTGGTGCTGCTGCCCAAGTTGCTGGAGCTGGACCCAGAGATGCGCGTGGTGATCCTGACCGGTTACTCGAGCATTGCCACCGCGGTGGAGGCGGTCAAGCGCGGTGCCTGCAACTACCTGTGCAAGCCTGCCGATGCCGACGATGTGCTGGCGGCGCTGCTCTCGGAGCACACCGACCTGGACACCTTGGTGCCGGAAAACCCGATGTCGGTGGACCGCCTGCAGTGGGAGCACATCCAGCGCGTACTGGGTGAGCACGAAGGCAACATCTCCGCCACCGCGCGGGCGCTGGGCATGCACCGGCGCACGTTGCAGCGCAAGCTGCAGAAGCGCCCCGTCCGGCGCTGAACTTATTCTGGCAGTACCGGCCCTATCGCCGGCAAGCCGGCTCCCACAGGTGCTCCACAGTCATCAGGTTTAGTGGGGTACCTGTGGG
>NZ_JBFPFX010000045.1:0-25323 GCF_047978245.1 Pseudomonas sp. LFS044
CACAACCCACCCCCCCCACCTGCTGCTATTTTACTATTGTTTTGTAACTAAACCCCCCCCCCCCGCCCCTCTTGCCCTCCTGTGTTGGGTTTTTTGTGCGGGGCGCTAAAATTAATACCCCCCCCCACGGCAGCTCGAGCCGGCGCAGGGCATCTTGCACCTCCAGGCCAGAGGCCTCGGGCAGGTTCATGTCCAGCAGCAGGCAGGCATAGGGCGTGTCGACCTGGCCTTCGAGCAGTTCCTCGGCGCAGGCATACAGCCGATGGGCGATATCTTGCGAGCGGAATAGCCGCCCCAGGGCGTTGCGCACCGACGGGTCGTCATCGACCACCAGCACCGGCACGTTTGCGATATCGCCGACCGGCTCGATGATCTCGGCCAAACCGCACAATGGCGATTTTCCCGACGCCATGCAGGGCACGTCGAGGGTGATATCTGCGGCCAATCGATAGCCACGGCGCGGCACTGTCTGGATCAGCCCGGGGTTGCCGAAGGCCTTGCGCAACAGCGATACCTGCACCTGCAGGTTGTTGTCTTCGACCACCGTGCCAGCCCAGACCTGGCTGAACAGCTCGTCTTTGGCGACCACCCGGCCCTGGGCCCTGATCAATGTCGCCAGCACCTCGAACGCGCGGCCACCCAACGGGATCGGCTTGCCGTCGAGAAAAGCTTCCCGCCGCTGCAGCGACACTTGGGCATTGCCTAATCGGATCATCAACGTCTCTCGCAGGCACGGGCGGTTGCGCGGCCATGTGCAATCTAGGCCAGCGTCCACGTTCAAACAATTATCCCGAGGGATAGGTTGGCCTTAGGCTCTGTACGAAAAGCCCTGCGTCTCAAGGCTTTTCGTACAGAGCCTAGGATACAAGTGCCCGCCGCCCCTCTGGGTACCATAACAGTCAAGATGGTGCCCGTTCCTGCCATGCTGCCTGCAAGCGCCGAGTCTAGGGGCCTTGCTGCGTATACTCGGGCGTCAGGATGTCGTTAGCAGGGGTGTTGAATGCTCGATGAACGCCTTGCGCAAAGGCCTGTCGATTACGACCAGTCGCTCGATGAAAGCTGGCTGAACCGGTGCGATATCACCCCACTGGGCCAGGAAGGTGACCTCACCTACTTCCGCCTGCGTGACCCCGTCACTCGGCAAGCCTGGCTCGCCGTGCGTGCGCCGGTCGAAGCCCCGGCGGCGTGCCAACGCCTCGAACGCGACTACCGCCTGCAGCTTGACCCGCAATGGGCGGTGATTCCCTCGGCCTTCTTGCGCTCGGCCGAAGGCCCGCTGCTGGTTTACCCCCTCGGCCGCTCCATCGCCGACCTCATTGCCCATGGCCCTGCGGCTATCATGCCGTTCCTCGAGGTGGCGGTGAATGCCGCCAACGCCCTGGCGCAAGCTCACGAACGCAATGTGCTGCATGGTGCCCTGCAACCCGAGCACGTGTGCATCGAGCACCCAAGGCGTGTGCGGCTGGGTTGCTTTCGCGCCGGCAGTGCCGAACTGGTCAGCGGCCAGAATGCGCCGATCGGCAACTGGTCGTACCTGGCACCGGAGCAAATCTGCCCCCACGGCAGCAGCAGCGACCAACGCAGTGATATCTACGCCCTCGGCGCCATCCTCTACCACCTGCTGGTGGGCGAACTGCCGCTGAGCGGGCGCGACAAGCTGCACTGGCGCCAGCTGCATGCGGGTGTACAACCACGGCCTGCCAGTGAACTCGACGCAACGGTGCCGCTGCCACTCAGCCGTATTCTCGCCAAGGCGTTGGCCAAAGAACCCGACGCCCGTTACCAGAGCGCCCAGGCTTTGGCCATCGACCTCGCCCATTGCCAGCGGCAATGGGCGACAAGGAAGGCCATCGAAAACTTCGAGCCGGGCTGCGCCGACAGTGCAGCCCCCAGCCGAGAGCGCCTGTACGGCCGCACCGCCGAGCACAAGGTCATCGCCCTGCTGCTGAAAGCCTCGCGGCGTGACAGCACGCCTCAAGCACTGTTCATCAACGGTGCCACCGGCATGGGCAAGTCCAGCCTGGTCGAAGCCACGCTCAAGGCAGAAGCCCACGGTTACTGGGCGGCCGGCAAGTGCAATAGCCCGGAACAGGCTGTGCCCTACGGGCCCTGGATCGAAATACTGCAATCGCTGACAACCCAGTTGCTGGCGAAGAACAGCCAGGACCTGGATGCATTGCGCCGCGAGATCCTGCGCCGAATCAAAGGCCGTGGCCGGCTGCTGGGCAAGCTTGCCCCAGACCTCAAACTGGTCATCGGCCCACTGCCCGAGCTGCCGGAGAAGCCCACGCGCCTGGCATTGCAGAAAGAACTGCGGGCCATCGTCGAGTTCCTCCATGTGTTCAGCCGGCCGGGGCACCCACTGGCGGTGTTTCTCGACGACATGCAGTGGGCCGACGACGCCACGCGGAACCTGTTGCTGGAGCTGTTCGCCAACCCTCCAGGCAACCTGTTGCTGATCGTCGCCCAGCGCAACGATACGCGGGGTTGCAGTGCACCCGACAACGCCCCGACAGCTATACACAGCACTACCCTGAACCTGCGCCCGCTGCCCGTTGGCGCGGTGACGGAGCTGATCGGCGAGCGCTACCATGTGCCCCCCGAAGCGGCATTGCAGGTTGCTGAGCTGGTGCACGCCAAGACCGCCGGCAACCCGTTCTTCATCAATCAGATACTCACTGCGATGGTCGAGGATCGGCTGTTCACCTTCGACACCCAGGCCATGCGCTGGACATGGTCGCTGGAGGCGGTGGCACGGCACCGTTATGCCGACAACGTCGCTGACCTGATGGTCCAGCGCCTGGCGCGCCTGCCTGCTGCGCAACGCGATGTGCTGCGCATCGCCAGCGCCGTGGGCAACCGCTGTGACGAGCGTTTGCTGCAGTGCCTCCTGGCCCTGCCTGCCGGGCTTGCCACCGAGCCACTCAGGGCGTTGATTGCAGCAGGCTTTCTGCAACCGGGAAAAAAGGGCCTGGCTTTCCCCCATGACCGCGTACAGGAGGCCGCTTACGAACTCACGCCAGAACGTGAGCGAGCGCCACTGCATGCGCGCATTGCGCAGGCCATGCACCACACCTGGAAAAACGAGCCACGCGACGGTGTATTCGCCATCGCCAACCAGCTGCAACGCGCCAGCCCATGGGCCTTTGCAGCGGATGACTGTGCAGCGTTCCTGCCGTTGCTGCGTGAAGCCGCACTGCGTGCGCGCGACAATGGCGCGGTTGACCAGACCGCCGGCTATCTGAACACGGCCGACCACCTGCTGCGCCTGAGTGCAGCGCCCGACACACATGCCGAGCATGCCTTCGCCATCGCCTGCATGGCGGCCGAGTGCGACATGCAGCTGTCGCACATGCCTCAGGCTGAAGCGCGCATCATCGAATGCCGGCAACGGGCACGCGCGGCCCCGGACAAGGCCCGGGTATGCAGGCTGCAGGCCCGCTTGCACACATTGCGTGGTGACTACCAGGCGGGCATCGATGTGGCACTTTCGGGCCTCGAACTGCTGGGCATCACCCTGCCCCGGCGCGCCAACCAGGCTCAAGTCGAAGCCAGCTATGACCGCGTGCAAGGGCTGATCGAGCAGCAAGGTCGTCACTGCCTGGAGTCACTGCCACGCACCGATTCTGAAGAAATCACGGTTGCGATCAGCCTGCTCGCGACCCTGTCGTCGTCTTTTTTCGTGCAGGAGGACGTCTGCTTTCTGCACCTGGCCAAGCTCATGGAGCTGTCCCTGGTCCAGGGCGTCGCGCCTGGCAGCACCTACGGCATGGCCTGGTTCGGTGTAATGATCGCCGAGCGCTTCGGTGCTTACCACGACGGGCATGCCTACTGCCTTGCGGCTTTGAAGCTGATCGAGCGGCATGGCTTCGAGACCGACCTGACCAGCGCTCTGCTCGCCCTCGACCAGGTCAGCGCCTGGACTGCACCCATGGAATTCGCCCGGCGCACCGCGTTGGAGGCGGTCGATTCAGGCCGCGTCAGCGGCGATTTGGCGATGAGCTGCTACGCCTGCAATCACCTGGTTTCAGACTCGCTGTTCATGGGCCGCTTCTTGCAGGACGTCGCCGCCGAGGTGGCGCAAGGCCTGGCCACGGTGCGCCGCGTTCACTATAGCGATGTGGAACAGATTCTGTTGGCCCAGCAGGCATTTGTCGCCAACCTGAGCGGCACCCCCTTCGCAGGCTCGACTGTAGAGGTGAAGTCGCACACGACCCTGTTCTTCAAGCACCTGTTCAGCGGCATGTCGGCCTTTTATATGGGTAACATCAAACAGGCGATGCACAGCCTGGCCTGCGCCGCCGAACACACTTGGGCGGCGCCTGCGCACATCAACCTGGCCGACTATCACCTGTTCCATGGGCTGACCCTGGGCAGCCCGGAAGCACCCGGCAGCCTCGCCAGCAAACTGGCCATACTGCAAACAGTGCGCGAGCGCTTCGCCGGCTGGGCAAGCTTCAACCCGGTGACCTTTCGCAACAAGCTGCTGTTGATCGAAGGCGTGATCGCCAAGCTAAACGGCGATGGCCTGGCTGCTATCCGCTGCTTCGACCAGGCGCAGATCGCGGCCACCGCAGCCGGCTTCATTCACGAGCAGGCCCTGGCCCATGAGCAGCTGGCAGAGGTGTGCATCCCCAGCGGGCTGATCTCTGGCGCCAACTTGCACCTGCGCATTGCCCGCGACTGTTTTCATATCTGGGGCGCGACCGGCAAGGTGCGCCAGCTGGAGACGCTGCACCCATTCCTGCGCACGCAACCCGTGCAGGAAACCTACCGCACCGCCAGCCAGGCACGGCTGGACCTGGAAGCCGGTGTCGAGGCAGCACGGGCATTGTCCGAAGAGGTGTTGCTCGAAGGGTTGATCGAAACGCTGATGGGCCACCTGACCCAGCACTCCGGTGCCGACCACGGCGCCTTGCTGATCGTCAGCGGTGCCGAGTTTCAAATGGCGGCCCTGGCCTATATCGACGACGCTGGCCTGCACGTGCGCATGGACAACTGCCAGAAGTTCCTCACCCAGGCGCCACTGTCGATCATCAACGCCACCATGCGCACCAAGAAGCCGCTGGTGCTCAACGACGCGCTCAGCGATTGCCCGGAAGCGTTCCGCTCGGAACTGCATGCACGCCATGCGCGCTCGGTGCTTTGCCTGCCGCTGGTGATCCAGGGTGTGCTGATCGGGCTGGTTTATCTGGAAAACCGCCTGGTGCCGAACCTGTTCGGCAGCCAGCGCCTGGCCATGCTCGAGATACTTGCGTCACAGGCGGCAGTGTCGCTGCAGACCGCCAAGTTCTATACCCGCCTGGCCGAAGACAACCAGGCCCGCGCGCAGATGGAGGCCGAACTGCGCCGGTCGCGTGCAGCGCTGGCCAGCAGTGCGCACCTGCAGGTGATGAATGAGCTGTCGGCGTCCATCGCCCACGAAATCAGCCAGCCGTTGCTGGGCATCGCCTCCAACGCAGCCGCCAGCCTGCGCTGGCTAAAGCGTGAACAGCCCGACCTGGACGAAGCCATTGCAGGCTTGGAAGACATCCGCAACGACAGCGAACGCGCGGCAAACATCGTGCGGGCGTTGCGTTCGTTGGCCAAGCAATCGCCGATGCAGCTCAAGGCAGTAAAGCTGGATGAGTTGATTCTCGAGGTAGTGCGGCTGACTTCGGCAGACGCCCACAGAGGCACAGTGAACGTGCAGACCCAGCTACAGGCGGGCGTGAGCGTGATGGCCGACCCGGTGCAGTTGCAGCAGCTGGTGTTCAACCTGATCACCAATGCGCTGGAGGCATTGGCGGGGTATCGCAGTGATGGGTTGCTGCGAATTTCGTCCCAGGTGCTGGCGGACAGGGTGGAGGTTTGCGTGGACGATAACGGGCCGGGGATCGCGCCAGAAGACCGGGAGCGGGTGTTCGGAGCGTTCTATACCACCAAGAGCAGCGGCCTGGGGATGGGGCTGGCGATCTGCGGTTCAGTGGTGCAGGCCCATGGTGGGCAGCTGCAGGCGCAGGTTTCGGAGCTGGGCGGGTGCAGGATTCGTTTTACTATGCCGATGCCCGCTGGCAACTGAATCGTTAGCCTGTCGCGGCGTTGGCTCATGGGATGACTCCTTGGGTTGAATAGCGGACCTCGGCACTGGCCCGAGGGCTTATACCGGGGGATAAAGCCGTCTTAAGGTTCACCCGCGTCGACTGGCGCCAAGCCTTGGGTGGCTGGCCGACCAGGCGGCTGAAGGCGCGGGTGAAATGCGCCTGGTCGCAGAAGCCGCATTCAAGGCTCACGTGGGTGATCGGCGCCTCTGTGGCCAGCAGGCGCTTGGCCTTCTCCATGCGCGCCAGCAAGCGCCAGGCCTGGGGCGACAGGCCGGTGTTGACCTTGAAGGCGCGCGAGAAATGGCTGCGCGTGAGGTTGCACACACCCGCGATCTCGATGATCGACAGTGAGCTGCGCAGCATCAGTTCCTTGGCCTGGCGCAGGCGCGCGGGGGTCAGGGCACCGGGGGTATTCGGGCAGTTTTGGGGCGTCCCAGGGTTCATGGCGACTCTCCTGATCAATGCAGAAAGTCTCGCCCTCAGCAGGTGACAAAGTCCTGAGTCAAACCTGAATAGTTCTTAATTGAGCGCTGCTGGCCCCGCCGCGTTACCGATACCTTAAGATGCACTTCGTTCTCAGCTTCACGCCGCCGCAAGCGGCCAGTATTCAAGGCGAAAGAGGTATGCAGGAAAATCGCGCTCATCGCACCGTGGCCATGGTGCTGTTCAACGATGTGCTGTTGCTGGATGTCACCGGCCCCATGGATGCCTTTGCCATCGCCAACCGGTTCTTGCCTGAAGACCGGCGCTACCGGCTGGTTACCGTGGCGCAAAGCCAAGGTACCATCCGTAGTTCATGCGGCTTGAAGGTATTGGCAGATCTACGCCTGGAAGACCTCCCCGCCAACATCGAACTGCTGCTGGTACCGGGCGGGCCTGGGGCCTATGACGTTGCCCTGCCCGAGCTGGAGCGCTGGCTACCTGGGGCTGTACGGGGTGCCAAACGCTTCGGCGCCATCTGCACTGGGGTTTTTCTGCTCGCGCGGGCCGGCCTGCTCGGCGGTTATCGCTGCACCACGCACTGGAATTACGTGGAGCGCCTGGCACGCGCGTTCCCGCAAGCGAAGGTCGAGACAGAGCAGATCTATGTAGTCGACCGCGACTTGATCACCTCTGGCGGGATCACCGCAGGCATCGACCTGGCGCTGGCCATCGTCGCGGAAGATCACGGCAAGGCGCTGGCCCTGGAAGTGGCCAAGGTGCTGCTGGTGGCCCGCCATCGCCAGGGCGGGCAGACACCTTATGGGCCGCTGCTGGCAGCGGTACCGCGCGATGGCTCGGCGATCGCGCGGGTGCAGGCGTATATCGTCGACCATATCGACCAAGCCTTTACCGTGCAGAAGATGGCCGACCTGGTGGCGATGAGTGGGCGCAATTTCGCCCGAACCTTCCAGCGCGAGGTGGGCATAACGCCGTTGCAGTACCTGCAGAATGCGCGCATCGACCAGGCACGCAAACTGCTGGAAGGCAGCGACCGTCCGTTGAAGGTGGTGGCGGCGCAGTGTGGATTTGGCAGTGACCGGCATATGCGCAAGGTGTTCTGCGAGCGGATCGGCATGACGCCGGCGCAGTATCGAGCGCAGTTTGGTGGGGGCTGACTGTCAATCAAGACGGGACAATGTTTCTCCTGCAGCCCCGATTGTTTGAAACAGCCGCAATCCCCAGAATTGTCCGCCACACTGTTCTAATGCTGCCCCGGCAGCTCATGGAGTTCGAGCCAATGCCACACGAAGGCAGCCTTCTACAAACCGCGGTGATCTTTCTGCTCGCCGCGGTCCTCGCCGTCCCCCTGGCCAAACGCCTGCAACTGGGTGCCGTGATTGGTTACCTGCTGGCTGGCGTGGCCATCGGCCCGCAAGCCCTCGGCCTGATCCGCGATACCGAAAGCGTGGCGCATATCTCCGAGCTGGGCGTGGTCCTGCTGCTGTTTATCATCGGCCTGGAATTATCCCCCAAACGCCTGTGGCTGATGCGCAAGTCGGTGTTCGGCGTGGGTACTGCGCAGGTGCTGCTGACTGGCGCACTGATCGGCGCCATCGCGCTGTTCGGCTTCGGCCAGTCGCTGCCGGCGGCCATCGTGGTCGGCCTTGGCCTGGCGTTGTCGTCCACCGCCCTGGGCTTGCAGAGCCTGGCCGAGAACAAGCAGCTCAACGCTCCACATGGCCGCCTGGCATTTGCCATTCTGCTGTTCCAGGACATCGCCGCGATCCCGCTGATTGCCCTGGTCCCGTTGCTGGCCGCCAGCGGCCCGGACACCAGCCACGGTGACAGCCTGGAGCATGGCCTGAAGGTGTTCGCCAGCATCGCTGTGGTGATCGTCGGCGGTCGCTACCTGTTGCGCCCGGTGTTCCGCATCGTCGCCCGCACCGGCCTGCCGGAAGTGTCCACCGCCACCGCGCTGCTGGTAGTGATCGGCACCGCCTGGCTGATGGAGGAAGCCGGAATTTCCATGGCTTTGGGCGCCTTCCTTGCCGGCCTGCTGCTGGCCGACTCTGAATACCGCCACGAGCTGGAGTCGCAGATCGAACCCTTCAAAGGCCTGCTGCTTGGGCTGTTCTTCATGAGCGTCGGCATGGGCGCCAACCTGAGCCTGCTGCTGGAAATGCCGCTGGTGCTGCTGGGGCTGACCTTGCTGTTGGTGGCGGTCAAACTGGTGCTGCTGGTTGGCGTCGGGCGCCTGGCCGGTGGCCTGAACAGCGCCAGCGCGCTGCGCCTGGGTATGGTGCTTGCGGCTGGCGGTGAATTCGCTTTCGTGGTGTTCAAACTGGGCAAGGACCAAGGGCTGTTCGATACCCAGACCTACGACCTGCTGTTGATGACCATCACCCTGTCGATGGCCATCACTCCGCTGTTGATGCTCGGCTGCGCCCGCGCCCTCAAACGCCCGCAACCTGCGCGGGAGGTGCCCGAGCAGTACAAGACCATCGACGCCGGCACGCCGCGTGTGGTGATCGTCGGCATGGGCCGCATGGGGCAGATCGTGTCGCGCATCCTGCGTGCACAGAAGATCCCCTTCGTCGCCTTGGAAACTTCGGTGGACGCCATCGAGATGACTCGCATGTTCGAACAGGCCCCGGTGTTCTACGGCGACCCGCTGCGCCCCGAAGTGCTGCATGCAGCCAAGGTCGGCGAGGCCGAATACTTCGTCATCACCACCGACGACCCGGAAGTCACCACCCGCACGGCGGAACGGGTCAAGCGCCTGTACCCGCACTTGAAGGTGCTGGCCCGCGCCCGTAACCGCCAGCATGTGCACAAGCTGGTGGACGTAGGTGCCGAGCCGATTCGCGAAACGTTCTATTCGAGCCTGGAAATGACCCGCCGCGCGCTGGTCGGGCTCGGGCTGAGCAGTGAACAGGCAGCGGACCGCATCGAGCGGTTTGCCCAGCATGACGAGGAAGTGCTGGAGGCGCAGGGGCAGGTACGTGATGACCGGGCCAAGGTGATGCAGACGGCGAAGGAAGCGCGGGTGGAGCTGGAGCGGTTGTTTGATTCGGATGCGGATTGAGGCTGGTAGGTCGAAACACAAAGAGGGCTTCTGCCTAATGCTGTTCACTTAAGTTATGCATCGCGTGTGTTGTGGCCGCAGAGCGGCACCGGCATTCTTAAGTGAACAGCATTAGGCTTCTGCCCTCTTTTTTGGACTCGAAATCTCGAGAGCTGCCCCACCTTAATTGAGGAAACACCCTACACAATGAGTCCCCCCTCGTCTGATAGCCCGAGGAAACCCTTCTCAATAGGCTCACCTGGTCGCCACCGCTCCAGCGACTCTGATCGCAGCCAGGTATCCATTGAGCTCCACCAATCCAACCGCGAGCGTCGCAGAGAAGAAAGGCCAGAATACCTGGCGGGACGAGCGACAGCCCGATCTCAGAACGCTTGTTCGTGATATGCGTACCCAACCCGTTGAAGAGTTAGCCGCTGCCCCATCGCACGATGCCGCAATGGAGCTTGCTGCAATCCATCTGGGTTTGAGCAATGCAAGGGCTGACTCAGTAACCGTCACCACCCCAATGGGCGTTATCCGAATTCAGCGCAGCTGTGTACACCACATCGTCGAGAAACGACAAGACGCCAGGGAACGTTATGTGAAAGTAGCGCTGGATACATTAACCGGGCCGTTCGAGGTGTGGGAGGTCGCTTACACCAATGACACCAACAGGCTGGCTTTCATAGGCGTTTACGAGACCAAGCGGCAGATGCTGGTGGTGGTAACACTCCACAACGGCAAAATGTTGTGGAACTTCATGCAGTGCGATGCAAAGGCACTGAACAAGCATCGTCATGGGAAACTGCTCTACAAGCGATACTGTTTGCTGTCGAGCAAAGAAAAGGGCCACTGTCACCAGTGGCCCTGTAACCATGCTTGATATTCATATACACACCCTCAAGCCAGGGTGTGGAGGTCTCACCCGACGTTGATGATCCAGCCATCGACGGGGTTCCTACGCCAGCTATTGCCGCTGAATGGCAGCTGGTTTCGCGCTCACGTAAAACGCTAACAACACTTCAGGATCTAGTCAACGATGGCCCCATTGCGGAGGCCATGCATAAAGTTACTTCGTATTACTTACCAGCAGTCAACGCGTTATAGCTGGTCATCAAATTCCGATAATCCGGAATGTGGTTGGAGCACAGCGCCGCCAACCCTTCAACATCGTTGCGCCAGTCGCGATGCAGTTCGCACGCCACACCGAACCAGGTCATCAGCTGCGCCCCTGCCTGGCTCATGCGGTCGTGGGCTGCTTCGCGGGTCATCTCGTTGAAGGTGCCGGAGGCATCGGTTACCACGAACACGTCGAACTCTTCTTCCAGCGCGGCCAGGGCCGGGAACGCGACGCATACCTCCGTCACTACACCGGCAATGATCAGTTGCTTCTTGCCGGTGGCCTTCACTGCCTTGACGAAGTCTTCGTTGTCCCAAGCATTGATCTGGCCTGGGCGGGCGATGTACGGGGCGTCGGGGAACAGGGCTTTGAGCTCCGGTACCAGCGGGCCGTTGGGGCCTTGTTCGAAGCTGGTGGTGAGGATGGTCGGCAGGTTGAAGAACTTGGCAAGGTCGGCCAGGGCCAGCACGTTGTTCTTGAACTTGTCCGGCTCGATGTCACGCACCAGCGACAGCAGGCCAGCCTGGTGGTCGACCAGCAGCACGGCAGCGTCGTCTTTGTTCAGGCGGTTGTAGGTGAATTTGCTCATGGTCTGTGCTCCTAAGGTTTATGAATTTTTCAGCAATCTGGGGTGTTTCGCGTTGATGGGCACAGATTAAAATCATCACCTTTAGAGCGGTAGACTGCGAAAATCGCCCTTAGCGTTCCACCTGGAGAACGATCATTGGAAGACCTGAACTCCCTCTACTTTTTCACCCAGGTGGTCGAGCACGGCGGCTTCGCCCCGGCCGGGCGGGCGCTGGACATGCCCAAGTCGAAACTCAGCCGACGCATCGCCGACCTTGAGGACCGCCTGGGTGTGCGCCTGCTGCACCGCACCAGCCGGCACTGCTCGCTGACCGAGATTGGCCAGGCCTATTACAACCGTTGCCTGGCCATGCGCGTTGAAGCCGAAGGCGCGGCGGAGATCATCGAGCGCAACCGCAGCGAGCCACGCGGGCTGGTGCGCATCAGTTGCCCGACCACACTGCTCAACTCCTGGGTCGGGCCGATGCTCACCCGCTACATGCTCAAATACCCGCAGGTGGAACTGTTCATCGAAAGCACCAACCGCCGCGTCGACCTGCTGCATGAAGGCTTCGACGTGGCGCTGCGCGTGCGCTTCCCGCCGCTGGAAAACACCGACATGGTCATGAAGGTGCTGAGCAACAGTACCCAGTGCCTGGTGGGCCACCCGCAGTACCTACAGCAATTGCCCAAAGGCTTCGATCCACAGCTGCTCGGCACGCTGCCCAGCGTGCACTGGGGCAGCGCCCAGCGGGAGTACCAGTGGGAGCTGTTCCAGGGTGAAGACATGAGCCGCAGCATCGTGATCCCGCACACCCCGCGCATGGTCACCGACGACTTGTTCGCCCTGCGCCATTTCGTGGTCGCCGGGGTGGGGATTGCACACTTGCCTAGGGTCGCGGTGCGCGAAGACCTGGCGGAAGGCCGGCTGGTCGAGCTGCTGCCGGAATGGCACCCGCGTTGCGGCATCGTGCACGCGATCTTCCCGTCGCGGCGCGGGTTGCTGCCCTCGGTTCGGTCGCTGATCGATCACCTGGCGGAGGAATTCGCCACTAGCGATATGGCCTGATCAGACCCGCGCAGCCATCGCTCGGGCTTCACCTTTGAGCAGCAGATCGACCAGCAGCGCCAGCAACACAGCACCGGCCGCCACGGCGAACAGCGTAGCGTAGTGGCCACCACTGGCGGCGAACAACGCCGAGTATGCGTACCCGGCGATCGCCTGAAAACTGGCGAACGACACGGTGGCGCGGCTCCATATCGCATTCTGCTGGGCGTGGCCCTCAACCAGTTGATGCACCCGCGCCAACGCCAGCGGCACGATCCCTGGCGGGAACGAGCCGATCAACAGCGCGGCAGCGGCGAGCAGGCGCAAGTCCTGGCTGCCCAGCAAAACGCCCAAGGCGATCAGTTGCGCAAGCAATACCAGGCGGATGCCCGCACGGGCACCCAGATGATCGGCCAGCAACCCGTAGATCACAGGCCCGGCAATTGCGCCAAGGCCGTACAACCCCCAGATCACCCCGCCGGCGTGGGTGCCAGCGCCCAGCCCGCGGCTGACATAATCCACCAGGAACATCATCGGGGCCACCAAGGCCGTGGCCATCAACGCGTATTGGCCGAATAACACCTTGATTGCCGGCGAAACACTGCCTGGCTGGGGCACAGGCCCCGCCTGCTGATGCGCGTGCTCGGCTGGCCAGCCGGCCCAGCTGCTGAGCGTGAGCAGCAACGAGAACGCCGCGAGCCCCAGCCAGGTCTGCTGCAGGCCCTTGCCCAGCAGCCATGGCACCAGGCTGGCGGCAGCGGCGATGCCCAGGCCAATGCCAAGGAAGATCGCGCCACTGGCCAGCCCGCGGCGCGCTGCAGCCACATGCGGCAGGATCGCGCTGGCCGCCAGCACCATGATTACGCCGCCCGCCACCCCCGACAGCAGCCGCCAGCCGAAGAACCACCCCACCGACAGCGGCCAGGCACACGCCAGGAACGCCAGGCTGACCAGGACCATCATGCCGCGCAGCACCGCCCGGCTGGACCAGCGCGCCGCCAGCGGCCTGCCCAGTAGCGCGCCTATCAGATAACCCGCCAGGTTGGCCGCCCCCAGGTAGACCACCGCCGAGCTGGCGAACCAGTGCGCCTCGATCAGAGCCGGGATCAGCGGTGTATAGGCGAAGCGTGCCAGCCCGATACCGACCAGGCTGGCACACAGCCCGCTCCAGATAGGCAACCAGGGTGCACGTTGAGTCGAGACATTCATGATCTGCCCTCGCGCCGGCTGCGGCGCTTGTTTGTAAGGATGGGAAGAGCATAAAGTCGATTCGCGACGAAATAACGCAGCGATTTCTCAGCACCGCCCTGCATTTTTGCATCACCGAGGACACCCGCGATGAATTGGGACGACACCCGCGTATTTTTGGCCCTGTGCCGCGAGCAGACCTTGCGCGCCGCTGCCCGCAGCTTGGGCGTGGACCAGGCAACGGTGGGCAGAAGGCTCGGGTCGCTAGAGAACGCGCTTAACGCCACTTTGTTCCTGCGCACCTCCAGCGGTTACGCACTGACCAGTGCCGGGGAGGTCGCGATGCACGCCGCGCTGGAGATGGAGGCTGCCGCCGCAGGCCTGCAGCGGCAGATCCTTGGCCTGGATGAGCGCTTGAGCGGTGTGGTGCGGGTCACCACCACCGACTCGTTCGCCATGGATTTCATCATCCCGGCCGTCGCCAGCCTGCGCTTGACGCATCCGGGTGTCGAAGTCCAGCTACAGGCCTCGACGCAGATGCTCAACCTCACTAAACGCGAGGCTGATATCGCCGTACGCACGCACAAACCCGACAACCCCGAACTGGTGGTGCGCCGCCTGGCGCGCTGGCAAAGCGGGCTGTTTGCCTCAGCCGCCTACCTCGAGCGCTGTGGTGCGCCGGTACCGGGCAGCGGCTTCGCTGGGCATGAACTGGTGCTATACCAACCCTACCTGGACAGCGGCAAGGAGGTGACCCTGGCCGGCGAGCCCATCGCTCAGGGCCGGGTCGCCCTGACCTGCACCTCGGGGTTGATGGTGCGCCGGGCCCTGGCCAGCGGTATCGGGCTCGGTGAGTTGCCGCTGCCGCTGGGCGAGCGGGACGGCTTGCGCAAGGTATGGCCGCAGGGCAAGCCATACGATATCTGGCTGGTCACCCACCAGGATGTCAGGCACACAGCCCGGGTGCGGGTGGTGATCGAAGCGATTGCGCAGGCGTTCTCGAACTGACCCAGCACACCCTTACAAGACCCTGGCCTGTCCTTGCTCCACAGTCCCGCATCATCCACCCCGGAGCCCCCATGATCCGCGCCACTCACGGGCCAGGCCGCACCCTGCTCGCCACCCTCGCCCTCTGCCCGGCCCTCGGCCAGGCGCAGGAACCCGGCTGGTCGCTGCTCAGCCGCAACTACTTCCTGCACAGCGACTTCCGCTCCCCTTCCGGCAGCGGTCAGAACTACCGCCAGGAATGGGCTCAGGGCTTCATCGGCGAAATTCGCTCCGGTTTTACCGAAGGCATCCTCGGTGTCGGCATCGACGCCCACGGTTTTCTCGGCCTCAAGCTCGACGGCGGCCGCGGCCATGCCGGTACCGGCCTGCTGCCCCGCGACAGCGAGGGTCGCGCCGCGTCGGACTATTCCAGCGCTGGCGCCGCCTTGAAGCTGCGTATGGGCAACACCCAGTTGCATTACGGCGAGATGACCGTCGAAACCCCGGTGTTCGACACCGCTGACAAACGCCTGCACCCGGAGTACGCCACCGGCTGGCTGCTGGAAAACACCGACCTGCCTGACTGGCGCCTGCAAGCGGGGCGCTTCACCGCGTTCAACAACCAGGACAACAGCTCGACCCACGACGACTTCTCAGGCTATGGCGCCACTACCCATGGCCGCGCCATCAGCCTGGCCGGCGCGACCTTTGCCCCCGCTGGCCCGTTCGGCGGTGCACTGTACGCAGGGCAGCTGCAGGACACCTGGCGCCAGGCCTATCTCAACGTGAACCTGGCCGAGGGTAACTGGCGCTTCGACGGCAACCTGTACCAGACCCGCGACACCGGCAGCGCCAGTGCGGGCGCCATCGACACCCTCGCCTACAGCCTATCGGGCAAGTACCGCCTTGGTGTCCAGGCCGTGACCCTGGCCTATCAGAAGATCGAAGGCGACACGCCATTCGACTTCGTCGGCGGCGACTCGATCTACCTTGCCAACTCGATCAAATACGCCGACTTCAACGGCCCCGGCGAACGCTCGTGGCAACTGCGCTACGACCTCGACCTCGCCACCCTTGGCGTGCCTGGCCTGAGCCTGATGGGCCGCTACGTCAGCGGCAGCGCCATCGATGGCACGCATGCCCCGGCGGGCGGCGCCTACGCTGGCCAGCAAGGCAAAGGCGGGCGTCACTGGGAGCGCGACATCGACCTCAAGTACGTGGTGCAGTCGGGGGCCGCCAAGGACCTCAGCCTGTCGTTCTCCCACGTCAGCCATCGCGCCAATCAGGCGCAGGCGGGCGACGACATCGACCGCATCTACCTGATCATCGAGTACCCGCTCAAGGGCAGCTTCTGACACGGCCCGCCCCCACAGGTGCGAAGAGGCCAGTGATGAGCGCACAAAAAAGGGGGCCCGATAACGGGCCCCCTTTCACATCAGGTCAGCTTAGAACGCGAAGCACGAACACCCCAGCGCGCCCCAGAAGCCCTGGTAGTCATTAACCGGCACACTCGAATGCCGCGCCTTCTCATGGCTGTGTGCGTGCACGCCACACGGCCCGCTGCACTGGTGCACCGCCGCGGCCAACGATGGCGTACCGACGCGCCAGTGCCCCGGTACCTTGGCCACCGGCGACCATTCCGGCAGGACCGGCACCTGAGGTGGGCCAAGCCTGTCAAACTCGCCAGCGCCGTACACGACCTTGCCATCAACGATGGTCAGCACCGACTCGATACCCTTGATCGCCTCTTCATCCACGCTGAAGAAGTCCAGCGACAGCGCCGCCAGGTCGGCCAGCTGGCCTACCTTGATCTGGCCTTTCTTGCCCTGCTCGCTGGAGAACCAGGCACTGCCCTGGGTGAACAGCTGCAGTGCGGTGTCGCGGTCCAAACCTTCGGGGTACAGCTCCATGCCGCCCACGGTCTTGCCGCTGACCAACCAGTACAGCGAGGTCCATGGGTTGTAGCTGGACACGCGGGTAGCGTCGGTGCCGGCACCGACCGGCACGCCCATCTCGAGCATGCGCTTGACCGGCGGGGTCTGCTCTGCAGCCTTGGCGCCATAGCGGTCAACAAAGTATTCACCCTGGAAGGCCATGCGGTCCTGAATGGCGATACCGCCGCCCAGCGCTCGTACACGCTCGATGTTCTGCGGGGTGATGGTTTCGGCGTGATCGAAGAACCACGGCAGGCCATTGAACGGGATGTCGCGGTTGACCTTCTCGAACACGTCGAGCATGCGCGTGATCGATTCGTTGTAGGTGGCGTGCAGGCGGAACGGCCAGCGTTGCTCGACCAGGTGGCGCACCACCGGCTCCAGCTCTTCTTCCATGGTTTGCGGCAGGTCCGGGCGCGGCTCGAGGAAGTCTTCGAAGTCGGCAGCGGAGAATACCAGCATCTCACCAGCCCCGTTATGACGCAGGAAGTCGGTGCCGCTGTGCAGCTTGACGCTGGAGGTCCACTTCTTGAAATCGTCCAGTTCTTCCTTGGGCTTCTGGGTGAACAGGTTGTAGGCAATGCGCACGGTCAGCTGGTTGTTGTCGGCCAGCTCCTGGATCACCGAGTAGTCGTCGGGGAAGTTCTGGTAGCCGCCGCCGGCATCGATGGCACTGGTCAGGCCCAGGCGGTTCAGTTCACGCATGAACTGGCGGGTGGAGTTGACCTGGTATTCCAGCGGCAGCTTCGGCCCCTTGGCCAGGGTTGCGTAGAGGATCATCGCATTGGGGCGGGCGATGAGCATGCCGGTGGGGTTGCCGAACTTGTCGCGCTGGATTTCGCCGCCCGGCGGGTTTGGCGTTTCCTTGTTGTAGCCCACAGCCTTGAGCGCGGCGCGGTTGAGCAGCGCGCGGTCGTACAGGTGCAGCAGGAACACCGGGGTGTCGGGCGCGGCCTGGTTGATTTCTTCCAGGGTCGGCATGCGTTTTTCGGCGAACTGGAACTCGTTCCAGCCACCGACCACACGCACCCACTGCGGGGTTGGCGTGCGCGCAGCCTGGTCCTTGAGCATGCGCAGGGCATCGGCCACCGACGGCACGCCTTCCCAGCGCAGCTCCAGGTTGTAGTTCAGGCCGCCGCGGATCAGGTGCAGGTGCGAGTCGTTCAGGCCTGGGATTACCGTGCGCTGCTTGAGGTCGATGATCTGCGTGGCAGCACCCTTGTGGGCCATGGCCTCGGCGTCGTTGCCCACGGCAATGAAGCGGCCGTCTTTGATGGCGACGGCGGTCGCGGTGGGCTTTTCGCGGTCAACGGTGTGAAGCTTGCCGTTGAACAGAATCAGGTCGGCGGTCATGGAACCTCCTTGAGTGGATGCGTGGGCGGAACCGGCGGAGCCGGTGAAGGGCAATGCGGACCAGAGCGCGCCAGCGGCACCGAGCACAGTGCTGGCGGCGAGGAACTGGCGACGGCTCTTGTCGTTGGCGTCCTGGGACATGGTCTTCTCCGTCTGGGTGCGGCGGCGGCGGCAACTGTGGAGCATGCCGCTTCAAGCCTGGTCAGGGATTGCATGGATGTGCGGTGGGTTGAAGAAGGTTAGCCCTGTTCACATTTTGTGCTGGCAGGGCCGGCCTCTTCGCCGGCAAGCCGGCTCCCACAGGCACCACACAGGGCTTGGAGCCGATGCGGTCGAGGTAGGAGCCGGCTTGCCGGCGATGGGCCGCAACGCGGCCCCAGCCTGCTCAGCGTTTCAAAACCGCCCGCAGGTCTTCTCTCAGCCGCGCAGCCAGTTGGCACAGCGCCGCGTTACCCACGGCATGATGAAGAACACCACAGGCAGAATGACGAACAGGTTGACGATCAGGTTGCCGATCACCACCCCGCCCAACTGCGGAAAGCGTGCGAACAGCGGCGCCAGCAGCTGCGGAATGATCATGGTCATCGGGCAGATCACCAGGTAGGTCAGCAATGCCTGCTTCCAGCGCGGCGGTTGCGTAGCGTTGCTGCTCGGCGGGGTGAACCAGAACTCCGGGTCGTCGTGCACCTGGGTGTGGTCGCCGCCTTCGAGCAGCGGCAGCACTTCGTTTACCAGCGCCTGGCGCTCGGTTGAGTTGACCCAGGCCTGCAGCAGGCCGGCATCGGCGAAGCGCACCACGGTGGTGAAATGCAGCCCACCGTCGTCCGGGCGGATCACGTTGACATCGAGGTGCCCCGGCTGGCGCCGAGCGGTGCTGACCGTGCGCTTTAGCCAGGCTTCGTAGCCGGCCAGCGACGCGGCGCGAACCTTGTGCTGAATGACCAGGGTCACCACGTTGCGGTTGTCTTGGAATGCGGTGTTCATCGGCGTTCCTTGGGATGAGCTTGCCCGCATCCACTGTGCAACGGCGGACGGGCGGAGGATTGGATGGTTGTGCTGCCCTGCTCGGGCACCGACTGACGGTGCCCTGGGCGGGCCGGCTTACTTGCCGGCGTTGAAGGCGTTGTAGCTGGTCATCAGGTTGCGGTAGTCCGGGATGTGGTTGGAGCACAGCGCGGCCAGGCCTTCGATATCGTTGCGCCAGTCGCGGTGCAGCTCACAGGCCACGCCGAACCAGGTCATCAGCTGCGCACCGGCACGGCTCATGCGGTCGTGGGCGGCGTCGCGGGTCATGGCGTTGAAGGTGCCGGAGGCATCGGTCACCACGAACACCTCGAACTCTTCTTCCAGGGCAGCCAGGGCCGGGAAGGCGACACACACTTCGGTGACCACGCCGGCGATGATCAGCTGCTTCTTGCCGGTGGCCTTCACGGCCTTGACGAAGTCTTCGTTGTCCCAGGCGTTGATCTGGCCTGGGCGGGCGATGTACGGGGCGTCGGGGAACAGCGCTTTGAGCTCTGGCACCAGCGGGCCATTCGGGCCTTGCTCGAAGCTGGTGGTGAGAATGGTGGGCAGGTTGAAGAACTTGGCAAGGTCGGCCAGCGCCAGCACGTTGTTCTTGAACGCGTCCGGCTCGATGTCGCGCACCAGGGACAGCAGGCCAGCCTGGTGGTCGACCAGCAGAACGGCGGCGTCGTCTTTGTTCAGGCGGTTGTATTTGAAGTGGGTCATGGTCGTAGCTCCTAAGGGTTTTGATTTTCAGTAATTTGGGTGTTTCGCGTTGATGGGAGAAGATTAAAACCATCCCCTTTTGAGCGGTAGATAGTGGTTTTTGGCTTTAGCGTTCTATTTAGTGAACGATGAGTTGGCAAAGCCGGCGCAGTACCTGTGAGAGCGGTAATGCCCGCGAAGAAGCCAGCACAGACAGCCATTGCCTGCCCGCCCAACCTGCTCTATTACTACCCACAGCCCTCCCCTCACCCCCGAGACCACCATGCTGGCTTTCATCCAGTCGTCCCCGCTGTTGCTCGGTTGCGCCCTGATCCTGCTCGACCTCGTGCTTTGGCAACTGATCCCTGTTCAGCGCAGGGCATGGCGCATCGGCGCAAGGCTGGCGATCTTCCTGCTGTTCAGCTGGGTACTGGTGGCTGCCGGGATGAGCCCGCTGCAACCGCCGCCCTGGGTCGACAACGTGTCGCGCAACCTGATGGCCACTGTGCTGGCCATCGGCTGGTGGCTGTTCGGTGCGCGCACGGTGACGGTGGTGTTCGGCCTGCTGCTGGTGGCGCGCGGCAGCCATGGCGGGCGGTTGCTGCAGGATGTGCTGGGGGCGTTGATTTTCCTGGCGGCGGTGGTGGCCGCTGCCGGCTATGTGATGCAACTGCCGGTGAAGGGCCTGCTGGCCACCTCGGGGGTGATGGCCATCGTCATTGGCTTGGCGCTGCAAAGCACTTTGGCCGACGTGTTCAGCGGCATCGTGCTGAACACCACGCGGCCGTACCAGATCGGCGATGCGATCTCCATCGACGGCACCGAAGGCAAAGTGCTGGATATCGACTGGCGCGCCACCCGCCTGCTTACCGGCTCAGGCAGCCTGGCGGTGATCCCCAACTCGGTGGCGGCCAAGGCCAAGTTGCTCAACCACAGCCGCCCGGCCGATGTGCATGGGGTGTCGATCAGCGTGGTGGTGCCTGCCAAGGTGCGGCCAAAGCGGGTTTTCGATGCGCTGGAAAAAGCCTTGCAAGGCACCCGCGCGATTCTCGCATCACCCAAGCCAAAGGTGACGGTCAAGGCTTCGAGCCTGGAATCGGTGGAGTACGAAGCCAGCGGCTTTGTCGCCGACATGGGCGGCAAGACCGAGGCACGCAACCAGCTGTTCGACCTCGCCCACCGGCACCTGGAGGCCAGCGGCGTGATGTGGAACGTCGACCTGGCCCTTCCACCGCGCAGCCGCCAGCGTGAAGTACTGGACGAAGTGCGGGTGTTCCGCTCGCTGAGCGACGAGGAGCGCGACGCCCTGAGCCAGCGCATGACCGCGGTGGAATACCTGGCGGACCAGGTGATTCTCGGCGTGGGCGAGCTGTCCGATTACTTGCTGGTGATTGGCAGCGGCGTGGTGTCGGCGTCTGTACGTGATGGCGACAAGCTGCTGGAGGCCGGGCGCATGGGGCCGGGTGAAGTGCTGGGGATCGAGGGCATCATCGACGAGGATGACTCGTTTGCCGAATTCCGCACCTTGACCAGTTGCGTGCTGTACCGCATCGACAAGGAGCAGGTGCGCAGCTGCCTGGTGCAGCGCGGTGAGGTGCAGGCGGCGTTGACCAAGTTGCAGCGGTTCAGGCGCCAGAGCCGGGAATCGCTATTGCTGCAGAAGCCGACCCTGATCAAGAAGGGCGGCTTCCTTAGTTGGTTGCACAAGTAATCGGTTTGTCTTTACTGGCCTCTTCGCGGGGCAAGCCCGATCCCACAGGCACGCCACAGGACCCTGTGGGAGCGGGCTTGCCCCGCGAAGAGGCCAGTGGTTACAACACCACTCTCAAGCACTGCCCCGCGTGATACAGCGAGAACCCTGACTCGTAAAACGCCGTGCGCAACGACGGCGCACTCACCCCGGTCATCGGCGAGAACGGGATCGGCAGGCTGTCCGCCTCACCCTTGAGCAGAAACTCGGCAAACGCACGGCCGATCACCGTGCCGGTGGTATTACCCCGGCCGTTGTAGCCGGTGACCGCGACCAACCCAGGCGCCGGTTCGAACAGGCGCATCAGGTGGTCGGGGGTGAAGTCGATGCAACCGGTCCAGTGCATCTCCCACTCGACCTTGCCCAGCTCCGGGTAGTAATGGCTCTGTATGCGGTCAGCCCAGCTGCGCACGAACCACGCCGGCTTGTTGTCGACCCGGCCGAGGCTGCCGAGCAGCAGGCGACCCTGGTCGTCGCGGCGGATGCTGCTGAGTACGGTGCGGGTGTCCCACGAGCCTTGGCCATGCGGCAGGACCTTGTCGGCAGCAGCACCGTGCAGCGGCTTGGAAGCGACCTGGTAGTAGTAGCCACGGAAGAACTGCTTCTGCAGGTTGCTCCAATCGCCTTCGGTGTAGGCGCCGGTGGAGATCACCACCTTCTCGGCGCGCACCGAGCCGCGGGCAGTCTTGACCCGCCAGGCGTCGCCATCGCGCTCCAGGCCTTCGACGGCCGATTGCTGGAACAGCTTGCCGCCCAGGCGCGCAACCGCCGCGGCCAGGCCCTGGGTATAGCCCATGGGGTTGATGGTGCCGGCGCGGTGGTCAAGCAGCGCGGCGGAAATCTTGTCGGTACCGCAGTATTCCTGGCACTGGGCGCCGGTCAGCAACTGCACATCGGCGCCGCGTCGGCTCCATTGTTCATGGCGCGCTTGGAGGTCGGCGATGCCGGTGGCGTTGTGCGCCATGTGCAGGGTGCCTTTGTGCTGCGCCTGGCAATCGATGCCAAGGCGTTCGATCATGGCGAACACTTCGCCGGGCGCCTCGCCGAGCACCTTGTTCAAGCGGCTGCCCTGCTTCTGGCCCAACGTTGCTTCTACATCGTCGGGGCGTATCCAGGTGCCGGCGTTGACCAGGCCGACGTTGCGTCCGGAGCCACCGTGGCCGATCTTCCAGGCCTCCAGCAGGATCACCGACTTGCCCTGTTCGAGCAGGTGGATGGCCGCCGACAGGCCGGTAATGCCGCCGCCGATGACGCAGACATCGGCCTTGTGCTCACCGGCCAGGGCCTGGGCGGCGACGGTCGGTTGGCTGACGTGTTCCCACAAGCATTGTTGACGCAGTTCGGACATGGCCGGCTCCAGCAGTTTTGTTCTTATTGGGGCTGCCTTGCAGCCCTATCGCCGGCAAGCCGGCTCCCACAAGAATCGCACCGAACCCTGTGGGAGCCGGCTTGCCGGCGAACCGGGGGCAACGCCCCCGGCCATGCAGCATCAGTCGAACACGATACCCTGCGCCAGCGGCAGCTCACGCGAGTAGTTCACGGTGTTGGTCTGACGACGCATATAGCCTTTCCAGGCATCCGAACCCGACTCACGGCCACCGCCGGTTTCCTTCTCGCCACCGAACGCACCGCCAATTTCGGCGCCGCTGGTGCCGATGTTGACGTTGGCGATGCCGCAGTCGCTGCCCGAGGCGCTCTGGAAGCGTTCGGCTTCACGGATATCAGTGGTGAAGATGCACGACGACAGCCCCTGCGGCACTTCGTTGTTCAGGCGCAGCGCCTCTTCGAAGTCGTCGTAGGCCAGCACGTAGAGGATCGGCGCGAAGGTTTCGTGGCGCACCACCTCGCTCTGCGCGGGCATTTCGGCGATGGCAGGCGAAACGTAGTAGGCGTTCGGGTACTGGTCAGCCAGCTGACGCTCGCCACCGAATACCTCGCCGCCTTCGTCGCGGGCCTTGGCCAGCGCGCCCTGCATGGCGTCGAACGACAATTTGTCGATCAGCGGGCCCACCAGGTTGTCCTTGCGCGGGTCACCGATACGCACCTTGGCGTAGGCGGCTTTCACACGGGCAACCACTTCGTCCTTGATGGAGCGATGCACGATCAGGCGGCGCAGCGTGGTGCAGCGTTGGCCGGCGGTACCGACGGCGGAGAACAGGATGCCGCGCACGGCCAGGTCCAGGTCTGCGCTCGGGGCCAGGATCATGGCGTTGTTGCCGCCCAGTTCCAGGATGCTGCGGCCAAAGCGGGCGGCCACGCGTGGGCCGACTTCACGGCCCATGCGGGTGCTGCCGGTGGCGCTGACCAGCGGCACGCGCGGGTCGTCTACCAGCGCTTCGCCTGCTTCGCGGCCGCCGATGATCAGTTGCGCCAGGCCAGCCGGGGCATCGCCGAAGGCTTGCAGGGCTTTTTCGAACAGCGCCTGGCAGGCCAGCGCGGTCAGCGGGGTTTTCTCGGACGGCTTCCACACCACCGCGTTACCGGCCACCAAGGCCAGGGCAGTGTTCCAGGCCCACACGGCCACCGGGAAGTTGAAGGCACTGATCACCCCGACGACGCCCAGCGGGTGCCAGGATTCACGCATGTGGTGGCCAGGGCGTTCGGAGGCAATGGTCAGGCCGTACAGCTGGCGCGACAGGCCCACGGCGAAGTCGCAGATGTCGATCATCTCCTGCACTTCGCCCAGGCCTTCCTGGGTGATCTTGCCGGCTTCGATCGACACCAGTTCGCCCAGGTCGGCCTTGTGTTCACGCAGCACTTCACCGAACAGGCGCACCAGCTCACCACGGCGCGGGGCCGGCACGCTACGCCAGGCTTCGAAGGCACTTTGCGCCGCGTCGATGCGGGCGGTGGTCTCGGCCTTGCCAAGCAGTTTCACCGTGGCGATCTGGCTGCCGTCGATCGGCGTGTGAACAGGGTAATCGCCCTGGGTGTAAGCCGTGGCGGCAACGCCAAGGCGCTCGAGCAATCCAGCAACCATTTGTGTTTCTCCTACATCGGGTGATGGGGTGGAAAAATGATGGGGATCAGTATTAATCCGATCACACGGGTGCAACAAACGACCTTTATTCCGCTTATCATTCCGTCAGGTAATGATTCGAGCCGCAGAGAACGCTATGTCCAAACGCCTGGTGCCTTCCATGACCGCCCTGCAGTGCTTCGAGGCTGCAGCTCGCCACTTGAGCTTTACCCGTGCCGCCGAAGAGCTGCACCTGACCCAAAGCGCGGTCAGCAAGCAGGTGGCGCAGCTCGAAGAGATGCTCCGCCATCACCTGTTCCTGCGCATCCGCCGGCGCCTGCAGCTGACGCCTGCCGGTAGCCTTTACCTGGCGGAGGTCAACAAGATCCTCACCCAGGTGGATATGTCGAGCCGCTACGTGCTCACCTACGGCGAGCAGACCGAGATATTGAAAGTAGCCACTCAACCGAGTTTTGGCGTGCGCTGGTTGATCCCGCACCTCAAGGGTTTTGGCAAACGCCACAGCAACATCCACCTCGACATCCGCAACGAAATGGAGCCCTTCGCCTTGCTGCAGGGCTCGGCCGATGTGGTTTTCTTCTATGGGCAAGGCACCTGGCCGGGGGCGACCTGCATCGAGCTGTTCAGCGAAGAGGTAGTGCCCGTGTGCGCCCCGGAGCTTCTGGCAGGGCGCAAATTGAAGGAAGCCAGCGAGCTGGCCGAACTGGTGCTGCTGCAAAGCACTTCGCGGCCGGAGGCCTGGCACGAGTGGTTCCTGGAATTGGGGCTGCACAGTGTCAGCGCCTACCACGGGCCGCGCTTCGATACGTTCTATATGGCCTTGAGCGCGGCGCAGGCCGGTTGCGGGGTGGCGCTGGTGCCGCGTTACCTGGCGGCGAAGGAGTTGGCCGAGGGTAGCCTGGTGGTGCCGTGGAACCATGCCATGTGCAGTGCCGGGGCGCATTACCTGGCGTATGCCGAGCATGCGGCGGAGGTGCCCAAAGTGCGGGCGTTGGTGGAGTGGATTCAGGAGCAGCTTCAGCCTTGAGATTGCCGGGCCGCTTTGCGGCCCTATCGCCGGCAAGCCAGCTCCTACAGGCACAGCACAGTTGCTGAAACTTGTGCTGTGCCTGTAGG
>NZ_JBFPFX010000046.1:0-22354 GCF_047978245.1 Pseudomonas sp. LFS044
TTTGTGGCGGGCCCCACGGCCCCCCTCGCCGGCCCGCGGGCCCCCACAGGCCCGGCGGCGCGCCACCCCCCTGGGGGCGCCGGCTGCCCGGCGATAGGGCCGGACCTGCCTGCATCAAGCTGTAACCCCACGCACGGGCAGCGGATACACCTGAGCAAAAAACACGTTCCCGGTCTGGTCCACACGCTTTTTCAGCCGCTCGTTGAACGCCCGGCTCACGGCATACTGCCCGCCGGAAATGGTGCGGAACTGCGCCGTCAGCACAAACCCGTTCAAGTCCATGCGGTCCACCCCGAACACCTGCAGTGGCCCCTGCAGGTTGATGCGCAGCATCGGGTCGTCGCTGATCGACTGCCCCACCTCATGGATCAACGCCAGCGATTCATCCACATCGCTGTCATAGGTGAACTGCACCGAGAAGAACGCATAGGCGAATTGCCGTGACTGGTTGGTGACCGCCTTGATCTGCCCGAACGGTACCGAATGCACGAAGCCCTTACCATCACGCAGGCGCAAGGTGCGGATGGTCAGGCTTTCGACGGTGCCGGCGTGGCCGGAGTCGAGCACTACCCAGTCGCCGATCGAGATGGTGTCCTCGATCAGGATGAACAGCCCGGTGATCACATCCTGTACCAGTTGCTGCGAGCCAAAACCGATGGCCAGGCCGATCACCCCGGCACCGGCCAGCAGGGGCGCGACGTTGATGCCCAGGTTGGCCATGGTGGTGATGGTGCAGATGACCACCAGGATGACTTTGATGGCGTTGCGCAGCATGGGCAGGATGGTCCGCACCCGGGTACTGGGCTGGCGCGCGGCGCGCCGGCCGGCTGGAGGTTTGAGGGCCTCCTGGATGGCGGTGTCGAGCACCACCCACAGCAGCCAGGTTACCAGCAGGATCAGGCCGATGCTCGACAGCGAGTTGCTGATGGCCTGCCCCAGGCTGTTGCTCAACGCGAAGCCGATCACCGAGACGCCCCAGATGCGCCCCAGCAGCTCGATGAAGGCCACCGCCATGGCAATGCGCAGCAGTGCGTGGGCGAGGCTGCGCAGCAGCTCCTTGTAGGGCCGCACCCGTTGCCCGGGGTCGGCTTCGCGCGGTGCCAGCAGGTGTTGCAGCAAGGTGCTGAGAAACACCGTGCTGACCAGCAATACTGTAGTCAGTAGTGCGTTCTGCAGGGCCTTCTGGCTTTCTTCGCCGGCACCGATCAGGTGGATGGCCGAGACCAGGATCATCAGCAGGATCGGCAAGTACCACACCACCGAAAAGATCCGCAGGGTTTCCTGGACGGCGCGGTGTTGCACGCGGTCCTTGAAGGCGCGGTTACGGATCAGGTGCGCCACCGGGCGGCGCAGGCGGATCACCAGGCTGGCAAAGATGATCGTGGCGGCAAGGCCGGTGAACACTGCGACGCTGGCAGTGATGTTGCCGCCCAGCTGGCGGGCGATCTGCGGGCTGGTCAAGGCATCGCTCCAGGCCGCCAGGAAGCCGATGAGAAACAGCGGTCGCGGCGCCAGGCGCTTGATCACGGCCACGGCGGGGCGCTTGTGGCCGGCATCGAACACGGTGACCAGGCACAGGATGATCGAGGTGGAGAACAGGCCGCTGCTGGTGGCGTAGGCCAGGCTCAGCCCCAGTGCGCGAGCGATCGATGGGTCGAGAAAACGGCTGACGTAAAGCGTCAACGGCAGGCTGGCCAGCGCGGGCAAGGTATACGGCAGCAGGTAGCCGAGCAGGCTGCTGGCGCGTTGCCGCTGGCGCAGCCAGGGTGTGGCGGTGGCGCGCTTGCTGCACCAGCGGCCGAGGCTGGTCAGCACGGCGAAGCTCGCCGCCCAGGTCAGCGTCAGCAGGATGAAGTTGCCAGCCAGTTGCAGCGAATCACTGGCTGAGTGGCGATCGACCAGGCGTTCCATTTCCTTGGCGGCGCGGTCGGTGCGCAGGCGCCAGGCGTCGACCAGATGGGCGTCGAGGTCCAGCTCCTGGGCCGCGCTGTCCAGGCCGTCGGCCAGGGCGCCGAGCAAGCCACCTTGCAGGACCGGTTCCGGTTCGGCGGGTTGTTCGTCGGCGGGGGCGGGGTCTGCGGCGAGCAGGTGGGTGCTCAGCAGGCAGCCGAGCAGCAGGGTGGAGAGGTAGCGCAGCACTGGAGTACTCCTTGGGCCGGGATGAGCGGTGCAGGGTTACTCAAGGAACTGAGGGGTGATGGGGGTAAAAAGTTCGATGCGGTGTGTTGTCGGCGCGGGCCCCATCGCCGGCAAGCCGGCTCCCACTGGGCCCGAGCAACGCCCGGGCCTGTGGTCATCCAGTGGGAGCCGGCTTGCCGGCGATAGGGCCGGTACTGCCTGGATCGATTACTGGCCGGTATAGATCTGGTCGAACACGCCACCGTCATTGAAGTGGGTTTTCTGTACGGTGCGCCAGTCACCAAAGGTCTTCTCAACCGACAGGAAGTCGACTTTCGGGAAGCGGTCGGTGTACTTGGCCAGCACGGTTGCATCGCGCGGGCGCAGGTAGTTCTGCGCGGCGATTTCCTGGGCTGCCGGCGACCACAGGTACTTCAGGTATTCCTCGGCCACGGCCTGGGTGCCCTTCTTGGCCACGACCTTGTCGACCACGCTCACCGGCGGCTCGGCTTCGGCCGATACACTTGGGTAGATCACTTCGAACTGGTCGCGGCCGAACTCGCGGGCGATCATCTCGGCTTCGTTCTCGAACGTTACCAGCACGTCGCCAATCTGGTTGGTCATGAAGGTGGTGGTGGCGGCGCGGCCACCGGTATCCAGCACCGGTGCCTGCTTGAACAGCTTGCCGACGAAATCACGGGCCTTGTTCTCGTCACCGCCTTGCTTGAGCACATAGCCCCATGCCGAGAGGTAGGTATAGCGGCCGTTACCCGAGGTTTTCGGGTTGGGCACGATCACCTGCACGCCCTCCTTGAGCAAGTCCGGCCAGTCCTTCAGCGCCTTGGGGTTGCCCTTGCGCACGATGAACACCGTGGCCGAGGTGAACGGCGCACTGTTGTTCGGCAGGCGCGTCACCCAGTTGTCCGGCACCAGCTTGCCGTTGTCGGCCAGGGCGTTGATGTCGGTGGCCATGTTCATGGTGATGACATCGGCCGGCAGGCCATCGATCACCGCACGCGCTTGCTTGCTCGAACCGCCGAAGGACATCTGCACGTTGACCTTCTCGTTGTGTTCGGTTTCCCAGTGCTTCTGGAACGCCGAGTTGTAGTCCTTGTAGAAGTCGCGCATCACATCGTAGGAAACGTTGAGCAGGGTCGGGGCGGCTTGGGCGAGGTTGCCCAGGGCAAGGCCTGCGGCGAGCAGCGAGGCGCTGAAGAGTTTTTTCACGATGCTTCCTTGTTCTTGAACAGTTATGGGCAGAGTGCCAGCGACTATAGCGGGTGCCCTGCAGCTGTTTAAAGAACAAAAAACGCTTTGGTTATTCCCGCTTGGGAAACAGCGCATTGCCACAACGCGAGCAGAAGGCCGCGCCGTGTTCGTGGCTGTTTTTGCGGCAGGTTGGGCAGTCATGCTGCAACTGTTCCCCGCGCATGGCGTTGGCCAGCTCTGCGGTGAAAATCCCGGTGGGCACGGCGATGATCGAGTAACCGGTGATCATCACCAGCGACGACAGCACCTGGCCGAGCGGGGTCTTCGGCACGATATCGCCAAAGCCCACCGTGGTCAGGGTGACGATCGCCCAGTAGATGCCTTTGGGAATGCTGGTAAACCCGTGCTCCGGGCCTTCGATGACGTACATCAAGGTGCCGAACACGGTCACCAGGGTGGATACGGTGACCAGAAAGACGATGATCTTCTGCTTGCTGCCGCGCAGCGCCGCCATCAGGTAGTTGGCCTGCTTGAGGTACTGGCCGAGCTTGAGCACGCGGAAGATTCGCAGCATGCGGATGACACGGATGATCAGCAGGTACTGCGCGTCGCTGTAGTAAATGGCGATGACCCCCGGGACGATCGCCAGCAGGTCGACCAGGCCGTAAAAGCTGAAGGCGTAACGCAGCGGCTTTGGCGAGCAGTACAGGCGTGTCAGGTATTCGGCCAGGAAAATTGCGGTGAAGCCCCACTCGATCCCGGCCAGAAGGCCTGCGTAGCCCTGGTGCACCGCGTCGATGCTGTCGAGGATCACCGTGACCAGGCTGGCCAGGATGATCAGCAGCAGGGTCTTGTCGAAGCGGCGGCCGGCTACGGTGTCGGTCTGGAAGACGATGATGTAGAGCCTTTCGCGCAGGCTCGCTGGGTTGTTCATGGGCTCGGTCCACAGGGCGATGGGCTGAGCCTAGGGGCTGGCTTTCAGCTGTGCAAGCGGCTTGCGTCGCCGCGCTGATTGAGCGACGCCAGATGATTGCCAAAGTGCATCAGCCAGCAGGCTACCACGAAGGGTGCGGTCAGCCCGGCGACAGGCAGCAGTTTGAACAGCGGCTGCAGCACAAGCGCCAGAGCGATGGCCAGCAGGGTGACCCATGGCCGTTCGCCTTGCCGGCTGAACGCCAGCGCCGCCAGCGCCGCGTTGAACCCGTACAGCCCCATCCAGGCAGCCTGTGTCTGCTCAGCCAGCAACGCCACGCCGCCGCCGATGGCCGAGCCGATCACGGCCCACATGGCCGCATAGGGGTTGGCAATGAACATGCCGACGATAATCAGCAGCCCGGCCAATGGATTATCAAGCAGGAAAATCTGGCCGACACCGCGCGCCAGGGCGTACAGCGGGTCTGGCTCGGCAAACATGGCAGTCGAGGGTGCAGCGATCAGCAGGGTGCCCCAGCCCAGTAGCACGAACGGCGCGGTATAAGCGATCAGCAACTTGCCGCCGCGCTTGCGCCATTGGTGGGTGATGATGCTGGACAGGCCGCCGGCCGCGATGATCAGCGGCGGCATGATTGCCGACCACGGCAGCACCGCGCTGACCAGGATGCCGATCAGTACGCCGTTGTAGCAGTACAGCCCGGCCTGGCGGTCGGCGCGGTCGTAGCCGCGGCGCTGGGCCGTCAGCAAGCCGGCGAGGGCACCGAGCAGGGCGCCGCCGACCAGGTTGGGAGCGGTCAGCAGGATGGCCAGCAGGCAGCACAGGCCGCACAGGGGGTTGCGCAGCAGCAGCACCTGGCTGAAACCGTTGAGCAGCGCCGTGGCCCAGTCGGGGCACGGGTTGACGAAATTTTTGCTGTACATGGGCAGTCGGTAAGGTTGATTGATGAGCGGTGGGCCTCTTTGGGCCTCGGTTTTCCGCAGGGTTTTGTAATGGGTACAAGGTGAGGGCTTTTGCCCTCCATTCGCTGGCAAGCCAGCTCCCACAGGTACAGCGGCGCTTTCAAGAGCAGCAGAGTACCGGTGGGAGCCGGCTTGCCGGCGAAAGGGGCGCAGAGCGCCCCCAACAATCTCAGACCAAGGTCTCGATCCGCAGCGTATTAGTCGAACCCGGCTTGCCGAAAGGCACGCCGGCGGTGATCAGCAGCGTGTCGCCACGGCTGGCCATGCCTTGTGCCTGGGCGATCTCCAGCGCGGTCGAGCAGATTTCGTCGACCTGGCGCAGGCGGTCGTTGACCACCGAGTGCACGCCCCAGGCCACGCTCAGGCGGCGGGCGGTGATCAGGTTTGGCGTCAGGTTGAGGATCGGTGCGCGTGGCCGCTCGCGTGCAGCGCGCAGGGTCGAGGCGCCCGACTCGCTGTAGTTGACCAGCACGGCTACCGGCAGAATGCCGCTGATACGGCGGATCGCGCAACTGATGGCGTCCGACACGGTGGCCTCGGCCTTCGGCCGGCCAACGTCGAGCTGGGCCTGGTAGTCCGGGCCGTTTTCCACCTGGCGGATGATCTTGCTCATCATCTGCACGGCTTCCAGCGGGTAGTCACCCGAGGCCGTTTCGGCCGACAGCATCACCGCATCGGCGCCTTCGGCCACGGCGTTGGCCACGTCGGTGACTTCGGCCCGGGTCGGTGCCGGCGAGAAGCGCATCGACTCGAGCATCTGCGTGGCGACCACTACCGGTTTACCCAGCTGGCGGCACGTGCCGATGATACTTTTCTGAATGTGCGGCACGCTCTCGGCCGGTACTTCCACGCCCAGGTCGCCACGCGCCACCATGATGGCGTCGGACAGCTCGGCGATGGCCTGCAGCTGCTCGACCGCCGATGGCTTCTCGATCTTGGCCATCAGGTAGGCGCGGTCGCCGATCAGCTGGCGCGCCTCAAGGATGTCTTCCGGGCGCTGCACGAACGACAGTGCCACCCAGTCCACACCCAGCTCCAGGCCGAAGGCCAGGTCGCGGCGGTCCTTTTCGGTGAGCGGGGAGAGGTCCAGCACCGCTTGCGGCACGTTGACGCCCTTGCGGTCGGACAACTCACCGCCGTTCAGCACGGTGGTATCGATAGCGTCGGCGTGCTTGGCGGTCACCCGCAGGCGCAGGCGGCCGTCGTCCACCAGCAGGTCCATGCCGGGCTGCAGCGCGGCGATGATTTCCGGGTGGGGCAGGTTGACCCGCTCGTTGTTGCCGGGCGTCGCGTCCAGGTCCAGGCGCAGTGACTGGCCGCGCTGCAGTTGCACCTTGCCTTCGGCCAGGCGGCCAACGCGCAGTTTCGGCCCCTGCAGGTCCATCAGAATGCCCAGCGGGTAATTCAGCTGCTGCTCGACTTCGCGGATCCACTGGTAGCGCAGGGCGTGGTCGGCGTGTTCGCCGTGGCTGAAGTTGAGGCGGAAGATGTTCACCCCGGCTTCGACCAGCTGGCGGATGTCATCGATGCCATTGATCGCAGGGCCGAGGGTGGCGAGGATTTTGACTTTTTTATCAGGCGTCATGATTGTGCAGTCTCGAGGATCAGGATGGCGCGGAAGTCGTTGACGTTGGTGCGGGTCGGTTCGGTGACGATCAGCGCATCGAGTGCGGCGAAGTAGCCGTAGCCGTTGTTGTTGTCCAGCTCATCGCTGGCCGACAGGCCCAGGGCTTCGGCGCGGGCGTAGCTGCAGGGCGTCATGAAGGCGCCGGCGTTCTCTTCCGAGCCGTCGATGCCGTCGGTGTCACCGGCCAGGGCATACACGCCCGGCAGGCCCTTGAGGCTTTCGGTGAGGCTGAGCAAAAACTCGGCGTTGCGCCCGCCACGGCCATTGCCGCGCACGGTGACGGTGGTTTCGCCGCCAGACAGGATTACGCAAGGCGCCTTGAGCGGCTGGCCGTGCAGGACGATCTGCCGGGCGATGCCGGCATGCACTTTGGCCACTTCGCGCGATTCGCCTTCCAGGTCGCCGAGGATCAGCGGGCTGAAGCCGGCCTGGCGGGCTTTTACCGCGGCGGCCTCGAGCGATTGCTGGGGCTTGGCGATCAGCTGGAAATGGCTGCGGGCCAGGGCCGGGTCGTCGGCCTTGACGGTTTCCGAGGCCGGGTTGTTGAGCCAGTCGATGACCGCCCTGGGCGCTTCGATGTTGTAGCGCTTGAGGATCGCCAGGGCGTCAGCCGAGGTGCTCGGGTCGGCCACGGTGGGGCCGGAGGCGATGACTGTGGCCAGGTCGCCAGGCACATCGGAAATGGCATAGGTGTAGACGGTGGCCGGCCAGCAGGCCTTGGCCAGGCGGCCGCCCTTGATCGCCGAGAGGTGCTTGCGCACGCAGTTTATCTCGCCGATGGTGGCGCCGGACTTGAGCAGCGCCTTGTTGATGTGTTGCTTGTCGGCCAGGGTCAGGCCTTCGGCTGGCAACGCCAGCAGGGCGGAACCACCGCCGGAAAGCAGGAAGATGACGCGGTCGTCTTCGTTGAGGTTGCTGACCAGTTCCAGCACGCGCTTGGCCACGGCCAGCCCGGCGGCATCAGGGACCGGGTGGGCGGCTTCGACCACTTCGATCTTCTGGCAGTTGGCGCCATGACCGTAACGGGTGACCACCAGCCCGGAGACTTCGCCCTGCCAGCTTTTTTCGACCACTTCGGCCATGGCGGCTGCGGCCTTGCCGGCGCCGATGACGATGACCCGGCCGCTACGGTCGGCGGGCAGGTAGGGTTCGAGGACTTGGCGTGGGTGGGCGGCGGCGATGGCTGTGTCGAACAGGTCGCGGAGAAGTTTTTGCGGATCGACCGACATGGCAGGCTCCCAATTATTGTTGTTCTGCAGAATCGAAAACGCCCCTGGAACTGCCTCCGTGCAGGCCGAACCAGGGGCGGGTGTTGCTCGGTGCGGGGGCTGCGCAACAGCCCCCGAATTCAGCTTATTTGCCTTCGCCGCGGATCGAGAAGTTGGCCATGTGTTCCAGGCCTTTGATCAGCGCCGAGTGGTCCCAGTTGCCGCCGCCCAGTGCCACGCAGGTGCTGAACACTTGCTGGGCGTTGGAGGTGTTGGGCAGGTTGATGCCCAGTTCCTTGGCGCCTTGCAGGGCCAGGTTGAGGTCCTTCTGGTGCAGGTTGATGCGGAAGCCTGGGTCGAAGGTGCCTTTGATCATGCGTTCGGCATGCACTTCGAGGATTTTCGACGAAGCGAAGCCGCCCATCAGTGCTTCACGGACCTTGGCTGGGTCGGCGCCGTTCTTGGCGGCGAACAGCAGGGCTTCACTGACGGCCTGGATGTTCAGGGCGACGATGATCTGGTTGGCCACCTTGGCAGTCTGGCCGTCGCCGTTGCCGCCGACGCGGGTGATGTTCTTGCCCATGGCTTCGAACAGCGGCAGGGCGCGCTCGAAGGCTTTCGGGCAGCCACCGACCATGATGCTCAGGGTCGCGGCCTTGGCACCGACTTCGCCGCCGGACACCGGGGCGTCCAGGTAGGCGGCGCCAGTGGCCTTGATCTTCTCGGCGAAGGCCTTGGTGGCGGTCGGCGAGATCGAGCTCATGTCGATCACCACCTTGTTCGGGCCGACACCTTCGGCCACGCCGTTTTCGCCGAACAGGACGCTTTCGACCTGCGGGGTGTCCGGGACCATGATGATGATGAACTCGGCTTCCTGGGCAACCTCTTTCGGGTTGGCCAGGGCCACTGCGCCAGCGGCGATCAGGTCTGCCGGGGCGGCGTCGTGGTGGGTGGAAACGAAGATGCTGTGACCTGCTTTTTGCAGGTTCTGGGCCATGGGTTTGCCCATGATGCCGGTGCCGAGGAAACCGATTTTAGCCATGAGAATTTGCCTCTTTGTAATTATTGAATCTCAAGTGCAACCCGGACCTTGTGGGAGCGGGCTTGCCCGCGAAAGCGGCTGTGAAGCCACTACTGCATTCGCGGGCAAGCCCGCTCCCACAGGTTCGATGTTCTAGCCTTTAGATTGCGTTATGGGTTTTCAGCCAGCCCAGACCGGCTTCGGTCGTGGTCAGCGGCTTGTACTCCGCGCCAATCCAGCCCTGGTAACCGATGCGGTCCAGGTGCTCGAACAGGAAGCGGTAGTTGATCTCGCCGGTACCCGGTTCGTTGCGGCCCGGGTTGTCGGCCAGCTGGATGTGGTTGATCAGCTGCAGGTTGGCTTCCATGGTGCGCGCCAGGTCACCTTCCATGATCTGCATGTGGTAGATGTCGTACTGCAGGAACAGGTTGTCACTGCCGACTTCGGCCTGGATTTCCAGCGCCTGTTGGGTGGTGTTCAGGTAGAAGCCTGGGATGTCGCGGGTGTTGATCATTTCCATGACCAGGCGGATCCCTGCGGCTTTCAATTTTTCGGCGGCAAACTTTAGGTTGTCGACGAAGGTCTTGCGTACGTCGGCGCACTGCAAGCCTTGCGGCCGGATGCCGGCCAGGGCGTTGACCTGGGTGTTGCCCAGCACCTTGGCGTATTCGATGGCCTTGTCGACACCGGCGCGGAACTCTTCCACGCGGTCGGGGTGGCAGGTGATGCCACGCTCGCCTTTGGCCCAGTCGCCGGCCGGCAGGTTGAACAGCACCTGGGTCAGGCCGTGCGCATCGAGCTGCTGTTTGATTTCAGCCGCGCTGAAGTCATACGGGAAGAGGTATTCGACGCCGCTGAAACCAGCATCGGCGGCAGCCTTGAAGCGGGCCAGGAAGTCCTGTTCGGTGAACAGCATGGACAGGTTGGCAGCGAAGCGAGGCATGAGTTGTCTCCTTGCGTTGAAGGCCCCCAGGGCGTGCCTGGGGGCGTCAGGCGATCAGTCCAGCAGCGAGATGGCGGTTGGCGCGTCGTTACCGACCAGGGCCAGGTCTTCGAACTCGTTGACCGCGTTGATCTCGGTGCCCATGGAAATGTTGGTCACACGCTCGAGAATCACTTCGACCACCACCGGCACGCGGAACTCTTCGGCCATTTTCTGTGCCTTGAGCAGGGCAGGCGCGATCTGGCCTGGCTCGAACACGCGGATGGCCTTACAGCCCAGGCCTTCGACCACGGCGACGTGGTCGACACCGTAGGTGGCGGCGTCGGTGGAGTTGATGTTCTCGAACGCCAGTTGTACACAGTAATCCATGTCGAAGCCACGCTGCGCCTGGCGGATCAGGCCCAGGTAGGCGTTGTTCACCAGTACATGGACATACGGCAGGTTGAACTGCGCGCCCACGGCCAGCTCTTCGATCATGAACTGGAAGTCGTAGTCACCCGACAGTGCGACGACCTTGCGTTTCGGGTCGGCCTTGACCACACCCAGCGCTGCAGGGATGGTCCAGCCCAGCGGGCCGGCCTGGCCGCAGTTGATCCAGTGACGTGGCTTGTACACGTGCAGGAACTGCGCACCGGCGATCTGCGACAGGCCGATGGTGCTGACGTAGGTGGTGTCCTTGCCGAACACTTGGTTCATTTCTTCGTACACACGCTGCGGCTTGACCGGCACGTTGTCGAAGTGGGTCTTGCGCTGCAGGCTCGACTTGCGTTCCTGGCAGTCTTGCAGCCACGCCTTGCGGCACTTCAGTTTGCCGGCGGCTTTCCACTCGCGGGCCACTTCGAGGAACACGTCCAGCGCCTTGCCAGCGTCCGAAACGATACCCAGGTCCGGGGTGAACACGCGGCCGATCTGGGTCGGTTCGATGTCGACGTGCACGAACTTGCGGCCTTCGGTGTAGACATCTACCGAACCGGTGTGGCGGTTGGCCCAGCGGTTACCGATACCGAACACCAGGTCGGATTTCAGCAGGGTGGCGTTGCCATAGCGGTGCGAAGTCTGCAGGCCGACCATGCCGACCATCAGTTCATGGTCGTCCGGGATGGTGCCCCAGCCCATCAGGGTCGGGATAACCGGTACGCCGGTCAGTTCGGCGAACTCGACCAGCTTGTCGCTGGCGTCGGCGTTGATGATGCCGCCACCGGCCACCAGCAGTGGGCGCTCGGCGTCGTTGAGCAGGGCCAGGGCTTTTTCAGCCTGCACGCGGGTAGCGGACGGCTTGTTGACGGCCAGCGGCTCGTAGGCGTCGATGTCGAATTCGATTTCGGCCATCTGCACGTCGAATGGCAGGTCGATCAGCACAGGGCCTGGGCGGCCGGTGCGCATTTCATAGAAGGCCTTCTGGAAGGCGTAAGGCACCTGGCCTGGCTCCAGAACGGTGGTCGCCCACTTGGTCACCGGCTTGACGATGCTGGTGATATCGACCGCCTGGAAGTCTTCCTTGTGCAGGCGTGCACGCGGGGCCTGGCCGGTGATGCAGAGAATCGGGATGGAGTCGGCCGATGCACTGTACAGGCCGGTGACCATGTCGGTGCCGGCTGGGCCGGAGGTGCCGATGCACACGCCGATGTTGCCCGGGTTGGCGCGGGTGTAACCCTCGGCCATGTGCGAGGCGCCTTCAACGTGACGAGCGAGGACGTGATCGATGCCACCGACTTTCTTCAGGGCCGAGTACAACGGGTTGATGGCAGCCCCTGGGATGCCGAACGCGGTATCTACACCTTCACGGCGCATGACCAGAACGGCTGCATCGATTGCTCTCATTTTGCTCATGGGTTGTGCCTCATCGATTTTGTAATTGTATACAACTTGCTTTGTGCCAGAGTGTATTCACGCCTGGCGGTTCAGGTCAATGGGTTTTCATCGGGGGAGGTTGCTTTCGTCCGAGCGCCCAGGAAAACGGCGATTTGCGTCATCGCATACGATCGTTTCAATTTATTGTATACAAAAGTGATTTCAGTTGTGTTCTATTTGGTTGATCGATTTTCAACTGCCCTCAGGGCTTCTCACAACAAGAAGAGGACCTTTCCATGAACGTTTTGAACCTCAAAGTCGCTGTCAGCCTGGTAAACGCCGCACTGGCGGCAGGCCGCAAGATCAATGCAGCGCCGTTGACCGTGGTGGTGCTGGATGCCGGTGGGCATGTGCTGGCTTTGCAGCGCGAAGATGGCGCCAGCCTGATCCGCCCTGAAGTGGCCACAGGCAAGGCCTGGGGGGCGATTGCCCTGGGCAAGGGCTCGCGGCTGCTGGCGCTGGATGCGCAGCAGCGGCCGGCGTTTTTCGCGGCGTTGAATGGTTTGGGTGAACGGCCGGTGGTGCCAGCGCCGGGTGGCGTGCTGGTTCGCGATCAGGACGGTAAAGTGCTGGGTGCGGTGGGGATCAGCGGGGATACGTCGGATATCGACGAGCAGTGTGCGATCAGTGCGATCGAAGAAGTGGGGTTGAAGGCGGATGCGGGTGTAGCGGCCTAAATCTCTATAGGTTGTATTGGCCTCATCGCCGGCAAGCCGGCTCCCACAGGTACACCACCGCTACCAGATAGTGTGGAGTACCTGTGGCAGCTGGCTTGCCGGCGATTGGGCTGCAGAGCAGCCCCTTGGGCCCTGTCAGGCGGCCTCGGGCTCACAGCCCTTGAGCACAAGCCGAATGATGGTCTCGGCTGCTGCTTCATAATCACTGTCGGCCAGCTTGGCCTTGCCGGTGATCACGGAAATCTGCCAGTCGAAATCCGCATAGGTCTGGGTCGCCGCCCAGATGCTGAACATCAGATGGTGCGCATCGACTTTGGCAATTTGCCCGCGCTCGATCCAGCGCTGGATGCATTCGATGTTGTGGCGTGCCTGCTCGTTGAGCTGCTCCACCTGGTTGGGCGAAAGGTGCGGTGCGCCGTGCATGATCTCGCTGGCGAAAACCTTGGAGGCATGGGGCAAGTCGCGCGAGATGCGGATTTTCGAGCGGATGTACGCACTCAATACTTCTTTGGGGTCACCGTCGGCATTGAACGGCGTCGACGCCTGCATGATCGGCGCGATGATGCTCTCCAGGACCTCGCGGTAGAGGTTGTCCTTGGATTTGAAGTAGTAGTACACGTTGGGCTTGGGCAGGCCGGCCTTGGCCGCGATATCGCTGGTCTTGGTGGCGGCGAAGCCCTTGTCGGCGAATTCCTCGCTGGCCGCGCGCAGGATCAGTTCCTTGTTGCGCTCGCGAATGGTGCTCATGGTCAGGGATCTTCCTCGTGTCTGGCCACCTCTAAGAGGGATCGGGCATGGTAGCACCGGGCCCGAGGGGCGCTCAAGGCAGCGACTTTCGGCTAGACTCCGGCCCACTCACTTCACGGGAAACAGGCAAACATGGCAGGAAGCAGTCTACTGGTACTGATCGACGACATCGCCACGGTGCTCGATGACGTTTCGCTGATGACCAAGGTCGCGGCGAAGAAAACCGCGGGCGTGCTGGGCGACGACCTGGCGCTCAATGCCCAGCAGGTAACCGGCGTGCGTGCCGAGCGTGAGATCCCGGTGGTGTGGGCGGTAGCCAAGGGCTCGTTCGTCAACAAGGCGATCCTGGTGCCAGCGGCGCTGCTGATCAGCGCGTTCATCCCCTGGGCAGTGACCCCGTTGCTGATGATCGGTGGCGCATACCTGTGTTTCGAGGGCTTTGAAAAGCTCGCGCACAAGTTCCTGCATAGCAAGAAGGAAGACGCCGAGCAGCACAGTTCGCACAGTGAGGCGGTGGCAGACCCGAACGTTGACCTGGTGGCTTATGAGAAAACCAAGATCAAGGGCGCGGTGCGCACCGACTTTATCCTCTCGGCCGAAATCATCGCCATTACCTTGGGCACGGTAGCCGACGCGCCGCTGACCCAGCAGATCATCGTGCTGTCGGGCATCGCCGTTGTCATGACCGTGGGTGTCTACGGGCTGGTAGGCGGTATCGTCAAGCTCGATGACCTGGGCTTGTGGATGACCCAGAAGGCTTCCAGGGTGGCCCAAGCGGTGGGTAACGGCATCCTGCGGGCCGCGCCGTACATGATGAAGAGCCTGTCGGTGATCGGCACTGCGGCGATGTTTTTGGTCGGTGGCGGGATTCTGGTGCACGGGGTTGCGCCGCTGCATCATGCCATCGAGGCGTTCAGTGAAGGGCGGGGCGGGGCGTTGACCGGGGCGTTGCTCAACGGCGGTGTGGGGATTGTTGCGGGTGCTGCGGTGCTCGCTATCGTAGCGCTGGCCGGCAAGCTGTGGCGGGCGGTAAAGCCAGCCACCTGATGCGTATGGCCGGGGCAAGCCCCGGATCGCCGGCAAGCCGGCTCCCACAGGTACCCCACCTAGCTTAGGCGCGGCGCTGTCTCTGTAGGAGCCGGCTTGCCGGCGATGGGCTGCAGAGCAGCCCCGCTATCAGAAATGAACCTTGACCAGCAAGCTCGCCGTGTTCTGGTCGGTGGTGAACCCGTCGGAATCCTTGATACCGTACTTGTTCTTCCAGTAGTCATACTCGAAACCCACGTACAGCTGCTTGTCACCCAGGTGCAACGCCTTGCCCAGGTCATATTTGACCTGCGGGTTGAAGTGCAGGTTGGCGTGGTATTCGCCACGGCGGTTCTCGTCGTTGTCGACCACCCAGTCCATGAAACCGTCGATGAGGATGTCGGACGAGCCTACAGGGATGGTGTAGGACCACACCGGGGTGATCTGCCAGACATTGTCACCTGCGCGGCTGCCATCGGTAGTGCGCTGGTAGAAGTTCAGCTGGAAGTAGTCGAAGCCTGGGATATCCAGGTCGAAGCCCGGGCCGATCAGGTAGGACTCGGTATCACCTTCGCCGAACTCGTAGGTCATCGCCAGCAGCACGTCCTTGACCGGGCCGAAGGCCAGCTTCTGGTCGAAGATCTTGCCGAACGACAAGCGCGGGCTGATTTCGCCGTAATAGGTGTTGTCGCCGTTACCGGCGTCCTTCTTGCCGTTGTAGAAAATCTTGTCGACGAAGATGAAGTTGTCGCCGTACTTCCAGCCATCGGCGTGCTCGAAGGTCACGGTTTGCTGGATTGCCGGGTTGACCTTGAAGTTCTTGCCCCACAGGTAGGTCAGGCTGTTGTTCTGCCACTGCAGCAGGTCGTCGGCATAGGTGGTGCCGCAGGCCAGCAGGCCGCCCGCGAGAATCAGGCTGTTGATGGTACGCATTGCAGATGTCGCTCCCTTGATTGATCTGTTGTCAGCGCTCGGTGGTGGCGCTGTTTTTGTCTTTTGAGTCAGCTTTTTTCGATAGGCCACAGCTATTTGGCAAGAGCTGCGCCAACTTTCCCGGGTTAGCTACAACCTTCCTGCTCGACTCGTTCCGAACGGTTGAAAATGGGTATTTCAGGCTGGCAACACGTTGGCTAACCGCCCGAATTCATTGACTGAGCGGTCAGCAAACGCGGGCAGGATCCGTCCTGCCCTGATCGAGGGGGCGCGCAGATTACTGGCTTGCGCGCCGGGCCTCAAGTGCTCCGTCCTGAAGCACAGTGAATCAAACTTGGGCGTTTGATCAAGTTTTCAGAAATGCACCTTGATCAGTGCACTGGCAACGCTCTGGTTGCTCTCCAGGTTGCCGCGGCTGTCGATGCCATATTTGTCCTTCCAGTAGCTGTATTCGAAGCCGACATACAGCTGCTTGGCGCCCAGGTTAAGCGCCTTGCCCAGGTCGTATTTGACCTGCGGGTTGAAGTGCAGGTTGGCGTGGTAGGTGCCGCGGCGGTTCTGGTCGTTGTCGGGTACCCAGTCCATGTAGCCGTCGATCAGAATGTCCGATCGGCCGACGGGGATGGTATAGGACCAGCCGGGCGTGATCTGCCAGACGTTGTCACCGGGGCGGCCGCCCTCGGTGTTGCGCACGTAGAAGTTCAGGGTGAAATAGTTGAAGCCGGGAATGTCCAGGTCGAAGCCGGGGCCGATCAGGTAGGCCTCGTTGTCGCCTTCGCCGCGCTCGTAGGTCATGGCCAGCAACACGTCCTTGACCGGGCCGAAGGCCAGCTTCTGGTCGAAGATCTTGCCGAACGACAGGCGCGGGCTGAATTCACCGTAGTAGGTGGTCACGCCTTTGCTGGCGTCGGGCTTGCCGTTGTAGAAGATCTTGTCGACGAACAGGAAGGTGTCGCCGTACTTCCATTTGTTGGCGTGCTCGAACGTGATGGTCTGCTGGATATCAGGGTTGACCTTGAAGTCCTTGCCGTACAGATAGGTCAGGCTTTCGCCATGCCACAGCAGCCATTCGCCTGCGTGCGCGGGGAGGGTGGCCAGCAGGCTGCTGCCCAGCAACAGGCTTGATGCGATGCGCTTCATGTTGTGATTCCCGGACTTATTGTTTTTGTTGGCGGTGTTTTCGGCGCGCAGGCGCCCCGGGCAGCCCATTCCGGCGGGCCGACGGCACAGCGGTTGTTGCGAAAGACGAGAAAGGGCGGCATTGCGCCGCCCTGCAACTCAATGCTGGTGGCAGGCGTCGTTATGCGCCGCGCGATCAGCGCCACCGAGGATGTTGAACAGCACATTCAGCACCAAGGCACTGACCGTGGCCATGGCGATGCCACTGTGGGTGATGGGTTCCATCCACTGCGGCATCTGCGCGAAGAACTCCGGGCGCACCACAGGGATCAGGCCGAAGCCCACACTGACCGCAACCAGCAGCTGGTTGCGACGGTCGCCGATGTCCGCTTCCTGGAGGATCTTGATCCCGGTGGCGGTGACCATGCCGAACATGGCGATGGACGCGCCGCCCAGTACCGCAGGCGGGATCGAGGCAATCAGGAAGGCGGCCTTGGGCAGCAGGCTGAGCAGGATCAGCAGCCCGCCAGCCACGATGGTGACGAAGCGGCAACGTACCCCGGTCATCTGCACCAGGCCGATGTTCTGCGCAAAGGAGGAGTGGGTGAAGGTGTTGAAGAACCCGGCAATGAACGACGCACCGGCGTCGCACAGCAGGCCACGGCGAAGCATGCCAGGGGTGACTTCACGATCGGTCACCTTGCCCAGGGCGAGGAACATGCCGGTGGACTCGACGAAGATGATCACCACCACCAGGCACATCGACAGGATCGGTGCCAGGCTGAAGGTCGGCATGCCGAAGTGCAGTGGGGTGACCACTTGCAGCCACGGTGCTTCGTTCAGGCCGGACAGGTCAACCATGCCGATGGAGCCCGCCAGGATGTAGCCCAGGCCCATGCCCACCAGCACCGACACGTTGACCCAGAAGCCACGCATGAAGCGGTTGATCAGCAGGATCACGGCCAGCACCAGGCCCGCCACCATCAGGTAGATCGGCGAGCCGAAGGCTTCTGCCTCATGGCCGCCACCGGCCCAGTTGACCGCAACCGGGAACAGCGAGAGGCCGATCGAGGTAATGACGGTGCCGGTGACCAGCGGTGGGAAGAAGCGTACGACCTTGGACATGAACGGCGCGATCAGCATGCCGAAGAACCCGGCGGCGATGGTCGCCCCGAAGATCCCCTGCAGGCCCACGCCAGGCATGCCAGCCATGGCCACCATGCTGCCGACGGCAGCGAAACTGGCGCCCATCATCACCGGCATGCGGATCCCTACCGGGCCGATACCGAACGACTGGATGATGGTGGCGACGCCTGCGACCAGCAGGTCGGCGTTGATCAGGAAAGCGACTTCTTCACGGGACAATCCGGCAGCCTGGCCAATGATCAAAGGCACGGCAATCGCCCCTCCGTACATCAGCAGAACGTGTTGCAGGCCAACCAGGATCAGTTGGAACAGGGGCAGAGGCTCTCGCGGCGGCGCAACAGGAATGTACGCCTTGCGTGACTCGGACATGCAGCACCTCGAGTTTTGTTTTTATTCTCGGATCCAAGCGCCAGGCGATTGGCCTGGGCGCTCGATGCTTGCTTGTTGCGTATTGCTTGTAATTCGGGCCGGCAGTGCCGGCCCTGTTTGCGGCGCAAGGCCGCCCCTGCCAGGGCGCGCGGACGCCCGGCAGGAGAGGTGTATCAGTTGACTTGAGCGCCTTTGGCGATCCAGTCACCGACGAGCTTGCGCTCTTCGGCGGTCATCTGGGTGATGTTGCCCAGCGGCATGATCTGGCTGGCAACCGCTTGCGCCTGAATGCGCGCGGCCTGGGCCTGGATCTGCTGCGGGGTGTCGAACATCACGCCGGCAGGTGCGGCGCTGAACAGTGGGCTGGTCGGTTTGGACGAGTGGCACACGGTGCAGCGTTCCTGGATGACAGTGTGGATCTTGTCGAAGGCATCGCCGCCTGCCTGGGCAGTGGCCTGGGCCGGAGCCTCGGTTGCCGCTGGGGCTTGAGCTGCCTTGGCAGCGTCCTCGGCGCGCTGCTCGGCAGCGGTCTTGCCACCCACGGCGGTCGCCGGCAGTGGTTGGTACTCAACCTTCGCCGCCGCCTGCTCAGGTGCAACAGCCATCGGCTTGGGGCCGGTGACGTAAGCCAGGCAGATCATCGCCAGGGCACCGACAGGCAGGGTCCAGGCGTACTTGGCGCTGTCGTGGCGGGTGTTGAAGTAGTGGCGGATCAGTACCGCAGCTACAGCAATGCCGGCCAGGATCAGCCAGTTGTACTGGCTACCGTAGGTGCTCGGGAAGTGGTTGCTGATCATGATGAACAGCACCGGCAGGGTGAAGTAGTTGTTGTGACGCGAACGCAGCAGGCCCTTGGCCGGCAGGCGTGGGTCGGGGGTGGTGTTGGCTTCGATCGCGGCTACCAGCTGGCGCTGGGCAGGCATGATGATGCGGAACACGTTACCGACCATGATGGTGCCGATGATGGCGCCGGTGTGCAGGTACGCGCCACGGCCGCTGAACACTTGGCTGAAGCCCCAGCACGCGGCGATGATCAGTACGAACAGCACGCCGCCAAGCAGCGCCGGGCGTTTGCCCAATGGCGAATCGCAGAGCAGGTCGTAGATGAACCAGCCGGCCACCAGCGAACCGATACCGATGGCCACGCCCTCGGCACCGCTCAGGGTGCTGCCAGGGGCCAGCAGGTACAGGGTCGGGTTCCAGTAGAACACCACGCACAGCAGCGCGATACCAGACATCCAGGTGAAGTAGGCTTCCCATTTGAACCAGTGCAGGTTCTCGGGCATCTTCGGCGGCGCCAGCTTGTACTTCTCGAGGTGGTAGATACCACCGCCGTGGATGGCCCAGAGGTCACCCGACAGCCCGTCACGCGGATTGCTCCGGTTCAGGTTGTTTTCCAGCCAGACGAAGTAGAACGATGCACCGATCCAGGCGACCCCGGTGATCATGTGAACCCAGCGAATGCTCAGGTTCAGCCATTCGTGAAGGTGTGCTTCCACAGTATGTACCTCTGCCAGTCACCAAACGATGACCGACCTTTTCTTATTGGTGGGGATTGAGGATCAGCATCTGTTCCTCGGTGAAGTAATGCTCATCGCAGTTGTTGCCAGAACCACTGCGATCAACCACCAGGAAATCATCCCGCTTTTCGATCGTAAGCACCGGGTGGTGCCAAACGCCGCGATGGTAATTGACGCCCTGCCTGCCATTACTGCGGAAGGCACGGACCAAGCCTGATACAGGTGCATCGCCAACCGGCGCGACCACGATCAGAAAGGGGTTGCCGAGCAGCGGGATGAAAGCCTGGCTGCCCAGCGGATGGCGTTCCAGCATGCGCACGGTCAGCGGCATGTCCTGCGCGTCGGCGCGGAAGATGCTGATGATCGCGTTGTCTTCAGGCTCGGCGGTCTCGACCGTGGCGAGCTTGTGAAAGCGCATGGTCGAGCCATTGTTGATCATGAAGTGGTCACTGCCATCGGTTTCGATAACGTCACCGAAGGCGGCGAAGGCTTCTTTGGTCAGGGGCTCGATCATCAGGGTGCGCATGCGGTTATCTCTTCTATGTTCGTTATTCTGGATAAGGCTCTTTCGTTGCTGTGGCGATTACAGCTGCAGCAAGCGGAACAGGGCGATCAGGTTGATCTGCGCCAGGGCTTCCTTGAACTCGGCATCCGCGTCGTTGTGAATGCGTTTTTCGAAAGCGGCGAGGATCTGGTGCCGGTTGCTGCCCTTGACCGCCATGATGAACGGGAACTGGAATTTGGCCTTGTAGGCATCGTTCAGCTCGGTGAACCGGGCGAACTCTTCGGCAATGCACTGGTGGATACCGGCGCCGGCCTGCTCGTTGGTGCTCGATTCGGTCAGCTCGCCCTGCACGGCGGCTTTGCCAGCCAGGTCCGGGTGAGCGTTGATCAGGGCCAGCTGGTCTGCTTGGTTGGCGCTGAGCAGGATGTCGCTCATGCGCTGGTGCAGCGCCTCGATCTCGTCCAGCTCGCCCAGTTGACCGAGGTCATAGGCTTTTTCGGCGACCCACGGCGAGTGCTCGTAGATGTCAGCGAAGGCCTTGACGAAGGCGTCACGGTCCAGGGTCGATGGCTTGAGGGTCTTGAAGGCGGTCATCAGGCGTTCTCTTTCTTGTACGGGTGGGTGGCGTGCCAGTGGCGGGCGATGTCCGCACGACGGGCGAACCAGACCTGGTCGTGGCTCTTGGCGTAGTCGACGAAGCGCTTCAGCGCGGCCAGGCGCGCCGGGCGGCCGACCAGGCGGCAGTGCAGGCCGATGGAGAGCATTTTCGGTGCCTCGGCGCCTTCTTCGTACAGCACGTCGAAGGCGTCTTTGAGGTACTGGAAGAACTGCTCGCCGCAGTTGAAGCCCTGCACCTGGGTGAAGCGCATGTCGTTGGTGTCGAGGGTGTACGGGATCACCAGGTGCGGTTTGCCGGTCGGGTTGTTCGGCTCCCAGTAGGGCAGGTCGTCGTCGTAGGTGTCGCTGTCATAGAGGAAGCCGCCTTCCTCCATGACCAGGCGGCGGGTGTTCGGGCCGGTGCGGCCGGTGTACCAGCCTACCGGGCGCTCGCCGGTCAGTTCGGTGAGGATGCGGATGGCCTCGAGCATATGCTCGCGCTCCTGGGCCTCGTCCATGTTCTGGTAGTCGATCCAGCGGTAGCCGTGGCTGCAGATCTCATGGCCGGCTTCGACCATGGCGCGAATCACATCCGGGTGGCGCTGTGCGGCCATGGCCACGGCGAACACGGTGAGGGGGACGCCGCTGTCCTTGAACAGCTTGAGCAGGCGCCACACACCGGCGCGGCTGCCGTATTCGTACAGCGACTCCATGCTCATGTTGCGCTGGCCCTGCAGCGGCTGGGCGGCGACCATCTCGGACAGGAACGCTTCGGACTCTTTGTCACCGTGCAGGATGTTGCGCTCGCCACCTTCCTCGTAATTCAGCACGAAGGACAGCGCGATGCGAGCGTTGCCCGGCCATTGCGGGTGAGGAGGGTTGTTGCCGTAACCGATCAGGTCGCGAGGGTAGTCAGCGCTCACTGCAGTCTTCCTTCTTGTGCGTTTGTGCGGGGGTGGGCGGGCCGCGTCGGGATGTCGCACCACCGGATGGGCTGATTGTATACAACTTCTGAAATCTTTTGTAAGCCTGTTTTTCCGCATTTCTTCCCTTTTGTCGCCTGAGAATCGGTTGCAAGAAACCTGCCTAGTTGGTCAGTTAATGCGACGAGGGTCTGCACAGGGCCTGATTTGGCGGCAACGTGCATCGATTGCAGGGCCGCGACAGATGGGCTTAAAAAATTGTGTACAATCCTGAGCTGAAATGTCTTAATAACGCCATTCCCGCCCATCGCAGGCCCTTTGCCGTGCCGATGGCTGTGTATTTTTTGCCCACAGATTGAACAAGAGGCGACAAGCAATGGGACGTTTGACTACACACGTACTGGATGCTGCTCACGGCTGCCCGGGCAGCTCGATCAAAGTCGAGCTGTACCGTGTCGAAGGCCAGCAGCTGGAGCTGGTGAACACTGCCCTGACCAACAGCGATGGCCGCGTCGACGCGCCGCTGCTGCAGGGCGATGACTACCGTACCGGCGTTTACCAGCTGCAGTTCAGTGCTGGCGCCTACTACCGTGCTCGCGGCGTACAGCTGCCCGACACGGCGTTTCTGGATGTTGTTGTGCTGCGCTTTGGCATCGACGAGAAGCAGGAGCACTACCACGTGCCCCTGCTGATCTCGCCGTACAGCTATTCGACCTATCGCGGGAGCTAGTTGGTCGCTAGAAGAATCTTCGTAGGTCCTTGGCCCGCTCTCACACTGGCGGGCTTTTTTTCGTCTGCTCTTTTTGTGTTGCCTGTGCTGGCCCTATCGCCGGGGAGGCCGGGCCCACCGGGTCCGCCGCGGCGGGGGTCAGTGGGGGGGCCGGGGGGGCGGCGGGAGGGGCCCTAAAGGCCCCACAAAAGA
>NZ_JBFPFX010000047.1:0-22021 GCF_047978245.1 Pseudomonas sp. LFS044
TCGTCGAGCCACCAAGGCTAACAACTATGGCCTATCAGGCCATGGCACGTTGCAACAAATGTAGGAGCGGGCTTGCCCGCGATGCGCCGCGCGGGCGGCGCTCGATCTCAAAGGCGCTAAAGATCCCAAGGCAAGCGCTTCGCCGGGCGGCGCCCGGCCTCAATATCCCCGCAAGAACCTCGGCGGGCACCTAGGCCCCACCCCGCATCAAAGAAAAGTAAACACCTTCGAAGCCGGCAAGCGCGACTTGTTCAGCCCGGCATTGAAATCGGCCTCGCTGCGGTAACCCAGGCTCAACACCACCACACTGGTGAAACCCTGCTCACGCAGGCCCAGCTCAGCGTCCATGATCTTGCTGTCGAACCCCTCGATCGGCGTGGCATCCAGCCCATGGGCCGCGGCGCCCAGCAACGCCGTGCCCAAGGCCAGGTAGGTCTGTTTCTCCATCCAGTGCTGCAGGTCTTTCTGGTCGAAGCGGTGCAGGTTCACGTAGTGACGACGGCTGTTGTTTTGCCCGGCACGGGCCTGGTCGTCACGAAAACGCCCGTCAGCCGCTTCCTGCTCCAGCACGCTGTCCAGGTGCGCTTCGGTCATTTCGGTACGGGTGCAGAAGACGATCACGTGGGAGGCATCGAGAATCTTCGGCGTGTTGTACGCATAACCCTCGGCCGTACTCTTGGCCAGGCGCGCCTTGCCCTCGGCGCTGTCGGCAACGATGAAGTGCCAAGGCTGCGAGTTGACCGAGGACGGGCTATGGCGCAGTTGCTCAAGCAGCGCATCGACGGTGGCCTGGGGAATCTTGCGGGCCGCATCGTAGGCCTTGGTGGTGTAGCGGCGCTTGGCCAGGGAAACGGTATCCATGCTGCAACTCCATTAAACGGAACGGGATGTGGAGCGCATAGTATCTTTCCTGATAATTCGAAAAAGCGGCAGAATGCAGCAACACTTTCTCCCACGGAATGAAAATGCTGCGCATCACTGATCTCGAGCTGTTCGTGCGCAGCAGCGCGCTGGGCAGCTTCACCGCCGCTGCCCACGAGGCTGACTTGCTGCCCGGCCAGGTTGCCGCCGCGATCAAGCGCCTGGAGCGCGACCTCGATGTACGCCTGTTCGCCCGCACCACGCGCAGCCTGCGCCTGACCGCCGAGGGCGAGCTGTACCTGCCCACGGCGCTGAGCGTGCTGGAGAGCCTGCGTCAGGGGCGCGATAACCTGCACGGTGCGCGCACGACCCTGCGCGGCGTGCTGCAGGTGTCGGCGCCCTCGGACCTTGGGCGCAACATCCTGCTGCCGTGGCTCAGCGAGTTCCGCCGCGAACACCCCGAGCTGACCTTGCGCTTCCACCTCTCCGACCAGGTGGCCGACCTGTTCCGCGACCCGGTGGACGTGGCCATCCGCTATGGCCTCAACCAAGAAGCCAACTACATCGCCCTGCCCCTGGCGCCGTGGAACCGCCGTGTGCTGGTAGCATCGCCTGATTATCTGGCGCGCCACGGCAGGCCGCAGGCACTCGATGACCTGCAGCAACACGCCTGCCTTTTGTACCTGCAACTGGGGCGCACCTACGACAAATGGCGGCTGGGCAACCGCACCGTGCAGGTCAGCGGCCCGCTGTTCAGCGACGACGCCGACGTGGTGCGGCGCTGGGCACTGCTGGGCGAGGGCATTGCCTACAAGTCATGGCTGGATGTGAGTGCCAACGTCGCCTCAGGCGAGCTGGAAGTGCTGCTGCCCGAGCACCCGGGCGAACTCACCCCGGTGACCTTGGTGTGCCCGCACCGCAAGCAGCTGTCGCCTGCGGTGTCGCAGTTGCACATCTGGTTGCGTGACCGCTTCGCCGCCCAGCAGCCGCAATGAAGCGCCGCGCTGCACAAATGTTCTAAACCGCTGCCAGCTTCTGCGATAAGGTGAACTGCCCTACCCCTCTGCAGCCTTGCCGCCATGCCCAACTGGATCGACCTCAAGCAAGACGCCGACACCGGCATCGAGTCGGTCCGCGCGCATTTCGTTGGCCACGCCTACGACCCGCACTGGCACGACAGTTTTCTGGTCGGCTACACCGAACAGGGCGTGCAGCAGTTCGATTGCCGGCGGGTGCGCCACCACAGCACGCCGGGGCATGTGTTCCTGCTCGAGCCCGGTGATATCCACAACGGCCATGCCCCCACAGATGAGGGCTTTACCTATTCGACGCTGTACCTGGAGCCGAAGTGGCTGGAGGCCGAACTGCGGGCGTTGTTCGAGCAGGCGCCGAGCGACAGCCTGCCCAGTATCGCCTCCCCGCTGTGCCATGACCCCCGCCTGGTCGGCGCCACCGCGCGCGCCTTCCAGGCCGTGCACGGCGAAGAGCTGCGTATCGTGCGGCAAACCGCCACCGATGACCTGCTCGGCTGCCTGACCGGCCACCTGCACTGGCGCAAGCGCCTGAACCCCGACCCGCGCCTGCCGCTGACCGCGCAGCGGGCGCGTGATTACCTGCACACCCACCTGGACCAGGACATCGGCCTGGACGACTTGGCGCTGGCCTGCGGCGTCGATCGCTTTCGCCTTACCCGCGCGTTCAAGGCCGCCTTCGGCCTGGCGCCGCATGCCTACCTGATCCAGCTGCGCCTGGCGCGCGCCCGGCGCCTGCTTGCTCAGGGCCAGACACCAACCGAAGTGGCCATGGCCCTGGGTTTTGCCGACCAGAGCCACTTGGGCCGCTGGTTCCGCCGTGCCTACCAGCTCACCCCGGCAGACTACCGGCGCCGCTGCACAAACCTTCCAGACTGACGCGCGGCGATGCCCGAGCATGGTCCTCTGTTCAATCGGAGCCTTTCGCCATGTCGCATTCGTTGTTGCCGTTCATCCTCTTCGCCCTGGTCGCCAGCATCAGCCCGGGGCCAACCAACCTGCTGATCCTGGCCCATGGCGCGCGGCAAGGCATGCGCGCCAGCGTGGCGCCGATCCTGGCGGGCTGCGGTGCGGCGGCGGCGGTGGTACTGCTGGTCGGGCTTGGGCTGGGCGAGGTGCTGATGCGCCATCCGCTGGCCAGGCAGGTGATGAGTTGGGCCGGCGTAGTGTGGTTGAGCTGGCTGGCATGGCGCATTCTGCGCAGCGCCGGGCAGCCCCTGGATGTAGGCGCAGCCAAGCCGTTCGGTGCCCTCAGTGCAGCGTCACTGCAAGTGGTCAACCCGAAAGTGTGGATGATGGCCGTGGCGATGATCGGCGTGTTTGCGGCGCCTTCCTTGCCGGTGTGGCAACTTGCGCTGGTGTTTCTGCTGATCGCCCTGCCGTGCATGACGGCCTGGGCATTGCTTGGGGTGGGCAGTGCGCGCTGGTTGCAGGCGCCGGGGCGGTTACTGTGGTTCAACCGCGGGTTGGCGGGGTTGCTGCTGGTGTCGGCCTGGGCTGCACTGCTTGGCTGATTTCACTGTTCGCCGGTGCGGCAGCTGCGCGCCGCACCCACAAAAAACACCACTGGCACCGAGTGTCAGTGGCTCAGCGCCTCGCGAAACCGCTGGGTGCTGGCCACCGCCAACAGCAACCCGACCACCGCCACGCTGCCGCCGACCATGCCGATATCCGCCACGCCCATCTGGCTGCTGACGATACTGCCCAGCAGCGCCCCGCCACCGATGCCGATGTTGTAGATGCCCGAGAACAGTGCCATGGCCACATCCGTCGCATCGGACGCCAGCTTCAGGGTCTTGGACTGCAGCGCCAGGCTGAAACTGAGGATCGCAATACCCCAGAGCATGCTCAAACCGGCGAACAGGTAGAAGTTGCCTGACAGCGGCAAAAGCAGCAGCAGGCACGCCGCCAGCAGGCCGATCGAGCCAACCAGGAAGCCATGCGGGAAGCGGTCGCTGTAGCGGCTGAACAGCAGCGAGCCGAACACCCCGGCGCCACCGAACAGCAACAACAGCAGCGTGGTGCGCTCGCCACCGATCTGCGCCACGTGCAAGGCGAACGGCTCGATATAGCTGTAGGCGGTGAACTGCGCGGTGATCACCAGCGTCACCAGCACGTACGTGATGACCAGCGCCGGGCGCTTGAACAGGATCGGCAGGCTGCGCAACGAGCCCGAATTCTGGCTGGGCAGCAGCGGCAGCGATTTCATCAGGCACAGCATGGTGGCCAGCGCGACCCCGGCAATGCTGAGGAACGTCACGCGCCAGCCCAGCGCTTCGCCGACCACGCGGCCCAGCGGGATGCCCAGCACCATCGCCAGGGTGGTGCCGGTCGCCAGCAGGCCAAGCGCCTTCGCCTGCTGGCCGGGCGGCGCCACGCGCACCGCCAACGAGGCGGTGATGGCCCAGAACACGGCATGCGACAGGGCGATGCCGATACGGCTCACCAGCAGCATGGCGAAGCTCTGCGACAGCCACGACAACAGGTGGCTGATGATGAACACCATGAACACGAACAACAGCAGGCGCCGCCGCTCGATGTTGCGTGTCAGCAGCATCATCGGCAGCGAGGCCAGGGCTACCACCCAGGCGTAGATGGTCAGCATCAGGCCGACCTGCGCGGTGGTCATGTCGAAACTGCTGCCGATGTCGCTGAGCAGCGCCACCGGGACGAACTCTGTGGTGTTGAAAATGAAGGCCGCCAGGGCCAGCGCGATCACGCTCAGCCAGCTGCCGCCATCGCTGGCCGCTGGCACGTCGGTGGGGATGGGTCCGTTCATGGGTGGAATTCTGTTCTCCGCAGGCATGGCGAAAGGACGCGCGTCAGGGGCCAAGTATCGGCCGCGCTGAGGCACGGGTTTGTTATTGGAGGGAATGCCCGCATGGTACGCGTCAATATCGTGCCTCACAACCCGCCGCGTATTGCAGGTACCATGCGCGCTGTGTGTGAAATGCAAGCGGAACAAGGAGCCCGATCCGCCCATGAACGATCAACATGCCCAGCAGCAATGGCAGCAAGCGGTCACTGCCTATGCCCAGGCCATCAACCGCTACGTCGCGCAAGGCTGCGCCCAAGGCTGGGACGACCTCGAAGAACCGCAACACGCCGCCACCGAGCACCTGCTCGATGCCTGGCAGGACGCCCTGCAGGCCGTCAACCGGCCAGGTGTCGACGAAGAGCAACGCCAGGCCTTCCGCGCGGCCTGGCCGCCAGCGCACCTGCCGCTGGTGCCCCTGCTCGACGCCCACGGGCAAGGCATCTGCAACGTCCTGCTGCTGGACGATGGCAGCCTGCTGGCGCGCATCGGCATGCCGTATGAAAAGGGCCAGGTGGTGCGCATCGATCAACAGGCTGTGACCCCGGTGATTGGTATCGAGCACTTTGGCCGCTGCCCGCAGCGCCGCTACTTTGCCTTGGCCAACGCCGAGGGGGTACGGGTTACCGATGGCTGGGGCGGCCCGCAGGTTGCTCGCCTGCCCTGGCCGAACGGGCTGGAAGGCCTGCCAGCGGGTTACCCGTTCGAACCGTTCGACCTGCCGCCGACACCCACCACGCTGGTGCCTTTCGCGGACGGCCAGCGGGTGCTGCTGGTCAGCGCCGAGGGCATTTTCCTGCTTGCCGCCGAGGGGGCTACGCGGTTGCTGCCACGTGAGTCGCAGGTGCTCGAAGCGCTGGCCGAAGGCACCGACCCGGACGATATCGGCCTGGGGCTGGCCATGGAGCATGGCGCGGTGTCGCCGGATGGCCGGCTGATCGTGGTCGGCGAACAGAGCAGCCGCCATCTGGTTCTGAACGACCAACTGCAAGCCGTGGCAGAGATCGGCCCAGGCGGCGAGTACCCGCATTTCGCCCTGTTCAACCGCAGCGGCGACCAACTGATCATCAATGCCTGCCACTTCTACAACGGCGGCACCCTGGGGGTACGCGTGGCGGACCTGCCGGGGCTGGATACCGAATACTACAGCGAAGACCCGCGCACACCGTTGCTGCAGGATGGCGCGCGGGTTTATGCCGGGGTAGCCGGTGATGGCGAGTACATCGTTGGCGATGCCTACGGTTACCTGCGGGCGTTTGGCGAGGATGGCGCGGAACATTGGCAGCATTACCTGGGTTCGACCATCAGCGCCATGGACCTCAGCGCGGACGGGCGCACGCTGGTTGCTGCGAGCCATGCCGGGTTCATTTCGGTGATCGCGCTGGGCAGCGGGCGGCCAGAGTGGCAGATCGGCACCGGGGCACATGGCGAGGTGCGGCGGTGGTTGTTCTGGAAGGGTTGGGACAAGGCGATGGCCTGGTAGTCCTGCACCGGCCTCATCGCGGGCAAGCACGCTCCTGTAGGAGCGGGCTTGCCCGCGATGAGGCCGGCCAGCCACCCCCCCTAATCAGCCCTGCAGCGTGGCCATGTCGATCACGAAGCGGTACTTCACATCGCCCGCGATCATCCGCTCATACGCCTGGTTGATGTTGCGGATGTCCAGCATCTCGATGTCGCAACGGATGTCGTGCTCGGCACAGAAATCCAGCACTTCCTGGGTCTCGGCGATGCCGCCGATCAACGAACCGGCCAGCACTCGGCGCTTCATTACCAGGTTGGCTGCATGCACCGCCGGGTCGATCGGCTCGATCAGGCCCACCAGAATATGCACGCCGTCGAACTTCAACGTTTCCAGGTACGGGTTGAGGTCGTGCTGCACCGGAATGGTGTCGAGCAGGAAGTCAAAGCGCCCGGCGGCGGCGCGCATCTGCTCGGCATCGGTGGAGACGATCACGTGGTCCGCACCTTGGCGGCGGGCTTCGTCGGCCTTGGCCTGGGAGCGGGTGAACAGGGTCACCTCGGCGCCCAGCGCCTTGGCCAGCTTGATGCCCATATGGCCCAGGCCGCCCATGCCGAGAATGCCGACCTTGTGGCCGGGGCCGACGCCATGGTGCTTGAGCGGCGAATAGGTGGTGATGCCGGCGCAGAGGATGGGCGCAGCGCTAGGCAGGTCCATGCCGGCCGGGATGCGCACCACGAAGTGCTCGCTGACCACGATGCTGCTGGAATAGCCGCCCATGGTGTTGCTGCCGTCGACCCGGTCCGGGGTGGCGTAGGTCATGGTCGGGCCTTCCAGGCAGTACTGCTCCAGGTCCTTGGCGCAGGCCTCGCAATGGCGGCACGAATCGACCATGCAGCCGACACCGACCAGGTCGCCGACCTTGTGCGCCGACACCTTGTCGCCCACCGCGGTTACGCGGCCGATGATTTCATGGCCAGGCATCAGCGGGTAAACGGCAATGCCCCACTCGTTGCGGGCCTGGTGAATGTCGGAGTGGCACACGCCGCAGTAGAGGATCTCGATGGCGACGTCATCCGGGCGCGGGCTGCGGCGCTCGAACGTCATGGGGGCCAGTGGGCTGGTCGGGGTTTGGGCGGCGTAACCGATGGCGGTATACATGCGGGACCTCATGAGAAGTGAAACGATTCAGGCGATGCATTCTGCGCGCCCTCGGCTGCGGTGCCCACGGCAGATTCTCCGGCATGCATGCCTGATTCTCCGAACCTCGCATCCGCCACCTGGCGCTGACCTGCCGATCTGCGATGATGCAACTGTCTGATTCTCTGCCCTGGTTCATCATGCAGCTAACCCGCCACGTCGACGCCAACGCCCCGTTGTGTACCCTTATTCGCAGCCTCGCCAGCCGCTCGGGCTTCGTGCCCACGCACCTGCCCCAGGTGCAGGTGTTGAGCTGGGACCATTACGTGGCCAGCAGCCCGCAGATCTATGAGCCGAGCCTGATGATCCTGGCCCAGGGCAGCAAGCTTGCGCGCCTGGGGCCGCGCACCCTGGAGTACGGTGCCGGGCATTATCTGGTGCAAGCGCTGTCGGTACCGTTCATGTGCGAAACCTTTGCCACCGCAGAAGAACCGCTGCTGGGCGTGGCGGTGGACATTGACCGTGGCGTGCTGGGTGAACTGGTGCAGAGCATGGAGTTGGCACCCGACGCCGCAGTGCAGGCGCAAACACCCCAGTCCATGACCTCGGCAGCGCTCGATGAGCCGATGCGCGACAGTGTCGAGCGCCTGCTGCGCTGCCTGCAGGACCCGGTCGACGCCAAGGTGCTGGGGCCGGCGCGGGTCCGTGAGGTGCTGTACACGGCACTGCGTGGCCCACAGGCCGGGGTGTTGCGGGCACTGGTCGAACAGCAGGGGCACTTCGCCCGCATCGGCGCCGCCCTCGCCCACCTGCGCGAACACTACAGCGAGCCGCTGAGCGTCGAAGCACTGGCAGCGTGCGCGAACATGAGCGTGTCGACCTTCCATGAGCACTTCAAGCGCTGCACCGACATGGCGCCAATGCAATACCTCAAGCGCTTGCGCCTGCTCAAGGCCCAGCAGATGCTGATCGGCGAAGGCCTGGGGGTGGCGCAGGCGGCGCACCGGGTGGGTTACCAGAGCACCTCGCAGTTCAGCCGCGAGTACAAGCGCCAGTTTACCCGTAGCCCGGGGGATGAACTGCCGTATCAGAGTTTGCCTGTCTGAGGGCACACCTGTTCAGCGCCACCCCATTGCGAGGCATCCAGCGACCCGGCTAATATTGAGAACGATTCACACTCACAACTGGATGCCAGGCGTTGGACAGCACTTCGACCCGCAAGCTGGGCTTTTTCTTCAGCGACCATCACCGTTGGCTGCTTCAACACATCCACAAGCGCCTGCGCAACCGCGCCGATGCCGAGGATACCGCTGCCGAGGCCTTCTGCCAGATGCTCGGCGCCCGTGTCGACCCCGACAGCATCCAGCAACCTCGTGCCTACTTGTCGACCATCGCGCGACGGCTTATTTTCGACCGCCACCGTCGGCGCCAGCTGGAACAGGCTTACCTGGAGCGCTTGGGACAGCTGCCGGAACCGGTGGCCCCTTCGGCTGAAGAACAGCTGCTGCTGATCGAGGCGTTGGTCACCATCGACCAAGTGCTCGACGGCCTGCCCGCCATCGTCAAGGCGGCGTTCCTGTACAGCCAGCTGGACGGCATGAGCTATGTCGACATCGCCAGCAAGCTGCAGATCAGCGAGCGCACCGTCAGCCGCTACATGAAGCAGGCCCTGCGCCAGTGCTACCTGTGCGAGGTGCAGCCATGAGCAGCCGGCCGCTGGATGCGATCACTGAACAGGCCATCGACTGGATGGTGGCCGTCAACGCCCGCACACCCGACGACGCCCTGCTGCAGCGCCTGGCGCACTGGCTGCAGCAAGACCCCGCCCACCAGCAGGCCTGGGAGCGCCTGCAGCGCCGCCTTGGCCGCCCGCTCGCCACCTTGCGCGCGCTGGAGCAGCGTGCCCCCGGCCAGGCCGCCGAAGCGCGCCAGGTGTTGCTGCAACCTACCCACTCGCGCCGCGAAGTGCTCGCCGCGCTGGCCAGCGTTGGCCTGTTCGGTGGCGCGTTGTGGGGCGCCTGGCGCAGTGACACTGCGCAGAACTGGCGCGCCGACCTGCACACCGGCAGTGGCGAACGGCGCAGTTTCACCCTGGCCGACGGCAGCCGCCTGAGCCTCAACAGCGCCAGTGCCGTCGACCTGCACTTCGATGCCGGGCAACGCCTGCTGGTGCTGCGCCGTGGCGAATTGCTGATCCAGGTGGCCGCCGACCCTCGCCGCCCGTTGCGGGTGCGCACGGCCCAGGGCCAGGTTCAGGCCTTGGGCACACGTTTTCTGGTCAGCCAGGAGCACACCGCCACCCGTGTCGTGGTGCTGGAACACAGCGTGCGCAGCAGCCTGCCCGATGGCCGCTGGCTGGACCTGCAGCAGGGCCAGGCCGCGTTGCTGCGCAGCAATGCCATCGAGCCGCTGAAGGACGACCAACAGCAGCGGGCCGCCTGGGTAGAGGGGCGCCTGGAAGTGCTCGACGAACCGCTGCACACTGTGATCGATGCCCTGCGCCCGTACCAGCGTGGCTACGTACGTGTGGCCCCTGCCATCCGCGCCCTGCGGGTACAAGGCGTATTCCCGCTCGACCAGCCCAGCGAGGCACTGCAAGCCCTGGCCGAAACCCTGCCGATCAGCATTGAACACTACGGCCCGTGGCTGACCTTGATCGGCCCAGCCCACCCGCGGCCAACAAAATCATGAAAATCATTCGCAAGCGTGTCCGGTTTTCATTTCTCGTCCCACCTATCTCCTGACAAGCCAATACAATCGGGAGAACTCCGTGCACAACCTCTGGCCCCGCGCCTTGCCCCTGGTCGCCGCCCTGACCAGCTTCAACGCCCTCGCCCAGGCGCCAACCCTGGCATTCAACCTGCCGCCGGCAAGCCTTGCGGCAACGCTCAACCGCATTGCCAGCCAGAGCGGCACCATCATCGCCCTGGAACCTGCGCTGGTACGTGGCAAGCAGGCCCCCGCCGTGGTCGGCCAGATGAGCGCCGAGCAAGCCATGCAGGCGGCCCTGGCCGGCAGTGGCCTGCAGTTGCGGGTCACCGGCAGCGGGCATTTCAGTGTGGCCCCGGCCACCCAGAGCGGTGATGCGCTGGAACTGGGGAGCACCAGCATCACCGACGACTACCTGGATGCCACCAGCGAGGGCAGCGGCTCGTACGCCGCACGCGCAGTCACCCTGGGCAAAGGTACCCACACGCTCAAGGAAATCCCCCAGTCGATCACGGTGATTACCCGCAAACAGCTGGACGACCAAGGCATCACCGACCTGCAGGACGCGCTCAACCACACCACCGGCATCGTCGGCGCCCAAGGTATCGGGCCGGGCGTGGTGGTGACCTCACGCGGGTTTCAGATCGACGACTGGCAGTACGACGGCGTGCCGATCCCACGCAACAACTACTCGCTGGGCAACTGGGCAACCCAGGACCTGGTGTTCTTCGACCGCGTGGAGGTGCTGCGTGGTGCTTCCGGCCTGCTGCAGGGCACCGGCAGCCCGGGCGGCGCGATCAACCTGGTGCGCAAGCGCGGCCAGGCCACCCCGACCGTCACCGTCACCGGCAAGGCCGGCAGTTGGGACCACTATGGCCTGCAACTGGACGCCGGCGGCCCGTTGACCGACGACGGTCGCGTGCGCGGCCGGGTGGTGGCAGACGAAGACCAGAGCGACAGCTTCATCGACTACCAATGGGGCAAGTCCCACTCCCTGTACGGTGCGCTGGACATCGACCTGAACGACGCTACCACCGTTGGCGCTGGCATCAGCTACAACCGCCAGCAGTCGCGGCCGATGCTGCGTGGCCTGCCCCGCTATGCCGACGGCAAGCCCATCGACCTGCCGCGCTCAACCTACACCGGCGCCCGCTGGAGCCGGGCAGAAAACGAGGTCACCACCTATTACCTGGACCTGGAGCACCGTTTCAACGACGACTGGGCGTTCAAGGCCGCCGCCGTGCGCATGGACGAAACCAACACCTCCACGCACCAGCGTGTGCAGACCACCGGCCAGGGCGTTGAGCCTGACGGCAGCGGCATCACCTACGCCGATTGGATCACCGATTTTCACAACACCAAGCTGGGCCTGGACATGAACGTGACAGGCCACTTCGACACAGGCTCCGTGGCCCACGAAATCACCGTAGGCGGCAACTACTCCAAGCTGACCTCGGACGACGCCTACTGGCGCAACTTCGATGCCTCCGACGACAACATCTTCGACATCGACCACAACCGCCCCGAGCCCAGCCGTGACAGCATGTTCGACGGCGAACTCGCCCGCGCCAACCGGGCCAGCTACGACATTCGCCAAAAAGGCCTGTATGGGGTGTGGCGGGTCAAGCCCATCGACGACCTGACCCTGATCGTCGGTTCGCGCGTCAGCTGGTTCGACTACAGCTGGGACTCGATCGACTTCAACAGCCGCACTGACCCGGGCAACCGCTACCCCACCAGCCGCATGACCGAGTCGGGCGAGGTCACGCCCTATGCCGGTTTCGTCTACGACCTGACCCGCGAGTGGGCGTGGTACGCCAGCTACACCGATGTCTTCGTGCCGCAGACCGAACGCGCCGTCAACAACGCGCCGCTCAAGCCGGTGATCGGCAGCAACTACGAGACGGGCCTGAAAGGCGAGCTGTTCGACGGCCGGGTCAACGCCTCGCTGGCGGTGTTCCGCTACGACCAGGAAAACCGCGCGGTTACCGACGTGGCCTCAGGCTTTGCCTGTGACGACTGGTACTGCTCCACCGCAGCGGGCAAGGTGCGCAGCCAGGGCATCGAGGCCGAGATCAGTGGCGAAGTGCTCAGCGGCCTGCAGCTGTTTGCCGGCTACACCTACAACACCACCAAGTTCCTCGACGACCCGGATGAGGAAGGCCGGGTATTCAGCCAATGGACACCCAAGCACATGCTGCGCGCCTGGGCCGACTACACCCTGCCGCTGGACGGTCAGCGCTGGAGCACCGGCCTTGGCTTCACTACCCAAAGCCACACCCTGGGCTACGAGCGCACCTATTCCGTGCCCGGTTACACCGTGTGGAGCGCGCGCCTGGCCTACCAGCTGACGCCTGAAGTCAGCCTGGCGGTCAACGGCAACAACCTGTTCGACAAGAAGTACTGGGTGGCCGGTTTCAACCAGCTCAACGGCAGCAATAACTACGGCGAGCCGCGCAACTTCATGTTCACGGTCAAGTACACGCCGCAGTTCTGACCCGCCTCATGCCCCCAGCGGCCACTGCGCCAGTGGCCAGTACTGGCCCTTGCGTGATTCATAAAGCGTGAACTGCCGGGCCGTCACGAAGAAGTCTGGCGCCACGCTGGCCTCAGGCGCCTGGCCGCGAAACTCCCGAGACAAGGTCAGATGTGGCCGGTACTCACGGGCCTGCTCGGCAACCCCCATGGGCAGCAGCGCCTGCTGCAGCCCATACACCAGCTGGCGCAGCGCCGCCGGCGTATCCTGCGGCTCCAGCACCAGCACATTGGCGCGCGGCCAGGCCTTGAGCTGGTCCAGCAGCAGGCGCAGCGGCGCAGCCGGGCGCGCCAGGTTGTCTACCGCGGCGCAGATCGCCGGCACTTGCGCCGCATCCACATCACCGAGAAACAGCAAGGTCAGGTGGAAGTTTTCACTGGGCACTGGCTTGCCGCTGCGCAGCTCAAGGCCACGCCGCCACTGAGCGATGGCGCGGCGCTGGGCGTCCGCCACGGGCAACGCAAAAAACAGCCGTTTGAAGGGGGCGCCACTGGGGCGGATATCCTGAACCATGGGTGCTCCTTGACCTTAAACGTTTGCGCAGTCTGCAGGGCATTACACCTAAGTCGCCCGGAATTCACGTAACAATATGTACAAACTACCCCAATGATTGTTTATGCTGGCGGGCTTATGCCATGGCGCATGGCCATTTTTTCGACAAGTAATCGTCCATGAAAATTGCACTCGTACTGATCTTCGCCCTCTCGATCGCCTATGTTCACCTGCGCGGTCGGGTACGTCACAAGCTGACTCGCCAGCTGGGTGACCATTCCAGTTTTCTGGCCCCGGTCAACAGTTTCCTTTACCTGTTCTCCCGGCACCCGGCCAAGCCCTACCTGCCGGTCGAGGCCTTCCCTGAGCTGCAACCACTGAAGGACCACTGGCAGGAAATCCGCCAGGAAGCCCAGCAGTTGCTGCATGTGGGCGAGATCAAGAAGTCGGAAAACTACGACGACGTAGGCTTCAACTCGTTCTTCAAGACCGGCTGGAAGCGCTTTTACCTGAAGTGGTACGGCGAGAGCCACCCGTCGGCGATGAACCTGTGCCCACGCACCACCGAACTGCTGCAAGGCATCGGCACCGTCAAGGCAGCGATGTTCGCCACCCTGCCGCCAGGGGCCAAGCTGGTACGCCACCGCGACCCGTATGCCGGCTCCTACCGCTACCACCTGGGCCTGGACACGCCGAACGACGATGGCTGCTACATCGACGTGGACGGCGAGAAATACTCGTGGCGCGACGGTGAAGCGGTGGTGTTCGACGAGACCTACATCCACTACGCGGCCAACACCACCGAACATAACCGCATCATCCTGTTCTGCGACATCGAACGCCCGTTGAAGTACCGTTGGGCCACCGCGTTCAATCGCTGGTTCAGCCGCAATGTGATGGCCGCAGCGGCCGCGCCGAACAATGCCAACGACAAGACCGGCGGCATCAACCGCCTGTTCACCCGCATCTACAAGATCCGTGAACGTGGCAAGGCGCTGAAGAAGCGCAACCGCATGCGTTACTACCTGGAGAAGTGGCTGGTGGTGGCGGCGCTGGTGCTGGTGTTTGTTTATATCTGAGCATGTCGGGCGGTTGATGGCGCCTGTGGGATCGAGCGCCGCCCGCGCGGCGCATCGCGAAGCGCTTGCCTTGTAATCTTCAGCGCCCTTGAGATCGAGCGCCGCCCGCGCGGCGCTTCGCGAAGCGCTTGCCTTGTAATCTTCAGCGCCCTTGAGATCGAGCGCCGCCCGCGCGGCGCTTCGCGGGGCAAGCCCGCTCCCACATTTGTTGCAACGCGCCGTTCCAGTCAGGCCATGGTTGTCCGCCTTGGCGCATGACTGAAGACAGGTGAGGCGGCAGCAGTGCCAGCCGAAAAACCTCGTCGAGCCACCAAAGGCTAACAACTATGGCCTATCAGGCCATGGCACGTTGCAACAAATGTGGGAGCGGGCTTGCCCCGCGAAGCGCCGCGCGGGCGGCGCTCGATCTCATAACCGCTGAAGATCTCAAGACAAGCCCATCACCCTTCCCCACATATTCAACTAGCCTGATAGCTCCACTCGCAACCTCCCCCAAGGTGAAGACGATGAGCATGATGGACTGGGATGCCTACCGTAAGCAGCTGATGGCGGGCATCGGTGATCTCAAGCAGTTGTCCCCCGACACCGTGGCCGGCTACATGACCGCCAGCGGCGCCGGTGCCAAGACCAACCACCTGGACGCCAAGACCCGCGAACTGATCTCCCTCGCCGTGGCCGTCACCACCCGCTGTGACGGCTGCATCGCCGTGCATTCGCAGCAGGCGGTCAAGCAAGGTGCCACCCGCGAAGAGATCGCCGAAGCCCTCGGTGTGGCGGTGGCGATGAACGCGGGTGCCGCGCTGGTCTATTCGGCCCGCGCCATGGATGCCGTCGGCAAGGCCAACAGCTAACCCAACGCGGCGTCGTTACCCTTGCGCGACGGCGCCGCGCCACCCAGACTTGGCGGCCTAGCCATTGCAGGTACCGCCATGATCCACATCCGCCCCATGACGCCCGCCGACTTCGAGCGTTTCTGGCCCACCTTCCAGGCCGTTGTCCAGGCCCGCGAAACCTACGCCTACGACCCAGCCCTGAGCCTCGAACAGGCACGCCAGTTGTGGCTGGAGCTGCCCCTGCGCACGCTGGTGGCCGAGCAAGACGGCGAACTGCTGGGCTCGTACTACCTCAAGGCCAACGCCACAGGGCCGGGCGCCCACGTCGGCAATTGCGGCTACATGGTCTGCGAAGCTGCCCGTGGCCGTGGCGTTGCCCGGCTGATGTGCGAGCACTCGCAGAAATTGGCGCGCCAGGAGGGCTTTCTGGCGCTGCAGTTCAACTCGGTGGTGGCCAGCAACGAAGTAGCCGTGGCCCTTTGGCACAAGCTGGGCTTCGACACCGTCGGCCGCCTGCCCAAGGCCTACCGCCACGCCCGCCTGGGCCTGGTCGACTGCCTGGTGATGTACAAGTGGCTGGCCGACGAGCCGGTGGTGGAAAAACCGCCACTGCTGATCGGCCGCAAGAACATCGAGGCACGTGTCTCGCGGCGGCGCGGGCGCTAGCTCAATCGCGCTCGAAAAAGCTGCTGCCCTTGTCTTTGAGCAAAGCCACCAATGCCCCCGCCGCAGGCGACAGGTAGCCGTCGGTACGCACCGAAACCGCCACGGTCCGGCGCATGGTGGTCGCCTTCAACGGCACCTCGCGCAACCACGACATCCCCAACCCATGCTCCAGGGTTTCCCGCGCGGCAAAACTGAGCAACTGGGTGCGCGCGATCAGCCGCGGCAACAGCGAAATTGCATTGGTCTCGATCTGCACCTGGGGCGCCGGCAGCTGATGGGCGATGAACACATTGTCGAGCCAGCGCCGGGCAGTCACCGTCGGCCCGGCCAGCACCCAGCGGTACTGGCAGAGGTCCTCGAGTGCGATGGGGCCGGCGAACACCGGGTGCTCGGCACTGGCCACCACGATCGCCTCATCTTCGAGGATCGGGTAGGTGGTGAACTCCGGGTCGACGGCAATCTGTGGCGAGATGATCACATCCAACCGCCCAGCGCGCAGCGACTCCTTGAGCACATCGTCCTGCGCGATGGACAGCTTCAACGTCACCTCCGGCGCGCGCTCCAGCAACGCGGCGGTGAGGTGAGGCAGCAAGTGGTCGGCCATGCTCGCCGCGCAGCCCAGGCGGATATTGCCCACCAGCCCGCTGGCGAAGTCGCGCACCTCGCGTTCGGTTTCGGCAATGTTCAACTGCAGCTGCTTGCCCCGCGCCAGCAGCAGCTTGCCGACATCGGTGAGCTTGATGCGCCGGCCATCGCGCTGGAACAGGCGTGTGCCCAACGATTCCTCAAGCCGTTGAATGCTCTTGGTCAATGCTGGCTGGCTGCGGTTGAGCTTCTCTGCAGCGCGGCCCAAATGGCCGAGCTCAGCGATGGTTTCGAAATAGGTGAGGTCGCGCAGGTCCATGATTCATGAATTTCAGTTATGGATTCATCAAAAGTAGAAAATAGACTTGATCGATTGCTCCGTCGATAATTTTCTGCGCTGGCGCTGCCAGCCCGCGTCATCGCTGCGCAAGGAGTATCGCCGTTGCAAACCGCCCTTTCAGGCTCTTCCAGAACCCTCTTCCAATGGCTCGCTTTACTGACCTGCGCCGGAGCCTTCGGCCAGTTCCTGCATGCCCTGGCCGTACCGGCCGGGTTGTTCCTCGGCCCCATGCTGGTGGCCATCGTGTTTGCTGTTTCCGGCGCGCGCCTGAACCTGCACCGCCAGGTGTTCCGCTTCGGCCAGGGCTGCGTCGGCCTGTTGGTCGCCCACTCGGTGAGCTGGGCCGTGCTGGTGTCAATGGCGCAGTCCTGGCACCTGATGCTGGTGGCCACCTTCATCACCGTTGCCCTGAGCGCTCTCGTCGGCCTCGGCACCGTGCGTTTCGGCGGCATTCCCGGCAGCACCGCCGCCTGGGGCACCGCCCCGGGCGCGGCCTCGGCCATGGTGTCGATGGCCGAGGCAAACGGCGCCGACGCCAGGGTGGTGGCGACCATGCAGTATGTTCGGGTGGTGTGCGTGGTGATGATCGGCTCGCTGGTCAGCCACCTGCTCGGCGCCACACCGGGCGCTGGCGCTGCGGCCAGCGCGCCGGTGGTGATGACAGGCGCGCATGTGAGCGACATCTTGCTCAGCCTTGGGGTGGTGTCGGTTGGCGTACTGGCCGGTAGCCGCATGCCCGCAGGCGCCCTGTTGATGCCGCTGCTGCTGGGCGGCGCGCTACAGCTGAGCGGGTTGCTGACCATCAGCCTGCCAGAGCCGCTGCTGGCCCTCGCCTACGGCGCCATCGGCTGCTATATCGGCCTGCGCTTCGACCGCCAGACCGTGCGCTATGTGTGCAAGCGCCTGCCGACCATGATTGCCGGGGCGGTGGTATTGATCGTGTTGTGCGCGGCCTGTGCCTGGGTGCTGGCCTTGGCGATGGGCACGGACTTCCTGTCGATGTACCTGGCAACCAGCCCGGGTGGGCTGGATGCCATGGCGATCATCGCGGTTGAAACCCACGCCGATGTCGGCCTGGTGCTGGCGATGCAGACGTTGCGCCTGTTTGGCGTGATCCTGACCGGCGCGTTCTGTGCACGGCAGATCATTCGGCTGACCCAGGCATAGCCTGCTTCAGCCGCGCAACGCCGCCTCGATCGCGGCCACATCGATCTTGCCCATGTCCATCATCGCGTCGAACGCCCGCTTGGCCGCGGCCCGGTCTGGATTACCAAGCGCCTCGATGAGGACCCGCGGGCAGATCTGCCAGGAGATCCCCCACTTGTCCTTGCACCAGCCGCAGACGCTCTCCTGGCCACCGTTGCTGACGATGGCGTGCCAGAGACGGTCGGTTTCGGCCTGGTCTTCGGTACTCACCTGGAACGAAAACGCCTCGGAATGGGTAAACGCCTTGCCGCCATTGAGGCCTACGCAAGGGATGCCCATGACGGTGAACTCTACGGTGATCACATCACCCGCCTTGCCCGACGGGTAATCGCTGGGTGCCTGGTGCACCGCCACCACCTGGCTGTCCGGGAAGGTGCTGGCGTAGAAGTTGGCCGCGTCCTGCGCATCGTGGTCGAACCACAGGCAGATGGTGTTCTTGGCAGTCATGGCAAGGCTCCAGGGGTGAGCAGGGAACCTTGAGTCTAGCCCCTCGCCCTCGGCTGACGATGGCGGTTACCCACGCTTCGTCGCCTGGCGTCAATGGCAAACAGTGCAGGGTTTGGCACTAATCAGAAAAGGACTACACGCATCAGAGAATTATCCAGCCGCTGCCAACTTCACAGGGCCATCTGACAAGCACGATCATGCCTGGAGTGCGTCATTACCGACTTTACTCAGGGAGATTCAGCTTTGTCGGATTTCGAAGCAAAACTGCAGCACCTCACCGCTGAACAGGTCGAAACGCTGTACAGCGAGTACATCGGTGGAGAGAAAATTGCGCAGCTGCTCGAGCGCTACGCCATCGACCTGCCGCCCAGCAGCCTGATCAAGGCGTTCCCGCCGGTGCCTAGCGCAACCCTGTGCTGCCCTTACTGCCACGCAAGCCTGTACGAGCGGCGCAAAACCAAGACCGCGTCCAGCCGCCAGGACAACATGGCCTTCTGCAAAACCTGCGCACATCGCCATTACTTTCCCGGGCGTGCCCGCTGGCGGCGTGACTGCGCCTGCCCGCCCTGCCTGCAGGCGCGTCAGCAGGCGCGGCTTGAGCAGCAGGCGCAGCAGCGCAAGCGCATCCAGGAGCACTGGTGCCTGACCAAGCGGGACCCTGTACCCCTTCACAGCTTGTCCATTACCTGCAAGCTGCAACTGATGGCCATGCTCGAAGTGCGCATGGATGTTCAGCGTAGCCGCCTGATCCCGGCCGAGCAACCCACCGGTGACGCGCGGGTCAGCCCTAGCGCGGCCATGGATGCGGCAATCCTGCAGGCGTTGCACGAAGACCTGATCCTGCTGGCCGACCCCGATTCACCGCAGGATGCCTTCAGTGACGACCCCACACCCAAGGCCTGGCGCAACAAGGTGTACTGGGTCGCCAATGTCAGCCTGGAGGGCCGGCAACGTGCAAGCCTGTCATCACTGTATCGGGCCCTGCACGAGGCATTGTCCAGCGGCCCGCAACCGCAATCGCGCGACGCGCTGGCCGAGCTCATCGAGACGCTGTCGGTAGAAGAAGTCTGCGCGTTCATCGCCGCACGCTGTGCCGAGCATGGCCTGCCTTTCGAAGCCCGGAAAAAGGCCACGGAGGTCGCCACTCAACTGCTTGGGATGCATGCGCTGCACGCTATCAAGTCACTTGCCAATACCGCAGTGCGCGGCGCGCTGGCATTCATTGCGCGCAACCGTGTCACCCGCCTTCATGCCAGCAATACCATCCCCGGGAACATGCTGGCGATGGCCGAACGGGCCGTCAGGGAACAGTGGCAGTTCAACCCGTGCAGCTACGACAGCAACGCCCCGCGCTGTAGTTTGAACCGGGTGTTGTTCGACGTGTTGCTGAAACAGGATGATCACGGTATGCGGCGCAAGATTGGCGAGTACATCGAGCAGTTGCCGCGGGCCTGGGCGAGCACCACGACCAGCGCAGGTACTCGCTTTTGCACACACTGCGGCTCGGGCCTGGTGCATGTACAGCACGGCCCGAAAGAGACCATCGTCAATTGCAAGGACTGCATGGCGCGTACCTTTCTTGCGGCGCCCTAGGGGCTGGCCCCGGTCACGGGAAAAAAATCTAAACGCCTGAGGCCAGGCCCGGTCACAGCCTTGAGCATGCAACATGGACTGCAAACCCAAGGAGACTGCACATGCCCTTCCCTCACAACCCGATGATCCCGCACATCCGCCGCCTGGCCCTGGCCAGCGCACTGCTGGCTTGTACCGCACCGGCACTGGCCGCCGATGTGCTGCTGGTGGGCAACAAGGCCGACGCCAGCGTTTCGGCGCTGGATATCAGCAACGGCAAGGAGCTGGCACGCTTGCCAGTCGGTACCGGCCCGCATGAAGTGGTGGTGGCCGGCAATGGCCAGCTGGCGGTGGTCGGCAACTATGGCGTGCAAGGCACGGCCAACAACAGCCTGAGCGTGATCGACTGGCCGTCGCGCGCGGTGGTGCGCACCATCGACCTGGGCAAGGACTCGCGCCCCCACGGCATCCGTTTTCTGCCGGATAGCCAACGGGTAGTGGTGACCACCGAGGACAGCGAACGCCTGCTGATCGTCGACCTGGCCCAAGGCAAGGTGCTGGACCGTATTGACGTCGGTGGTGGCAAGCCGCACATGGTCGCGCTGTCTCCCGGTGCCGACCGCGCCTATGTCACCCATATGGGTTCAGGCACGCTGTCGGTGGTCGACCTGCTGCACAAGAAAAAGATCGCTGACATCCCTACCGGCAACGGCAGCGAAGGTATTGCCGTGGCCCCGACCGGCACTCAAGTGTGGGTCAGTAACCATGACGACGATGAGGTGGTGATCGTCGATGCCGAACGCCTGGAGGTCACTGACCGTATTCGTACCGGCCGCTTCCCGATCCGCATTGCCATGACACCTGATGGCAAGTACGCGCTGGTCTCCTGCGCCAAGTCGGCGGAACTGGCCGTCATCGACGTGGCGGCCAAACGTGAGATCAAGCGCATTGGCCTTGCGCAGGCAGGGGCCGAATACCGCGAGACCTTGCTGGGTGCCGAGGCGTTGCCGATCGGCGCGGTGGTGTCGCCGGATGGCAAGCGGGCGTACGTGGCGATCAGCGGCGGTGACCAGGTGGCGGTGATCGATACTGCCAACTGGAGCGAGAAGGCCCGCTGGAAGGCCGGGCCGGAGCCGGATGCGCTGGCCATCATTCCCCAGCCTGAAAGTTGAGCAATAGCGGGCTCTGCGCGGGCTTGCCCGCGAGAGTCCGGTTTAGACATCGCTAGCCTGTCTTTTGCAACATCCTGCAGACAATTCCTATACCAAGCAGTGAACCTGCCTACAAAAATGCGGTCTTTCGCTGACGGTCAATTAACCGACCGGTTCGCCGGCCTACCCACGATCCACCGTAGGGGGCCTATTTTCCCCGTTGCAGCGAAGACCCCACATGCCTGAATCCCGCCCAGCCTCCCTCGCCCTCCCTGCCCTGCGCGGCAGCCTGATCGCCGCCCTGGTGGCCCTCGCCGCCCCCGTGCACGCCGAAGAGCCGGCCAGCGATGCGCGCTGGGTCAGTGACAGCCTGAGCACCTATGTGCGCAGCGGCCCGACCGATGGCCACCGCATCGTTGGCACCCTCAAGTCGGGGCAGAAGCTTACCCTGGTCGGCAGCCAGGGCAACTACAGCCAGGTACGCGGGCAGAACGGCGACCTGGTATGGATCCTCTCCAGCGACCTGCAAGCGGTGCCCGGCCAGAATGAACGGCTGCCGCAGCTCGATGCCCAGGTGGCGGAGTTGTCCGGGCAACTCAAGACCATCGACGACAGCTGGAAGAACCGCGTACAGGGCATGCAGGAAACCCTCGACTCACGCAAACAGCTGGTTGACGAACTGGAAGCGCGCAACAAGGCGCTCAACGAGCAGCTCGACCAGACCCAGTCGACCCTGCGCGACACCCAGGCGCGCCTGGGCGACGAGAACAAGCAGGTGATGATGCGCTACATGGTGTACGGCGGCAGCATTGCCGGTGCGGGGCTGTTGATGGGGTTGATCCTGCCGGCGTTGACCCGTGGGCGGAAGAAGAACGATCGCTGGTTTTGAGGGGTGAGGGTGGGTTGAGGCGCATGCCTTGATTGGGGCGCATGCCTTGAGTGTTGTGGTGGGATTGGGGTGCATGCCTTGAGCGTTGTGGTGGGGCGTAGATCGAGCGCCGCCCGCGCGGCGCATCGCGGGCAAGCCCGCTCCTACATTTGTTGCAACGCGCCGTTCCAGTCAGGCCATGGTTGTCCGCCTTGGCGCATGACTGAAGAC
>NZ_JBFPFX010000048.1:0-21980 GCF_047978245.1 Pseudomonas sp. LFS044
ATCCCATCCCGAACTCAGTAGTGAAACGATGCATCGCCGATGGTAGTGTGGGGTTTCCCCATGTGAGAGTAGGTCATCGTCAAGATTCATTTCGCAAAACCCCTATCTGCGTGAGCAGGTAGGGGTTTTGTCTTTAAGTAGGAACTACAGAGATTCGCTGGTACGTCCGCAGGACGGGCCGGCACACAGAATTTCTTGACGACCATAGAGCATTGGAACCACCTGATCCCATCCCGAACTCAGCAGTGAAACGATGCATCGCCGATGGTAGTGTGGGGTTTCCCCATGTGAGAGTAGGTCATCGTCAAGATTCAAACCCAAAGCCCCTGTCTGCACTGCAGACAGGGGCTTTGTCTTTTCCGGCCTACAGCACTGCGACCTTGCGCGCCTTGCTCTTGCGCCTCGCCTGCAGCTTGCGCCACCACACATACACCCCGGTGACGGACAGCACGGCAATCACGATGCCCAATACCGCAATAAGGATCTGCCCGGTCATACCGATGATCCGCCCGCCATGTATGGGCAGCTGCAACCGATAGAACTGCTCACCCAGCGTGCCTTGCCCGGCGATTTCCTGGCCGAGCAGATGACCATCGGTGCCATGGAAGAACAACCAGGACTTACCGTGGGCATCGGTATCGTGCTGGCCAAAGCCGGCACCGTAGAAGTTGTATTCGAAGCTGTAGTACAGCTCGCCAATGGCAGCGGTCAGCCCTAGCCGCGAGCCTTCTTCCAAGGCCCGCTGATAGGCCTGTTGGTACGTCAGCCTGGTTACCCCCAGCTCTTCCTTCGGCAACGCACCACGCGCCTCGTAGACGCTCGGCTCAACGGGTGAGAACAACGATACTGCCGGCTTGAACACTTGGGCTGGCAGGTTCATCGCAACGCTGCTGATCGCCACCGGAAGCAGGAGCAGCCAAAGCCATAATCCACTGGCCCTGTGGATATCCATGTTGAGTCGGTAGGCATGCCCGCCCTTGATCTTCCAGGCGGTTGCCCACTTGCGCCAGAAAGGCCGCCCCCGGGGCAAGGTCAGCAACACGGCAATGAAACAATCCACAACCCACAAGATGGCCACCACACCCATCAACAGCAGGCCCCAATTGCCCGGCAGCGTCAGGCTGTAATGCAGCTCGAGGATGAACGGCATGAAGTTCTCTCGCGAGAAGCAACATTCGCCCCAATAGCGTTGGCCGAGCGTTTGACCGCTGACAGGGTCCATATAGAACACAGTGTTCTTTTCGGCATATGGCTCGCCGGTCTGCGGATCATTGCGCGGCACCATGGCCAGCAGGGCAGAATGCCCAGCCTCCTGTGGATACTCCATGTACCAGACCTGCAGGCGCGGATGTTGCGCCTGCAACTTATCCACAAGTACCCCAGGCTGTTGAACAACTCCTTTGGCCGGCGCTTCATAGAAACCCGGGTTCAGCCACTCGTCCAGTTCGTGATGAAACGCAAGTACGCTGCCAGTCAGGCCAGCAAGCGCAAGGAACACCGCAGTCACCAGCCCCAGGTAACGGTGCAGCAGTACAGAGAATTGACGCATCTAGCCAAGCTCCCAAAAACACCAGAAACGAAAAAGCCAGCGCCTGAAGTCAGGCGCTGGCTTTGCAACCAGGTCGTACCCGGTCAGAACTGATAACTGACCGTAGCGCTGACATTGCGCTCTTCACCCATGTAGCAGTAGTTCAAGCTTGCACACGATGTGACGTAGGTTTCGTTGGTGAGGTTGTTGGCATTAAGGCGCACATCCACACCCTTGAGCCCCACCTTGCCGAGGTCGTAGCCCACCGAGGCGTCGAACAGGGTGTAGGAAGGCACCTTCATGCTGTTTTCCGCATCCACCCAGCTGTAGCCCACGTACCGCACGCCGCCACCGAGGCGCAGGCCGTCCAGCGGCCCTTGGTGGAAGTTGTAGTCCGCCCACAACGAGAACATCTGCTTCGGTGCCTGGGTCGGTGAGTTGCCTTTGTTGTCGAGACCCGACACCAGGCTGGGCATCGATTTGGAATATTCGATATCGGTAAAGGTGTAGCCACCCAGCACCTTGAGGTTGTCCGTTACCTGCACGTGGGCTTCCAGCTCCAGGCCCTGGGAACGCACCTCCCCCACAGGGCGGTAGAAGTCTTCGTTCGGCTGCTTGGACGCCAGGTTTTCCTGCTCGATGCGGAATACCGATGCGGTGAACAGGTTGTCGCTGCCTGGTGGTTGGTACTTGATGCCCGCTTCCCACTGGGTGCCCTCGGTCGGCGCCAGTGGGCGGCCATCCTGGTCGGACACGGTGTTGGGGTTGAAGGATTCCGAGTAGCTGGCATATGGGGCAATACCGTTCTCGAACAGGTAGAGCACGCCGGCACGGGTGGTGAACTTCGAGCGGTCATCGCTGGCCCGGGTGTCGCTGTCGCGGTTTTCTTCCGAGACTTTTACCCAGTCCTGGCGCAGCCCCAGCGAGAAGCGCCATTGGTCCAGCTCGACCAGGTCCTGCAGGTATACCCCAGTCTGTTGCAAACGGCGCTGATAGCGGTTTTCGCCGAGTACCTGAAGGTTGCCATTGCCGTATTGCGGGTTGCCGGCATCGAGCGGGTTGACGGTGCCATAGCGCCAGGCCACATCGGCCTTGCGCCGTTGATAGTCGGTGCCCAGCAACACTGTGTGCTTGGCCGCGCCGGTGAAGAATTCCGCCTGCAGCATGTTGTCGATGATGTAGGAGTGCAGGCGCTCGTCACCACCGGTATAGGCGCGGTTGAGGATATTGCTGTCAGCGTCTGCCCAGCCTGCCGAGTAGACCTGGTCCATCGACACGTCGGAATCCTGGTAGCGGAAGTTCTGCCGTGCGGTGAAGACATCGTTGAATCGATGCTCGAACTGGTAGCTGAACGACTGCTGAGTGCGTTCGTAGTTATCGATGCCCGGCTCGCCTTCGAAGAAGTGATCGGACAGCCTCAGGCCGTTGCGCTTGTGCAGCATGCCATCGGCCGGGTTGCCGCCATGGTAGCCACCGTTGGGGTCGTGCTGCAGGTAGGCCTGCAGTGTCAGCGAGGTGTCCTCGGTAAAGTCGATGCTGATCGCGGGCGCAATGGCGTAGCGCTCTTCCTTGTTGTGGTCGAACTGCGTGTCGGAAGCATCCGCCAGCCCGGTCAGTCGATAGGCAATGCGCTTGTCGTCATCCAGCGGACCGCTGAAGTCGAAACCCATGCCACGCTGGCCCTGTGTACCGACAGTGGCCTGTACCTGATGGTAAGCCTCGAACAGCGGCTTCTTGGTGGTCAGCGCCACCAGGCCGCCCGGAGAGCTGCGGCCGTAAAGCACCGAGGAAGGGCCTTTGAGGATGTCGATACGCTCGATGAAATACGGGTCTACCTGCATGGTGCTGTAGGTGCCGTTATCACCCATGGACTTCAGGCCATCGACGTAGATGTTGTCCACCGAGCCGTCGTTGAAGCCGCGCATCGCCACATAGTCATAGCGATGCGTGGCGCCATAGGGGTTGGTCAGCACGCCGGGGGTGTAGCGCATGGCCTGGGCGACGGTCTGCGAGCCCTGGTCATCGATCTGTTGGCGGGTCACTACCGACACCGATTGCGAGGTTTCCACCAGCGGCATGCTGGTCTTGGTCGCAACCTGGCTGTGGGTGGCGTTGTAACCGTCCATGCTGCCCAAGGCGTTGCCCAGGGTGAAGCTGCGCACATCGGTATCAGGCAGTGACAACGCGGCATCTGCAGGCTGGGCGTGCAGCACATAGCTGCGGCCGTCCGCGCTGGTAGCCTCCAGGCCCGTGCCATTGAGCAACTGGCGCAGCGCCTGGTCTGTCGGGTACTGCCCCTGCAGGCCGTTCGAGCGTTTCTCGCCGGTCAATTGCGGCGTGCTCGACAGGGTGATGCCAGCCTGGCGGGCAAATTGGTTGAGCACCTCGTTCAGCGGGCCTGGTGCGATCGCGTATTGCTGGCTCAGCTGCGCCGGTTCGGCGGCGTTCGCCAGTATTGGCGCGCCGCTCATGCCAAGGGCGGTGCCGAACAGAGCGGCACGTACCGCTTTGCGTAGCCTGGCTGAATTCAAGACAGGTCGAAAATCATTCTCGGTAGCGAGGTACGCTGGAGGTGAAGCGATGGGCATGTCGAAGTCCGTCGAGTCGTTATAGGGCAGATGGAGTTGCTTACTGTCCTAGCCGGACGTGTCGTCAAAACCCGCCAGAAATTTCTTGCTGATATCGAATCAGGCCACACGCTCGATCCGTATCCACCAGCGTGTACGTTGGCGAAGCTGGACTGGCAGCGTCTGTGGCAGCAACTGCAGCAATTGGTCCGGGTTTTCCAGGCGGAATACCCCAGACAGGCGCAAATCGGCGATATCGTCACTGCAGCCGAGGTATCCATGCCTATAACGGCTCACCTGCGCGAGGAAATCGGCCAGGCGCATGTCACGGGTGACAATCAGCCCATCCGCCCACGCTGCAGCGTCCATGTCGACTTGCGCCAGCCGTTGCGCCCCCACTGCATCTATCCGCCAGTTCTGGCCGTCGGCCATCCATTGCAGTTCGCCTGTACCTGGGTGGTGAATGGCAACTCTGCCCTGGCTGACGCTGACCCGCGTGCAGTCGGCATCCTGGCGGACCACAAACCGCCCTTCGAAGCCCTCCAGCAGGGCATCACGGGTCTGCACCAGCAGCGGCTGCCCTTTGTACGGCGTTTGGCTGCACGTGAGCATCAGCTCGCCGTGCTTGAGGCGAACCATGCGCTGCTGCTCGGTGAACGCCAGGTCTACTGCGGTGCGTGTGTTGAGTTGCAGCAGAGAGCCGTCGGGCAAGTGGACAGTGCGGCGTTCGCCGGTAGCGGTGGCATAGTCCGAGGTCCATGCACTGATGGTATCCAGGTCTTTGGCCAGCCAGCTCGCCGACCCTATCATTGCAGCGCCGCCCAGCAGCTTCAGCGCCTGGCGCCGATGCAGGCGCCGTTGGCTGGTTTCCAAGGTCTGCAGCGCGACGCCCGCTCCGGGAATGGCGCGCAGGTCGAGATCCTGCTGCAGGCTCGTCACGCGTTGCCAGGCCAGCTCATGCTCGTGTTGGGTATTTCGCCACCGCTCGCATTGCTGTGCCAACACCGGGTCGTTGCCGCTTTCGCGCAGGCGGAGCATCCAGTGGATAGCCTGTTTGACGGCTTTGGAGGAGGGCGCCATGTCAGCGTTCGTCTTCGTAGCGCAACAGGTAGCAGTGGTAGAGCGCATCGGCCACATGCCGCTCAACCGAGCGCAGGGAGATGCCCATCTGTTCGGCGATGGCCTTGTGGCTCAACCCTTCACATTGGGCCAGCAGGAACGCGCGGCGTACCTTGGGCTTGAGCCCGTCGAGCATCCGCGCGATGCGTTCCAGCAGCTCCAGCAGCAGTTCGCGGGTTTCGGCCGAGGGCACCTGCCCCTCGGGCACGTGTGCCAAGGCTTGCAGATAAGCACGGTGCAGCTCTTCACGCCGCCAGTGGTCGATGACCAGGCCGCGGGCGATTGTGCGCAGGAAGGCCCGTGGCGCGTTCAGCTGAAGCTGCTCATGGCGTTGCAGCAACCGCACGAAGGTGTCCTGGGCAAGGTCCGCAGCATCAGCGGCATTGCCAAGCTTGCTGCGCAGCCACGTATTCAGCCAGCTGTGGTGGTCACTGTAGAGCGTGTGCACGGAGTCATTCGAAGGCATGACGAGCAATCGGCATAAATGATAATTAGTCTCATTGTTTGCCGGAGCGGGTGCTGTTTGCAACTTTCATTTGCAGCCGGCCCACTCAGTTGGGCGATTGCTTGTCCAGGTAACTCCTGATCACCCGAGCGCCATTGTTCAGGTGCTGCTCCAGCACCCTCACGGCTTCATCCACCAGCTTGTCACTGGCGGCGTCCGCCAGCGCGTTGTGATCGTCCTGGGTCAGCTTGCCCAGCCCCATCGACGACAGGTGGAAGCGCAGAAAGCGTTCCTCCTCATTGAGCTCGTTCTCGATCAGGCGCAGCAGCTTCTGGTTTGGCGCCTTGCCATACAGCGCCATGTGAAAGAGCCGGTTGAGGCGGCCGATTTCGGCATGGCGGGTTTCGTTTTCCAGCTGCTGGATATAGCCGCGGGCGCGAGCAATGTCGTCGGCATCGAGCAGCGGAATGGACTGGCGCAGCGCCTCGGACTCGAGCAACACACGCAGCGCGTAGGTATCGACCGCGTCTTCGCCGATCAGGGGTGCGACGACCGCGCCCTTGTGCATCTCCACGTTCACTAGCGATTGCGCCTCGAGCTGGCGCAACGCCTCGCGCACTGGCATGCGGCTGACGCCATACAGGGTGGCGAGTTCTTGCTGGCGCACGGCTGTGCCGGGCGGCAGGCGGCCATCGAGAATGGCGCTGCGCAGGCGCTCTTCGATCACGGCACGGGCCAGGTGTGCCGGCAGTTGCTCGCTGGCCAGCACATTGCTCAGTTTGATTTTCTCGGCCACGCGGAGTCTGCCTCGACGACGAAAGTTGGATCCAATGACACTAGTAATAGGCAAGGGGCCTTGTCAAACCGACGCTCGCAGCGGAGCGAACGAAACAAGGCCATGGGATATGGTGTATGAAGTCGCCTGGCAAAGGAAGCGGCATATACCAAGCGCTATCAAGAAAGTTATAGCGGCCTGGCCACCGCCGGCCATGATTGCAGGGTGCCATTGTTTTTTACGCTTGCAAGCCGCACCATCGCTGCTTTCGATTGGTCTGAACAGGTCTTTGCAGTGGCGATACCCTGGCTGCTCAAAACCGCCGTACGACGTGTAGGCCTTGCTGTTCTGCTGGGTTGCTTGCTGCTGGGCGGCTTGCATGCAGACTGGGATTTTTCCCAGATCAGCCGCAAATCACAGGCTCTATACGGCCCGCTGGGGGCGGGCAAGGGCCGCATCGACGCCTGGCAGCAGCTGATGGTTGCACAAAGCCAGGGGTCCGAGCTGCAGCGGCTGCAGGCGGTCAACCTGTTTTTCAACCAGCAATTACGCTATGTCGAAGACATCGACCTGTGGCACGAAGTCGATTACTGGGCCACGCCGATCCAGGCTTTGATCAAAGGCGCCGGCGATTGCGAGGATTACGCCATCGCCAAGTATTTCAGCCTGCGGCGCATGGGCATCCCCAGCGAGAAGCTGCGCATCACCTACGTCAAAGCCCTGCGCCAGAACCGCGCGCACATGGTGCTGACCTATTATTCAAGCCCACAGGCCCAGCCACTGGTGCTCGACAGCCTGATGGACGCCATCAAGCCGGCCAGCCAGCGAACAGACCTGCTACCCGTGTACGCCTTCAACGGCGAAGGCTTGTGGTTGACGGGGGCAGCGGGCAACAAGAAAGTCGGCGACACCAAGCGCCTGTCACGCTGGCAGGACGTGCTGAAGAAAATGCAGGCCGAAGGGTTCCCGGCCGAACCGGTTTACTGAAGGAGCACAGATGTCACTGTTCAAACAATTACTGTTGGCCATTTGCCTGTTCCTGGTGGTCGCGTTCAGCGGCAGCTTCATGGTCAGCCTGGAGAGCTCGCGCAGCCAATACGTCAACCAGCTGCGCTCGCATGCCCAGGACGCAGCCACGGCGCTGGCGCTGTCACTCACGCCAAATATCGACGACCCGGCCATGGTCGAGCTGATGATCAGTTCGATTTTCGACAGTGGCTATTACTCCAGCATCAAAGTGGTCGATCTGGCGTCCAATGCCGTGCTGGTGGAGCGACATGCCGAACCCGACCCGGGTGGCGTCCCTGCCTGGTTCACGCATTTGATCGGCCTGGAACCGGCCGGTGGCGATGCCATCGTCAGCCGCGGCTGGCAGCAGGCCGCGCGGGTCGAAGTAATCAGCCATCCGATGTTCGCCATCGCCAAGCTGTGGCAGAGCGCCCTGGGCAGCCTGGGCTGGCTGCTGCTTTGCGGTGCGGCCAGCGCCGTGCTCGGTGCCTTGCTGCTACGCCGCCAGTTGCGCCCGCTGGACTACATGGTTGAACAGTCCCACGCCATCGCCCGCCGCGAGTTCCTGAGCCTGCCGGAGTTGCCGCGCACGCCCGAGCTGCGTCGGGTGGTGCAGGCGATGAACCAGATGGTCGAAAAGCTCAAGGCGCTGTTCACCGAGCAGGCAGAGCGTAGTGAGCGGTTGCGTACCGAATCCTATCAGGACAGCCTGACCGGGCTGTCCAACCGCCGTTACTTCGAAATGCAATTGACCACCCGGGTCAGTAACCTGGAAGAAGCACGGGCTGGCTATTTGCTGTTACTGCGTGTCCAGGACCTTACCGGGCTCAATGCCCGCCTGGGTGGCCAGCGCACCGACCAGTTGCTGCAGGCGGTGGGCGAACAGCTGCGGCGTACTTGCGCAACATTCCCCGAAACCAAAGACCTGATATCCCGCAGCCGTGGTGGTGAATTCGCTGTGCTGGCGCCTGGCATGGTGCACGAAGAGGCCGTGCAGCTCGCCCAGGCCCTCGAGGCAACCTTGCAGAGCTTGCACGAGACCGGCGCCACCGACGTTGACCCGGTGGCTTGTATCGGCCTGGCCCCCTTCAGCCCTGGAGACGCACCTCAAGCGCTGCTGAAGCTTGCCGATGAGGCCCTGGCGCGTGCGGAAAACCAGCCGACGCCAGGCTGGGTGTGCCTGGAGCAGGGCGCGGCAGCAGTGGCTGGCGATAGCCATCATGACTGGCACACGCGGCTTGACCAGGCCTTCGTCAAAGGCCAGTTCGAACTGTTCTTCCAGCCGGTGGTTGATTGCAAGGCGGTGCACCGCGTGCTGCACCACAAAGTGATTTCGCGGCTGCACGATGATCAGGGCGAGCCGCTGCCGGCTGGGCGTTTCCTGCCGTGGCTGGAGCGTTTTGGCTGGATGCCGCGGCTGGATGTACTGGTGCTGGAAAAGGTGCTGGCGCACTTGCGTAGCCACACTGAAGTGCTGGCGCTCAACCTGTCCGCAGCGACCCTCGCCGACCCCAAGGCGTTGCAACGGGTTTACGAACTGCTCGGCCAGCATGCCGTACTCGGGCCGCGCCTGGTTCTGGAAATCGGTGAAGAACAATTGCCTGCGCAAGCTGTGCTCGAGCAATTGACCCGGCGCCTGCACGGTCTAGGTTTCGGGCTGGCGCTGCAGCGTTTCGGTGGCCGTTTCAGCATGATCGGCAACCTGGCGCACCTGGGCCTGGCGTACCTCAAGATCGACGGCAGTTACATTCGCAACATCGACCACGAGCAGCACAAACGCCTGTTCATCGAGGCGATCCAGCGCGCGGCGCACAGCATCGACCTGCCGTTGGTCGCCGAGCGGGTCGAGACCGAAGGTGAGCGGCTAGTGCTGGCGGAGATGGGCGTAGAAGGCATTCAGGGGCAGCTGGTCGGCGAGCCTGCACCCTGGCGCTGAATGAGCACTGAGGGTGCAGGCCGCACCCTCAGGGCAGAAAACTGCGGTGATCAGCGTTCGCGCAGTGCCTCGGAGCGGGCCTTCATGATCGGCTTGAGCAGGTAACTCATGATGGTCTTCTTGCCAGTCATGATATCCACCGTGGCCACCATGCCCGGGATGATCAGCAAGGGCTTCTCGTCGGTACCCAGGTGACTCCTTTCGGTACGCAGCCGGATCAGGTAGTAGGTGGTTTTCTTGTCTTCATCGGTGATGGTGTCGGCACCGATCTGCTCAAGCTTGGCCTTCAGGCCGCCGTAGATGGTGTAGTCGTAAGCCGTGAACTTGACCGTTGCTTCCTGGCCCGGATGGAGGAAGGCGATGTCCTTGGGCAGGATCTTCGCTTCGACCACAAGGCTGTCATCCAGCGGCACGATTTCGACGATATCGCTGCCCGGCTGGATCACTCCGCCGACGGTATTGACCAGCAACTGCTTGACGATGCCGCGCACCGGCGAGGTGACCATGGTGCGGTTGACCCGGTCATCCAAGGCCTTGCCCGTGGCGGTTGCCTTGTTCAACTCGGTGCGGGCTTCGTTGAGTTGGGTCAGTGCATCGCTGCGGAACTTGCCGCGGGTTTCCTCGATCTTGCTCTGCACTTCCTTGATGGCCGCTTCGGCACGGGGGATGGCCAGCGCGGTCGAGTCCATCTGGCCGCGGTTTTCAACTTCGGCGCGGCGCAGGCGCAGCACCTCCACCTGTGAAATCGCCCCTTGGGCCACCAGGGGCTCGGACATGGCGATCTCCTGGCGCAGCAGCTGCAGGCTGTTGGCGTACTGTGCCCGCTTGGAGGTGAATTCGCGCAGCTCCTGCTGTTTTTGCACCAGTTGCTGTTCCAGGCCGCTGATCTCGTCCTGCAGTTGCTGGCGCCGGCTCTGATAAAGCGACTGCTCGCTGGCGGCTTGGCTTGGCGCGGCCTTGCGCAGTTCTTCGTCGATCTGCAGCGGCTTGTCGTCCACTTCAGCGCTAAGGCGCTGTACACGCAGGGCCATGGCCAGGCGGTCGGCTTCAGTTTCACCCACATTGGATGCAAAGCGGGTTTCGTCAAGCCGCAGCAACGGCTCACCGACTTCGACGATCTGACCCTCCTTGGCATAAATCTGCGCGACGATACCCCCTTCCAGGTTCTGGATTTTCTGCACCTTGGAGGAGGGGATCGCCTTGCCTTCGCCGCGGGTCACTTCATCGATGGGGGCCACGCTGGCCCAGATGATCATGACCAGGAAGAACGCGATGATGCCCCAGATGGTCAGGCGCACGATGCGCGGCGCATCTTCGACCAGCGCCTTCTTGACCTCGGGCAGGGGTTGCCCGACGAGCGACTCGGAACCCTTGAAATAGCGGCGCATGTTGTCCTTGAAACGCCCCATATCCAGCTTATGCAACACTGATCTGCCCCTTCTTCAGCGCATCCATGACGGCGGCCTTCGGGCCATCCGCAACGATCTGTCCACGGTCGATCACGATCAACCGGTCCACCAGCGACAGCAACGACGCCCGGTGAGTCACCAGCAGCACGGTCTTGCCTTCAATCACTGCGCCCAAGCGCTGCTTGAGGCGTTCTTCGCCGGTGTTGTCCATGGCGCTGGTGGGTTCGTCCAGCAGCAGAATTTGCGGGTTGAGCAGCAGCGCCCTGGCCAGGGCAACGTTCTGTCGCTGGCCGCCGGAAAGGTTCTGCCCGCGTTCGCCAACCTGCAGCTCATAGCCGTCGGGGTGCAGGCGGGCGAACTCATGCACGCCGGCCAGTTCGGCAGCTTGCAGGATGAGTTCGTCTTCGATGTAGCGGGCGCCGCTGACCAGGTTGTCGCGCAGGGTCCCTGCCAGCAGCTGAATGTCTTGTGGGACATAACCGATATTGTGGCGCAGCTCGCTGACGTCGATCTGGCGGATGTCCACGCCATCCACCAGCAGCGAGCCGTTGTCGGCCTCGTACAGGCCGACGATGAGCTTGGCCAGCGAGCTCTTGCCCGAGCCGCTGCGGCCGATGATGCCAACCTTCTCGCCGGGGCGGATATTCAGGTTGATGCCCCTGAGCGCCTGGTTCTGCTGATTGGGGTAGGTGAAGTCGACACCGCGGAACTCGACAGCCCCCTGCAGCACCTGACGGCTCAGCGGCCGCTCCTCGAAATTGCGCTCCTGCGGCAGCTCCATCATCTGGTCGGTGGCCACCATGGTCACCTTGGCCTGCTGGTAGCGGGCCAGCAAGCCATTCAGCGAGCCTAGCGGGCCAAGTGCCCGACCGCTGAGCATGTAGCAGGCAACCAGGCCGCCCATGCTGAGGTTGCCATCGATGATCAGGTAAACGCCCACGCAGATCATCGCCACCCCCGCCAGCTGCTGGATCAGCATGGTGATGTTCATCGCCAGGCTCGACAGCACTTTCACGCGCAGCTCAAGGCGGCTGAGGGTGCCGAGGGTCTGCTCCCACATGTACTGGCGTTCGCTTTCGGCGTTGTTGACCTTTACAGCATCCAGGCCGGCCAGCGTTTCGATCAGGCTGGACTGGCGCTCGGATGCCAACGCCATGGTGCGCTCCATGGTGGCCATCAGCGGCTTCTGCAGGGCATAGCCGATGCCCAGAGCCAACGGGAAGGCCAGGATCGGGATCCACACCAGATGCCCGCCGATGATGGCAATGACCAGCAGGATCAACAGGGTAAACGGCAGGTCGATCAGGGTGGTCAGCGTAAGCGAGGCCAGAAAGTCGCGCAGGCCTTGGAATTCGTGGATGTTCTGGGCAAAGCTACCGACCCTCGCAGGGCGGTACTTCATCGACATGCCCACGATACGCTCGAACAGCGTCGCCGAAATGATCAGGTCGGTCTTCTTGCCGGCAAGGTCGAGGCAAAGCCCGCGCAGGCCTTTGAGTATCAGGTCGAACACATAGGCGAAGCCGATGCCTGCAGCCAGCACCCACAGCGTCGAAGTGGCCTGGTTGGGCACCACGCGGTCGTACACGTTCATCACGAACAGTGGCGCGGCCAGTGCAATCAAGTTGATCACCAGGCTGGCCGCGATGGCGTCGATGTACAGCCACTTGCTGCGCATCAGCGTGTCGCGGAACCAGGAGCGGGCGCGCGGGATGAGGTTGCCGTGATTGACGTCGAACTTGTGCTGCGGCTGGGCGAAGAACACTTTGCCGCTGTAGTCGCCCTGCAGCGCCTCGCGGCTGACCAGCACCTCACCACCGTCGCTCTCGCTGAGCAGCAGGCGGGCGGTGTCCTGGTTTTCCCAACCCAGCAGCACGGCGCAGCGGCCCTCATTGAGCAGCAACATGGCCGGCATGGCGATGCTTGGGATCTGCTCCAGCTTGCGCTGCAGCAGGCGCCCTTGCAGCCCGGCCCGCGCTGCGGCACGGGGCAGCAGGTCGGGGCTCAGGCGCTGGGCCGGCAAGGGCAGGCCGGTGGTCAGCATGGCCCGGCTCGCGGGCTTCTGGTGCAGAACACACAGCGTCAGCAGGCTATCCAGCAACGGGTCATCGTGCTGACTGCGTGGATCGTGGGTGAGTTGGACTCGACTGACTTCGGATTCCACGCGGCGCTCTCTTCATCCTTGCGGGTAGATGGTGCGGGTGCGCCTCAGTTCATGCCTGGCAGGTTCACTCGCGGTTTCAAATCATTCTGCACAACGGTGGCCATCGGGGCTACGACACCCTGACTTTTGAGCAGTTGGCCAATGGTCGCCTTGATTCGGTACTGAGTAAACAATTGTATGTTCTTCACCTCTACCAGACGGCGCTGGGCAGTGAAGGTTTCATTTTCACTGTCGAGCAAGTCGAGCAGGGTGCGTTCACCAAGGCTGAACTGCTGCTGATAGGCACTGCGCACCCGGTTGCTGTGATCGACGTACTGCTGGGCGATCGGTACCTGGGCATTGGCATTCTCCTGCGCATTCCATGCCAACCCCAGTTCTTCGTTCAACTGGCGCAGGGCATTGTTGCGAATATCCAGCGCCTGGTTGGCCAGGTACGACTTGGATTCCAGGTCCGCCTTGTTGCTGCCACCCGCGTACAAGTTGAAGTTCATTCGCAGCATGGCCTGCCACTCATTGTTATGGCCGACGGTCCCATCGACGTTGTTATCGGCCGTTCGTCCGAGTTCTGCATCGAACCGTGGATAGAAGCTCGACTTCGCTGCGTCGTACTGTTTTTCTGCCGCGGCGATGTCCGACTCGGCAGAGCGCAATACCGGGCTGCTCTCGACCATCTGCGCGCGCGCCTCATCCAGCGTTGCCGGCAGCAGGTCGATGAATGGCGCTGGCGCGCTCAGCTCATCTGGCATCTGGCCTACCACGCTGAGGAAGTTGGTGTTGGCGTCGGCGAGGTTGGTCTGTTCGGTGATCAAGTTGTTGCGTGCTTGCGCCAGGCGGGCTTCGGCCTGATCCAGGTCGGCCAGGCGCCCCACGCCACGGCTGGTCCGCAGTTTGATCTGGTCGAGGATCCGTTCGTGATTGCGCAGGTTTTCTTCGGCAAGGCGCACCATCTCGCGGCGTGACAGCACATCCAGATACACCTGGGCCACGTCGAGCGCTGTGCGTTCCGAGGTACCCATCAGCGAATAGGCGCGGGCATTGGCGGTGGCTTGTTGACGCCCGACTTCGCTGGAGGTGGCAAAACCGTCAAAAACCATTTGCCGAAGACGGATTGCTGACTCTCCTCGATTCATCGTTTCCCAGCGGTTGGCGGTACTCGGGCTGTCGGTCCCTTCACGGCCGTAGCCTGCAGTAACGTCCACCCGCGGCAAATAGCCGCCCTTGGCCGCTCGCACTTGGTAGTCGGCAGCCACGCGGGCATTGACCCCGGCTTGAACCTCCGGGTGCACCTCGAGGGCTTTCTGCATGGCTTCGGGCAAGGTTTGTGCTTGTACGAAAGTGGCGGCAAAGGCGAATGGAAGAGCGGTAAACAGTGACGCACGCATTTTTTTACTGATCCCCGAGGGCGCTGGTGTCCTGAATCACGGTCGAAGCGGTTCAGGTTTGGAAATGACAACCTGATTTGACCGATGAGCAGCTTCCGACGGGGCACTGGTATTAGTACTAAAGGAAGGAGTAGCAAACGTTCAAATATCAATGTGACATTACTTTGCCGATTGTTTAGGATGGCGATCATAAGGTCAATAGTTTGGCATAAAGTTAATAGCCGACAGTTATAGACGATATTTTGACGTCAAATATGTCGGAAACATTATCGACACAGTTCCGCCTGCAGTGGCTCATCAACGCCGCTCGGAGCATGGAAGTAGATCAGATCGGGTAACCCGGAGAGTCCAATGAGCAGCGTTGTAGCCATCGTTAAAAGTATTGTTGGCCAAGTCATCGCAGTATCCCCAGAAGGCATCCGGCGCGTACTGATCGAAGGCGATCGCCTGTTGGCCGGTGAAGAAGTCCTCACCGGCCCGGGCGGCGCCGTTACGCTTGAGCTGGCCGATGGGCGTCTGCTCGATTTGGGCCGTGACAGCCAGTGGAGCGCCGATGCGCCAGACAGCAGCACCGACCTGGGCCAGGCCACCGCGCAAGCCGCGCCGTCGGTAGAAGAGCTGCAGCAAGCGATCGCTGCTGGCGTGGACCCGACGACCGAACTGGAAGCGCCGGCAGCAGGGCCGGCAGCGGCAGGCGGTGGCTCGGTTGGTGGGGGGCACAGTTTTGTATTGCTGGAAGAAACTGCAGGCTCTGTGGACCCGACCATCGGCTTCCCGACTGACCCGCTGGGCTTCGCCGCCGGATTGAACAGCGATGAGGTCGGCGGGCTGGATACCGACGGCAACACCACCACAGCCGATACGCCGACAACGGTCGCCACTGGGCTCACCCTCAGCGCCACCCCTTCCATCTCCGAAGCGGGTGGCGTTATCGTCTATACCGCGACGGTCGGCCAAGCACCCACTTCCGCCCTGACCATCACGCTGTCGAATGGCGCCGTCGTCGTCATCCCGGCCGGGCAAACCAGCGGCACTGTCAGCGTCACGATTCCCGCCAACGATACGCCCTACATCGATGGCGGCCAGATCACCACGACCGTTACTGGCACTACCGGGGGCGGCGGCCTGACGGTTACCGTACCGCAAACGCCAGCAGTCACCCAGATCACCGATACCGTCGATACCACTACTGCCACCCTTACCGCCTCGCCAAGCGTGACCGAAGGCGGCGTGATCACCTACACCGTGACCTTGAGCAACCCTGCTCAGACTCCCGTGACTGTGACCCTGTCGAATGGCCAGACCGTTACCGTTGAAGCGGGCAAGACCACCGGCAGCGTGGACTTCCAGACGCCGGCCAATGACGTTTACGCCAATGGTTCGACGGTCAGCACCACCATCACCGGTGCCAGCGGCGGCAACTTCGAGCAGCTGACGCCGAATCCGGCGCCTGCTGAGACGGTGATTTCGGACTCGGTCGATACGACCACCGCGACCCTCACTGCGTCTCCAAGCGTGACCGAAGGCGGGGTGATCACTTACACCGTGACCCTGAGCAACCCAGCCCAGACTCCGGTTACTGTGACCCTGTCGAATGGCCAGACCGTTACCGTTGAAGCGGGCAAGACCACCGGCAGCGTGGACTTCCAGACGCCGGCCAATGACGTATACGCCAATGGTTCCACGGTCAATACCACCATCACCGGTGCCACCGGCGGCAATTTCGAGCAGCTGACGCCAAATCCGGCGCCTGCCGAGACCGTTATTTCGGACTCGGTCGATACGACCACCGCGACCCTCACTGCGTCTCCAAGCGTGACCGAAGGTGGGGTGATCACTTACACCGTGACCCTGAGCAACCCAGCCCAGACTCCGGTGACCGTGACCCTGTCGAATGGCCAGACCGTTACCGTTGAAGCGGGCAAGACCACCGGCAGCGTGGACTTCCAGACGCCGGCCAATGATGTTTACAACAATGGTTCGACGGTCAGCACCACCATCACCGGTGCCACCGGCGGCAATTTCGAGCAGTTGTCGATCAATCCGCTGGACGCTGTGACCATTATCACGGACAGCATCGACACCTCTACAGTCACCCTGACTGCCAATGCCTCGGTGGTAGAAGGTGGAGTCGTCACCTATACCGCCTCGGTGTCGGCTCCTGTGACCGGTTCGCCACTGGTCGTGACCCTGGCCAACGGCCAGAGCATCACCATCGGCGTCGGTGAATCGTCTGGATCGGTCAACTTCACCGCACCGAACAACGTCTACAACACCAACGCTCCGCTGACCAACAGCATCAGCAAGGTCGAAGGTGGTAACTACGAGCAGCTCGAAACTGCAGGCACGCCGACCACCACGGTCACCGACAGCCCAGCGACCCAAGCCACCACGGACCTGGTGCTGAGCGCCACCGGCGATGTCGCCGAAGGCGGCCAGATCGTCTACACCGCGACCCTGAGCAACCCAGCCGGCACGGCGATGACCGTGACCCTGAGCAACGGTGCGACCATCAGCATCGCCGCCGGTCAAACGACTGGCCAGGTCACTGTTGCCGCGCCGGCCGATGACGTCTACAAAGACGCCGGTCAGGTCAAAGTAAGTGTCACCGGCACCACCGGTGGCGATTTCGAGAATCTGGCCGTTAATCCAGCCGAAGCCGTCACCAACGTCAGCGATACGATCGATACGTCGACAGTGACCCTCACTGCCAATGCCTCGGTCGTGGAAGGTGGCGTGGTCACCTATACCGCCTCGGTGTCGGCACCGGTCACCGGTTCGCCACTGGTCGTGACCTTGGCCAACGGTCAGAGCATTACCATCGGCGTGGGCGAGTCGTCCGGCTCGGTCGATTTCACCGCACCGAACAACGTCTACAACACTAACGCTCCGCTGACCAACAGCATCACCAAGGTCGAAGGCGGCAACTACGAGCAGCTCGAAACCGCAGGTAACCCGACCACTACCGTCACCGACGGTCCAGACACCCAGGCCACCACCAACCTGGTGCTGAGCGCGACCGGCGATGTCGCCGAAGGCGGTCAGATCGTCTACACCGCGACGCTGAGCAACCCAGCCGGCACGGCGATGACCGTGACCCTGAGCAACGGTGCGACCATCAACATCGCCGCCGGTCAAACGACTGGCCAGGTCACTGTTGCCGCGCCGGCCGATGACGTCTACAAAGACGCCGGCCAAGTTAAAACCACCATCACTGGCACCACCGGTGGCGATTTCGAGAATCTGGCCGTTAATCCAGCCGAAGCCGTCACCAACGTCAGCGATACCATCGATACCAGCACGGTCACGTTGACCGCTAATGCCTCGGTCATCGAAGGCGGCGTGGTCACTTACACCGCTTCCGTCAGCGCGCCGGTTACCGGCAGCCCGCTGGTCGTGACCCTGGCCAATGGTCAGAGCATTACCATCGGCGTCGGCGAGTCGTCCGGTTCGGTCAACTTCACCGCGCCGAACAACGTCTACAACACCAATGCCCCGCTGACCAACAGCATCAGCAAGGTTGAAGGCGGTAACTACGAGCAGCTCGACACTGCAGGTAATCCGACCACCACGGTTACCGACAGCCCAGCGACCCAAGCCACCACGGACCTGGTGCTGAGCGCCACCGGCGATGTCGCCGAAGGTGGTCAGATCGTCTACACCGCCACGCTGAGCAACCCAGCCGGCACGGCGATGACCGTGACCCTGAGCAACGGCGCGACCATCAACATCGCCGCCGGTCAGACCTCTGGCCAGGTGACGGTCGCGGCGCCGGCCGATGACGTCTACAAAGACGCCGGTCAAGTCAAATCCACCATCACTGGCACCACCGGCGGTGACTTCGAGAATCTGGCGGTTAATCCAGCCGAAGCCGTCACCAACGTCAGCGACACCATCGATACCAGCACGGTCACGTTGACCGCTAATGCCTCGGTCATCGAAGGCGGCGTGGTCACTTACACCGCTTCCGTCAGCGCGCCGGTCACCGGTAGCCCGCTGGTTGTGACCCTGGCCAACGGCCAGAGCATCACCATCGGCGTCGGCGAGTCGTCTGGCTCGGTTGACTTCGTTGCACCGAACAACGTCTACAACACCAACGCTCCGCTGACCAACAGCATCAGCAAGGTTGAAGGCGGTAACTACGAGCAGCTCGACACTGCAGGTAATCCGACTACTACCGTGACCGACGGTCCTGACACCCAGGCCACCACCAACCTGGTGCTGAGTGCCACCGGCGATGTCGCCGAAGGTGGTCAGATCGTCTACACCGCCTCGCTGAGCAATCCAGCCGGTACGGCGATGACCGTGACCCTGAGCAACGGCGCGACCATCAACATCGCCGCCGGTCAAACGACTGGCCAGGTAACGGTCGCCGCACCGGCCGATGACGTCTACAAAGACGCCGGTCAGGTCAAAGTAAGTGTCACCGGCACTACCGGCGGCGACTTCGAGAAGCTGGCGGTCAACCCGGCCGAAGCCGTGACCAATGTCAGCGACACCATCGACACGTCGACCGTCACCCTGACCGCCACTCCAAGCGTGGTCGAGGGCGGCACCGTGGTGTACACCGCTTCCGTCAGCGCCCCGGTCACCGGCAGCCCGCTGGTGGTAACCCTGGCCAACGGTCAGAGCATCACCATCGGTGTCGGCGAGTCCTCCGGCTCGGTCAACTTCACCGCGCCGAACAACGTCTACAACACCAACACTCCGCTGACCAACAGCATCAGCAAGGTTGAAGGCGGTAACTACGAGCAGCTCGACACTGCAGGTAATCCGACCACCACCGTCACCGACAGCCCGGCCACCCAAGCCACCACGGACCTGGTGCTGAGTGCCACCGGCGATGTCGCTGAAGGCGGGCAGATCGTCTACACCGCGACCCTGAGCAACCCAGCCGGCACGGCAATGACCGTGACCTTGAGCAACGGCGCGACCATCAACATCGCGGCCGGCCAGACCGCAGGCCAGGTAACGGTCGCGGCGCCGGCCGATGACGTCTACAAAGACGCCGGCCAGGTCAAAGTGAGTGTCACCGGCACCACCGGCGGTGACTTCGAGAAGCTGGCGGTCAACCCGGCCGAAGCCGTGACCAATGTCAGTGACACCATCGACACGTCGACCGTCACCTTGACCGCCACTCCAAGCGTGGTCGAGGGCGGCACCGTGGTGTACACCGCTTCGGTGTCGGCCCCGGTCACCGGCAGCCCGCTGGTGGTCACGCTGGCCAACGGTCAGAGCATCACCATCGGTGTCGGTGAGTCGTCCGGTTCGGTCAACTTCACCGCGCCGAACAACGTCTACAACACCAATGCTCCGCTGACCAACAGCATTACCAAGATCGAAGGCGGCAACTACGAGCAGCTCGAAACTGCGGGCAACCCGACCACTACCGTCACCGACAGCCCGGACACCCAGGCCACCACCAACCTGGTGCTGAGCGCTACCGGCGATGTCGCCGAAGGCGGGCAGATCGTCTACACCGCCACGCTGAGCAACCCAGCGGGTACGGCGATGACCGTGACCCTGAGCAACGGTTCGACCATCAACATCGCCGCCGGCCAGACCACTGGCCAGGTGACGGTCGCCGCACCGGCCGATGACGTTTACAAAGACGCCGGTCAAGTCAAAGCCACCATTACTGGCACCACTGGCGGTGACTTCGAGAATCTGGCGGTTAATCCAGCCGAAGCTGTGACCAACGTCAGCGATACCATCGATACCAGCACGGTCACGTTGACCGCCAATGCTTCGGTCGTTGAAGGTGGCGTGGTCACCTACACCGCTTCCGTCAGCGCGCCGGTCACCGGTAGCCCACTGGTGGTCACGCTGGCCAACGGCCAGAGCATCACCATTGGCGTCGGCGAGTCGTCCGGCTCGGTCAACTTCACCGCGCCGAACAACGTCTACAACACCAACGCCCCGCTGACCAACAGCATCAGCAAGGTCGAAGGCGGCAATTACGAGCAGCTCGAAACCGCAGGTAACCCGACCACCACCGTCACCGATAGCCCGGACACCCAGGCCACCACTGACCTGGTGCTGAGCGCCACCGGCGATGTCGCCGAAGGCGGGCAGATCGTCTACACCGCCACGCTGAGCAACCCAGCGGGTACGGCGATGACCGTGACCCTGAGCAACGGCGCGACCATCAACATCGCGGCCGGCCAGACCGCAGGCCAGGTAACGGTCGCCGCACCGGCCGATGACGTCTACAAAGACGCCGGTCAGGTCAAAGTAAGTGTCACCGGCACTACCGGCGGCGACTTCGAGAAGCTGGCGGTCAACCCGGCCGAAGCCGTGACCAATGTCAGCGACACCATCGACACGTCGACCGTCACCCTGACCGCCACTCCAAGCGTGGTCGAGGGCGGCACCGTGGTGTACACCGCTTCCGTCAGCGCCCCGGTCACCGGCAGCCCGCTGGTGGTAACCCTGGCTAATGGCCAGAGCATCACCATCGGTGTCGGCGAGTCCTCCGGCTCGGTCAACTTCACCGCGCCGAACAACGTCTACAACACCAATGCCCCGCTGACCAACAGCATCAGCAAGGTTGAAGGCGGTAACTACGAGCAGCTCGACACTGCAGGTAATCCGACCACCACCGTCACCGACAGCCCGGCCACCCAAGCCACCACGGACCTGGTGCTGAGCGCCACCGGCGATGTCGCCGAGGGCGGCCAGATCGTCTACACCGCCACGCTGAGTAACCCAGCCGGCACGGCGATGACCGTGACCTTGAGCAACGGTGCGACCATCAACATCGCCGCCGGCCAGACCACTGGCCAGGTCACTGTTGCCGCGCCGGCCGATGACGTCTACAAAGACGCCGGTCAGGTCAAAGTAAGTGTCACCGGCACCACCGGTGGCGATTTCGAGAATCTGGCCGTTAATCCAGCCGAAGCCGTCACCAACGTCAGCGATACGATCGATACGTCGACAGTGACCCTCACTGCCAATGCCTCGGTCGTGGAAGGTGGCGTGGTCACCTATACCGCCTCGGTGTCGGCACCGGTCACCGGTTCGCCACTGGTCGTGACTTTGGCCAACGGTCAGAGCATTACCATCGGCGTGGGCGAGTCGTCCGGCTCGGTCGATTTCACCGCACCGAACAACGTCTACAACACTAACGCTCCGCTGACCAACAGCATCACCAAGGTCGAAGGCGGCAACTACGAGCAGCTCGAAACCGCAGGTAACCCGACCACTACCGTCACCGACGGTCCAGACACCCAGGCCACCACGGACCTGGTGCTGAGTGCCACCGGCGATGTCGCTGAAGGCGGCCAGATCGTCTACACCGCCACGCTGAGCAATCCAGCCGGCACGGCAATGACTGTGACCCTGAGCAACGGCGCGACCATCGCTATCGCCGCCGGCCAAACTGTCGGTCAAGTCACCGTCGCTGCGCCGGCCGATGACGTCTACAAGGACGCCGGTCAGGTCAAAGTAAGTGTCACCGGCACCACCGGTGGCGACTTCGAGAAGCTCGCGGTCAACCCGGCTGAAGCTGTCACCAACGTCAGTGACACCATCGACACGTCGACCGTGACCCTCACTGCCAATGCCTCGGTCGTGGAAGGTGGCGTGGTCACCTATACCGCCTCGGTGTCGGCACCGGTCACCGGTTCGCCACTGGTTGTGACCCTG
>NZ_JBFPFX010000049.1:0-20419 GCF_047978245.1 Pseudomonas sp. LFS044
CAGCACGTTGCTTGAACTCGCGGGTATAGGTCTTTCGTTCTTGCATGGAACCTCCTGATTGGGCGAATCATATCGCCCTTAAGAGGTGTCCGGGATCATTAAGCCAGTTCAGCTTGTCCCGCGAAGGGCGCAGCTCAATTCTCGCGGCTGTACATCCGACACTCAGCCAACAGCGCCAACAGGTTCGGCTCCCGCTCCCGGGCCTTGAGGAACACCACCCCGATATGCTGCTGCAACCGATACCTCGCCTGCAGCGCAATCAGCTTCACGCGGTTCTCGTACACCGCCGCAATCCGCCCGGGCAGCAAGGCAAAGCCAACCCCCGAACTGACCATGCTCAATAGGGTGAAGATGTCATTCACCTGCATCGCCACTTTCGGCTCGAACCCCGCCTGCTGGAACACCCGCGCGCCATCGCGGTGGGTGGCAAAGCCTTGGGTCAGGGTAATGAAGGTGGAGTCAGCCAGGTCGGCCAGGTCGACTTCCTGCTGCTCGGCGAACGGTGAGTCGGTGGGCACGGCCAGGAAGATGTCATCGGAGAACAACGGCAACTGCTCGCAGGCAGGGTCGGCCACGCTTTCGTCCAGCGATACCAGCATCGCTTCCAGTTCATGGTTCTTCAGGCGCTGCAGCAAGTCGACGTTCGAGCCCAGGGTCAGGTCGATGTTGAGCTCGCTGCGCCGCAGCTTCAGGCCCATCACCAGCTTCGGCACGGTCTTGACGGTCAGCGAATACAACGCCCCCAGGCGGAAACGCTCGGCGTAAAAACCGGCCGCCTCGCGCGTCTGGCGCACCATCTGTTCGGCGTCCTGGACCAGCTGGCGGGCTTTCTTTTCCAGCACATAGGCGCTTTCCAGCGGGATCAGCTGGCGGCCCTCGTGCTTGAACAGCGGGCAGCGCAGGGCGCTTTCCAGTGAATGGATGGCCCGGTGCACGCTCACCGCGCTGGTAGACAATTCGGCGGCGGCGCGGCCGAGGTTGCCGCTGCGCATGAAGGCGAGAAAAGTCTCGAGCTTTTTCAGGGTCAGTTCTTCGTCGATCAGCATGTTCAGGCCCTGAATTGAAAGAGCTGCAGAGCATGCCACAACCTCACCCCGAAGGGTGATGGCCGGCCCCGGCAACCCATGCAAGAATCCCAGCCATGACCACCCTGGCATGGGACCACGACAATGAGCAAAGACCGGCTGAAATCGCCCGACTGGTACGCGCAGATGGCCCGTGTCATCGACGCCCAGGGCACGCCGGGCTTCGTCGACGCGCTGTTCGCTGCGCTCAGGCTGCTTGCCCCGTGCCAGGCCATCACCGTGTTCCTCTACCCGCGCAAGGGCCTGCCCTCGGCGCTGTTCGTCAAGGACGAGGAGGGGCCGTGGCTGCCGGAAGGCAACGTGCAGCGCTACCTTGAAGGCTATTACCTGCTGTGCCCGTTCTACCGGGCCTGCATGGACGGCGTGGCTGCCGGCTGTTACCGCCTGAGCGACGTGGCGCCCGACCACTTCAAGCGCAGCGAGTATTACCTGGCCTTCTACCAGCACGCGCACATGAAAGACGAACCGAACTTCATCGTGCCGCTGGACGATGACCTGACCATCGCCGTGTCGTTGGCCAGTACCCAGCGCCTGGCCCGCCAGCAGGTCAACGACCTCAAGTGCGTGGCGCCCTGGGTAGCGGCGGTGGTACGCCGGCAATGGGGCCACCTGGACATCGACGCACTCGGCGGGCGCTTCGAGAGTGCCCTGGGCCGGCAGATCAACGCCGCGCTGAACAACTTCGGCTCCTCCTTGCTCACCGAGCGCGAATGCCGCATCGCCCAGTACCTGCTGCGCGGCCACTCGACGCGCTCGCTGGCCGAGCGCCTGGGCATCAGCGAAGACACGGTCAAGACCCACCGCAAGAACCTCTACACCAAGCTCGACATCGCCAAGCAGTCCGAACTGTTCTCGCTGTTTATCGATTCCCTGGCCCAGGCCCAGGAGGGCTTGAGCAAGGACCCGCTGGAAAGCTACCTGCGAAGGCGCTGACCCCCGCGCGACACCTCATTCGAACAACAATCCGGCCGCGCGTGCGGCCGCTAGGGAGACCTGCGTGCATACGAAAAGCGATTGGCAGCAGCGCGCTGCACGGCAAACTTTCATCACCACGGCGTTGGTCGACGGCCGCCCGCTGGCGGCGCAGTCCGGGCTGACCTTCGATGCCATCAACCCGGCCACCCAGCAACGGCTGGCCCAGGTCGCCGCCTGCGGCGATGCCGAAGTCGACCAGGCTGTACGCTCCGCGCGCCGCGCCTTCGAGCAAGGCCCATGGGCGCGCATGGCACCGGCTGCACGCAAGCGCGTGCTGCTGCGCCTGGCCGAACTGATTCTGGCCCACCGCGAAGAGCTGGCGCTGCTCGACTCGCTGAACATGGGCAAGCCGGTGATGGACGCCTACAACATCGATGTGCCCGGCGCTGCCAACGTGTTCGCCTGGTACGGCGAGGCGCTGGACAAGGTTTATGACCAGGTCGCGCCCACCGCCGACAATGCCCTGGCCACGGTCACCCGCGAAGCGCTGGGCGTGGTGGGTGCAGTGGTGCCGTGGAACTTCCCGCTGGACATGGCCGCCTGGAAGGTCGCCCCCGCCCTGGCCGCCGGCAACAGCGTGGTGCTCAAACCTGCCGAACAATCGCCGTTCTCGGCCCTGCGCCTGGCGCAACTTGCGCTTGAGGCGGGTGTGCCGGAAGGCGTGCTCAACGTCGTGCCGGGCCTGGGTGAAAGCGCCGGCCGCGCCTTGGGCCTGCACGCGGATGTCGACTGCCTGGTGTTCACCGGCTCCACCCAGGTGGGCAAGTATTTCATGCAGTACTCGGCGCAATCCAACCTCAAGCAGGTGTGGCTGGAGTGCGGCGGCAAGAGCCCGAACCTGGTGTTCGACGATTGCCAGGACCTTGACCTGGCCGCCGAGAAGGCAGCTTTTGGCATCTTCTTCAACCAGGGCGAAGTGTGTTCGGCCAACTCACGGCTGTATGTGCAGCGCTCGATCCACGACGACTTCGTCGAGCGCCTGCTGGCCAAGGCGCGCCACTGGCAGCCCGGCGACCCGCTGGACCCGGCCAGCCGCGCCGGTGCCATCGTCGACGGCGCACAGAGCGCGCGCATCATGGCCGCCATCGAGCAGGCCCAGGGCGACGGTGCCCGCCTGCTGTGCGGCGGCCAGCGCCTGAGCTTCAACGGCTCGAACAACTTCATCGCACCCACCGTGTTTGCCGACGTGCGCCCGGGCTCGGCCCTGGCCCGTGAAGAAGTGTTCGGCCCGGTGCTGGCGATTACCGCTTTTGACGACGAAGAGCAGGCCGTGCGCCTGGCCAACGACAGCGTCTACGGCCTGGCCGCCTCGCTGTGGAGCGACGACCTCAACCGTGCTCACCGCGTTGCCCGGCGCCTGAAGGCTGGCACCGTCTCGGTCAACACGGTCGATGCCCTGGATGTGGCGGTGCCGTTTGGTGGCGGCCGCCAGTCGGGCTTTGGCCGCGACCTGTCGCTGCACGCCTTCGACAAGTACACCCAGCTCAAGACCACCTGGTTCCAGCTGCGCTGACCCTCACTCACGGAGAACAACAATGAACGCACCTTTCCAGCCGCAACGCGACACCCGCGACTACCAGGCCAGCGACGCGGCCCACCACATCCATGCCTTCCTCGACCAGAAGGCCCTGAACGCCGAAGGCCCGCGGGTGATCACCCGGGGTGAAGGCCTGTACCTGTGGGACAACGACGGCCGGCGCTACCTGGACGGTATGTCCGGCTTGTGGTGCACGCAGCTGGGGTACGGCCGCAAGGACCTGACCGCTGCCGCTGCCGCGCAGATGGACCAGCTGGCCTACTACAACATGTTCTTCCACACCACCCACCCGGCGGTGATCGAGTTGTCCGAGCTGCTGTTCAGCCTGCTGCCCGGGCACTACAGCCACGCGATCTACACCAACTCTGGCTCCGAGGCCAACGAGGTGCTGATCCGTACCGTGCGCCGCTACTGGCAGGTGGTCGGGCAGCCGAACAAGAAGATCATGATCGGCCGCTGGAACGGTTACCACGGCTCGACACTGGCGGCCACGGCGCTGGGTGGCATGAAGTTCATGCACGAGATGGGCGGGCTGATCCCGGACGTGGCGCACATCGACGAGCCATACTGGTACGCCGAAGGCGGCGAGCTGACGCCGGCCGAGTTCGGCCGCCGCTGCGCGTTGCAGCTGGAGGAGAAGATCCTCGAACTGGGCGCCGAGAACGTTGCAGGCTTTGTCGCCGAGCCGTTCCAGGGCGCGGGCGGGATGATCTTCCCGCCGGAAAGCTACTGGCCGGAAGTCCAGCGCATCTGCCGCCAGTACGACGTGCTGCTGTGCGCCGACGAAGTGATCGGTGGCTTTGGCCGTACCGGCGAATGGTTCGCCCACGAATACTTCGGCTTCGAGCCCGACACCCTGTCCATTGCCAAGGGCCTGACGTCGGGTTACGTGCCCATGGGCGGCCTGGTGTTGAGCAAGCGCATTGCTGAAGCGTTGGTTGAGCGCGGCGGGGTATTCGCCCACGGCCTGACCTATTCCGGCCACCCGGTGGCGGCTGCCGTGGCCATCGCCAACCTCAAGGCCCTGCGCGACGAGGGCATCGTGCGCCAGGTCAAGGACGATACCGGGCCATACCTGCAGCGCATTCTGCGCGAGACGTTTGCCAACCACCCGTTGATCGGCCAGGTGCAGGGCGCCGGGCTGGTGGCGGCGTTGCAGTTTGCCGAAGACAAGGGCAGCCGCAAGCGTTACGCCAACGAGAATGACCTGGCCTGGCAGTGCCGCACCTATGGCTTCGAGGAAGGCGTGATCATTCGCTCGACGCTGGGGCGCATGATCATGGCGCCGGCCCTGGTGGCCACGCATGCCGAGCTGGATGAGCTGGTGGAGAAGACCCGCATTGCCGTGGACCGCACTGCGCGGGGCTTGGGGATTCTCTGAGGCTGCAAGGGGCCGCTTTGCAGCCCAATCGCCGGCTTGCCGGCGATTGGCCCTTACAGACGAACCCTCAATGCGGTGCGCGCGGGATGGTCTTCAGCAGGTCTTCCGGGCTGATGTGCCCGACCACCTGGGCCACCGCGCTGCCTGGGGTCGGCAGGTCGATGATGTGGCCTTTCATCTTGCCGATCACATGCATCTCGCACGGCTTGCAGTCGAACTTCAAGGTCAGCACTTCATCGCCCTGAATCAGCTGCATCGGCGCCACCTTGGTGCGCACGCCGGTCACGCCCTTGGCCTGTTTCGGGCACAGGTTGAACGAGAAACGCAGGCAGTGCTTGGTGATCATCACCGGCACTTCGCCGTGCTCTTCGTGCGCTTCGTACGCCGCGTCGATCAGTTGCACACCGTGGCGGTGGTAGAAGTCGCGGGCCTTCTGGTTGTAAACGTTGGCCAGGAACGACAAGTGCGACTCGGGGTACACCGGCGGCGGCGTGGTCTCGGCCTTGCGCCCGCCACGTGGGTGGGCCTTGATGCGTGCCTCGGTCAGCGCCTCGATGGCCTCGCGGCGCAGGGCCTTGAGCTGCGAGTTGGGGATGAAGTACGCCTGGGGCGCGTCCAGCTCGATGCTGTTGGCGTGGTACATCGTGGTGCCCAGCTGGCCCAGCAGGTCGTGCAACTGGTCCAGCGCCTGCTGCGGTTTGTTCGCGGCACCGAACGGGCCGTCCAGGGCCACCTGAACGCTGACGCCTTCTTCACTGCTGACGCTGAGCATCAGGCGCTGCTCGGTGAGCACAGCATGCCAATCCACGCCGATGCGGCGTTCTGCCGACGTGCGCTGCAGGGCCTGCTGCCAGTTGTGGTCCAGGTTGCGCGACAGCGGATGGTTCGGGCGCAGCTTGTGCAGGCCCTCTGGCATTTCGTTGGGCTCGACCCGGTAGCGGTAGCGCTTCTGGCCGTCTTCCTCGAACTCGCCACGCGGTTCGGCGATGTTGGCACGGAAGCCCACCACCTCGCGCTTGACCAGCACGTTCAGGCCGTCACCGTTGGTCAGTGGCACTTCAGTGACCACCTGCATGTCGCGCTTGCCGACCTTTTCCACCACACCTACCGGCAGGCCGGTGAAGGTCGGCGAGTCGAAGGCGCCGATGTCGACCTTGCGGTCGGTGACGAAGTAGTCGGTGCTGCCGCGGTGGAAGGTCTTGTCCGGGTCGGGCAGGAAGAAGTGCTCGGTGCGGCCGCTGGAAGCGCGGGCGAGGGCCGGGCGGTCTTCCAGGATGGCATCGAGCTCTTTGCGGTAATGGGCGGTGATGTTCTTCACATACCCCATGTCCTTGTAGCGGCCCTCGATCTTGAACGAGCGCACACCGGCATCGACCAGGTCGCGCAGGTTGGCGGTCTGGTTGTTGTCCTTCATCGACAACAGGTGCTTCTCGAATGCCACCACACGGCCCTGGTCATCCTTGAGCGTGTACGGCAGGCGGCAAGCCTGCGAGCAGTCGCCGCGGTTGGCGCTGCGGCCGGTCTGTGCGTGGGAGATGTTGCACTGGCCGGAGAAGGCCACGCACAGCGCACCATGAATGAAGAACTCGATGGCTGCATCGGTTTCAGCGGCGATGGCGCGGATCTGCTGCAGGTTCAGCTCACGGGCCAGGACCAGTTGCGAGAAGCCGGCCTGGTCGAGGAATTTCGCCCGCGCCAGGGTACGGATGTCGGTCTGGGTGCTGGCGTGCAGCTCGATCGGCGGGATATCCAGCTCCATCACCCCCAGGTCCTGCACGATCAACGCGTCGACGCCCGCGTCGTAGAGCTGGTGGATCAGCTTGCGCGCTGGCTCCAGTTCGTTGTCGTGGAGGATGGTGTTGATGGTGGTGAACACGCGCGCGTGGTAACGGCGGGCGAACTCCACCAGCTCGGCGATTTCGCCGACTTCGTTGCAGGCGTTGTGGCGCGCGCCGAAGCTCGGGCCACCGATGTAGATGGCATCAGCGCCGTGCAGGATCGCTTCACGGGCGATGGCCACGTCACGGGCAGGGCTGAGCAGTTCCAGATGATTTTTTGGAAGGGACATGTCGTTATAGGTTCGGGCTGTCACGGTAGGGCGGCATTGTACCGGGGAAATGAGTGGGTGGCATGCTTTGGTGCCCAGAGGTGGGGTGACTGGGCCGGCCCCATCGCGGGGCAAGCCCGCTCCCACAGGTTATCCCTGTACTCGAGGGTTATGGTGTACCTGTGGGAGCGGGCTTGCCCCGCGAAGAGGCCAGCCCAGCCAATAGAGGTGGATCAGAACTGATACTCCATCCCGGCCCCCGCATACCACGAGCGCCCCGGCGCCGCTTCGTAGTAACGGCCATTGCCATCACCGACGATCACCGAGCCCACATACTGCCGGTCGAGCAGGTTGTCCAACCGCACCAGCTGATGGAACGTCCACGGCCCGACATGCTGCTCGAAACGCGTCCGCCAGTTGAACACCGCATAACTCGGCGCGGCATGTTGGTCATTGGTGTCCTCGACATACACCTTGCTGCGGTACTGCCCCTCGAGCCCCATGCTGATGCCGTCGCGCGGCTTCCACACCAGCTCGCCGAACAGGCTGCTGCGCGGCACGCCCGGCAGCTGGTTGCCCTTGTCGATGGTGCTGGTGCCCTGGCTGAAGGCTTCGTCGTAGGTGGCATCGAGCAGGGTATAGGCCAGGTTGGCCTGCCACTGATCGTTCAACTCACGCTGCACGCTCAGTTCGAAGCCGCGGCGCAAAGTCTTGCCGGCGTTGCGGTAGCTGGTACGGCCGCCTTCCGACGCCGCCACGACAATTTCGTCCTTGGTGCGGATCTCGAAGATCGCTGCATTGATCCGGGTACGCTCGTCTGGGCGGGCCTTCAGGCCCAGCTCGTACTGGGTGCTGGTGGCCGGTTCCAGGCCGAAGTTGAAGCCTTCCAGCGCGCCCGGCGCATAGGCCATTTCGGCCTGGGTTGGGGTCTCGAAGGCCTTGCCAGCACTGATGTAGCCGTGCAGGGAAGGGGTGAAGGCGTACATCACCGACAAGGTCGGCGTGGTGCGCTGGTACTTCTTCGAGCCGCTGGCATCGCCGTTGGAGAGGAAGCGATCGTCCACTTCCATTTCCATGCTGCTATGGCGCAGGCCGGCGTCGATGGTCCAGCGGTCCAGCTCCCAATGCGCCTGCACATAAGGGTCCAGGCTGGTGGCGGTGTCTTTTTCGTCGCGGCGCAGCTCGCCTTTCACCCCCAGCGTGTCGCCGCTGAAGTTCTGGAAGCCGCGGCGGTCATCGCGGCTACGGTCGTAGTCGGCGCCGACGGTCAGCGTCAGGTTGCCGGGGGCGGCGCTGATCGGCTGGACCCAGCGCAGGGTGCCGCCGTGGAACTCGCGGTCGAAATCGACCACGCCGCCGCCCCGGGTGTTCGCTGGTGTGCCCTTGGGGATCGACAGGTACTGGATCACGCTGCGCTTGCCGGCATACAGGTTGAACTGCAGGGTTGCCTCGCCAAAGTACCGCTCATAGTTCATGCCCACCTGCTGGTGGTGGATGCTCTTGCGCGTGTTGTATTCCTCGGCGCGGGCCGCCACCGAGCGCGGGTCGTGCTTGTAGGCGTCCCAGGTCTGGCCGAGCGGGTCTTCGGTGCCGTTCTGTTCAAGGGTGCTGAAAATCAGCGCCAGGCGGCTGTCTTCATCGGGCTTGACGTGCACCTTGGCAAAGGTCTGGTCGCGGCGTGCGGCGCTGTGGTCGCGGTAGCCGTCGGTGTCCATGCGCGAGGCATCGACCAGAAAGCCGGCCTGTTCACTGCCGCCTTCGCTGTAGACGTGGTTCTTGTTGAAGCCATCGCTGCCGAACGTGGTTTCGGCGCCGACCTTGGGCGGGCCGGAGCCATCGCGGGAAAACATCTGGATCACGCCGCCGGCATTGCTGCCGTAGATCGCCGAAGCCGGCCCGCGCAGCACTTCGATGCGCTCGGCCACGTCCAGGTTGAGCGATGCCGCCTGGCCCTGGCCGTCCGGGGTGCTGGCGGGGATGCCATCGCTGAGCAGCTTGATGCCACGGATGCCGAAGGCCGAGCGGGCGCCATAGCCGCGCGAGGAAATCTGCAGGTCCTGGGCGTAGTTCTGGCGGTTTTGCACCACCAGGCCAGGGACACGGTTGAGTGCTTCGGACAGGTTCACGCCCAGCTGGCCATCGGCGATCTGGCTACGCTCGACGGTGTCGATGGAGTAGGGCAGGTCGAAGCTGGGGTTGGGGGCGTAGGTGCCCGTGACCACCACCGGTTCGAGCAGGTTGAAAGTCGTGGCGGGTTCGGCGTAGGCGAGGGTACACAGGCCAAAGGTAGGCGCCAGGGCGAACATTGCCTTGCGGCGTAGAGGGTGATGCATTGGAGCTGCGTCCTGCTTTGGTAGGGGCTGCCCAGCAGCCCCAAGATCTTAAGGCAACGGCGTTATCAGCCCTTGGCCGCCATCGCGGTCACTTCAACGCGCATTTGCGGGTACGCCAACGCCGCCACACCTACTGCGGCACGCACTGGCCAAGGCTTGCTGAAGAAGCGCTGGTACACCTCGTTGAACGCGGCGCGGTCGGCCATGTCGGTCAGGTAGATGGTCAGGTGCATGACGCGGTCCATGCCACTGCCGGCCTTTTCCAGCGCCTCTTTCAGCGCCTGCAAGGTGCTTTCGCTCTGTTGCACGATGTCGCCGTCGAGATCGGCGGGGATCTGGGTGGTGACCAGGATGCCATTGTACTCGGCGACGTCGGAGGAGATCGACTCGGCATCGGAATCCGGGGTGAAGACGAGGTTTGCCATGGAGGTTTGCCTTGCAACGGGAGGAAAGGCGCAAGCCTACGCGAGCGCGGCGCAAGGGTCGAGCCACAGCGCGCCGTCTGGCCCGCGCGCATTGTAATAGTGCGTCATGGCCGTCAGAATCGCGCCGATTGTCGAGCAAGGAATATCAGTTGAACGAACAGACATTGTCGATGCGCCTGGAGCGTGTGGCGGCGCATGTGCCGCAGGGCGCGCGCCTGGCCGATATCGGCTCGGACCATGGCTACCTGCCGGTGGCCCTGGCGCTGCGTGGCGTGATCGAAGCCGGTGTGGCCGGGGAGGTAGCGCAGACGCCTTATGCTTCTGCCCAACGCAATGTGCGCAGGAACGGCCTGCAGGACCGCATCACCATCCGCCTGGCCGATGGCCTGGCGGCGATCGAGGCGCAGGACCGCATCACGGCGGTCAGTATCTGCGGCATGGGCGGCGAAACCATGTGCGAAATTCTCGAACGCGGCAAGGCGCACCTGAACGGCAGCGAGCGCTTGATCCTGCAGCCCAATGGCGGCGAGCGCGAGCTGCGTGCCTGGCTGATGGCGAACGGTTACCGGATCGTGGGTGAAGAGCTGCTGCGCGAGAACCGCTTCGACTACGAGATCATCGTGGCCGAGCCGGGCGGGGCGGTGGTTTACAGCGAAGAAGAGCTGTATTTCGGCCCGTTACTGATGCGTGAGAAAAGCCCGGCATTCCTTACCAAGTGGCAGCGCATGTTGCGCCAGAAGCAACAGACCCTGGCCAACTTCGAGCGTGCTCGGGATGCAATCCCGCAGGAAAAACAACGTATGTTTGCCACGCAGGTCGGCTGGATCACTCAGGTATTGGCGTGAGTCACATCTGCGAGCAGTTGCCCATTTCGCGGTAATTGACTTCGCGGGTCTGGCCCTGGTGGTCAACATAGACCATGTGCGCGGTGCCAATCTGGCAGTCGGCAATGTTGCTGGCCGGGGTGATCGAGATGACCTTGGCCACGTCCAGCGGCATGCCGTATTCGTAGTTTGCGCCGCTGCCTGCGACCGGTTGGCTGGCGGCCTGGTCGGCGAGGGCACCGAATGAAGCGAAGGTTGCAGACAGCGCGAACAGGGCGATCGAGCGTTTGATGTTCATGGCAGGCTCCTTTTTCAATGTTTTATCCATGATGTATTCAACGGCCCTGCACAATAAATGGGCCAAGCCGTGATAGATTCCTGCCTGGAACGTACGAATAAGAACGCACAAGGAGCCCAGCCCCATGGACATGCTGCACGCCATGCGAACCTTCGCCCGGGTTGTGGAGTGCGGCAGCTTCGCCGCCGCTGCCAACGCCCTGGATATCTCTGCCGCGCAGGTATCGCGCATTGTTGCCGAGCTTGAGAATCAGCTGCAGACCCGCCTGCTGCACCGCACCACACGGCGCCTGCGCATGAGCGAGGCCGGCGAGCGGTTCCTGGAGCGTGCACGGCAGATCATGCTGCTGACTGAGGAGGCGGTGGGCGAGGCCCGCGGCGCGCACCTGACCCCGCGCGGCCGTCTGCGCCTGCATTGCCCGCATGGCCTGGGCATGCTGTTGATGCCGCTGGTGGCCGGCTACAACGCGCTGTGCCCGGAGGTGGTGATCGAGCTGACCCTCTCCCAGCGCAACCCCGACCCGTTGGCCGAAGGCCACGACGTGGTGATCACCGTGGACGAGGCCCTGCCCGACTCGCAACTGATCGCCGTGCCGCTGGGCAAGATTTTCAGCATCCCTTGCGCCGCGCCCAGCTACCTGGAGGCCCATGGCGTGCCAGAGCGGCCTGAAGACCTGCATGAACATCGCTGCTTGCGCATGGCCTACCCGATGTACGAGGGCGACTGGGTATTCCCGGAAGGCCTGGACCATTGCGTGATCGCGCCGCGCGACAGCTTCCTGACCAATGTCGCCGATGCCATGCTGGTGGCGAGTGAGCTGGGGATGGGGATTGGGCTGCTGCCGTTCTACACGGCCAGCCAGGCGATCGAGCAGGGGCGCTTGCGGCGGTTGTTGGCGCCGTACCGGTTACGGGACAGTGCGTTGTATGCGATTTATCCGTCGCGGCATTACCTGGATGCCAAGGTGCGGACCTGGATCGATTACCTCAAGGAGCAGTTGCCGGCGCTGTTTGCGGGGCATGAGCGGATTGTCGATGATCCGCAGTATTGGCGGTGAGTCAGTGCCGGCCTCTTCGCGGGGCAAGCCCGCTCCCACAAAATCCGGATTAATTTCGAGTCAGGTAGGGGGTTTGTGGGAGCGGGCTTGTCCCGCGAAAGGGCCGGCGAAGCCAACATCAATGTCCATACTTACCCACCAGGCTCTGCGCCCCCAGCGCATGCCCTTGCAGCAGCTCCATCAACCCTGTGCGATCCAAGCCCTCCGGCAATGTGCCGATGGGGATATCGGTAGCAATCAACGTCAACGCATAGTGATGTGGATTATCGCCGGCCGGTGGGCAAGGCCCTCGGTAGTTGAGGGTGCCCCGCGAGTTACGCCCCACGGTCACCGCCTGCGTGGTCAGGGCGAACTTGCCTTCTTCCAGCCCGTCCAGCTCAGGGTCGATGTTGTAGGCAAGCCAGTGCACCACACCGATACCCTTGCCGCCGTCCGGGTCGAACATCACCAACGCGAGTGACCGCGTGCCTGGCGGCAGGTTTTTCCAGCTCAACTGCGGCGTACGCTCCTCGCCCGCACCGCAGGCCGGGTCGGGCCCGACCTGCTGCAGGGCGATCACCCCGCCATCGGTGAACGAAGACGAACTGATCGACAACGCACCGGAGCCACTACCAGCCGCCAGTGCAGCCCCCGGTAGCAGGGCGGCGAACAGCCAGGGTTTGAGGTTCATGGAATTAGGGCAGCAGTTGGGATGGGATGCGTACTTTTATAGTATCTTTGCGCGAACCATGGATATGCAGGAGTTTACGGCTGTCGCGTTGAGGGCCTTGCGCGAACTACGGTTTGATTTTTTTGCCTACGGCATGTGCAGCGTGACTCCGTTCATGCGGCCCAGGACTTATATGTATGGCAATTATCCCGAGGACTGGGTGCAGCGATATCAGGCGGCTAACTACGCGGTGATCGATCCCACGGTGAAACACAGCAAAGTATCGTCGTCCCCCATTTTGTGGAGCAATGAGTTGTTCCGTGGGTGCCCGGATCTGTGGTCCGAAGCCAACGACTCGAATTTACGCCACGGCCTGGCACAGCCCTCGTTCAACACCCAGGGGAGGGTTGGGGTGTTAAGCCTGGCGCGCAAGGATAATCCCATCAGTCTTCAGGAATTTGAGGCGTTGAAGGTGGTGACCAAGGCGTTTGCCGCAGCGGTCCACGAGAAGATTTCCGAGCTGGAGAGCGACGTGCGTGTGTTCAATACGGATGTGGAGTTCAGCGGTAGGGAATGTGATGTGCTGCGCTGGACGGCCGACGGCAAGACCTCGGAGGAAATCGGCGTGATCATGGGGGTGTGCACCGATACGGTGAATTACCACCACCGCAACATCCAACGCAAAATCGGCGCCAGTAACCGCGTGCAGGCAGTCTCTTACGCCGTCGCGATGGGCTATATCTGAATGGCGATTCCTTGGCAGGGCGATGGCCGCAGTGTAGTTCAGCCTGCCGTTAGCGGCTGTCCTGGTCCTCGGCGGTGCCGCCGCTGTGGCCAGCCCCAGAGCCTGTGGCTTCACCGGTGCTGTTGGAACCACCTGCGGCACCGTCGGCGGCATCGTCGCCGGTGTCGGCACTGTCGTTGTCCTGGCCGCTGCCTGGGCTGTTGACGCTGCTGCCTTCACCGGCGGTTTTACCGCCTTGCTGGTCGGTTTTCGGGTAGGCGTCGGTGTTGGTGTCGGAAGTATCGGAGGCGGCAAAGCTGGTGGCCGAGCCGAGGCCCAGGGCGAGGGTGAGCAGTAGCGGAAGTGGACGAATGCGGATCATGGCGAATCTCCTGAGCGGATGATCTGTCATTCGTTTGGCTTGAGCGTGCTGGCGGGGTGCCCTCTGGGCGACGGGCGGTCATGAAAAGTTAGTTGGGAATGCAGGGGCCGCTCTGCGGCCCATTCGCGGCACAAGGCCGCTTCCACACTGACCGCGTTCTGACCCTTTTTAAGGATGTACGCAGACCCTGTGGGAGCGGCCTTGCGCCGCGAATGGGCCGCAAAGCGGCCCCAGTTTCACTGAACTTCCGCGCGAGCCGCAGGCGTTTCTGGCTGCAGCGGCGGGTGTTCCAGAGGATGCTCTTGCGCCGCATGCATCAGGTCTTCGGTCACGCGCAGCTCGGCACCGGTTGGCGAAAAGGTGGTCGACGCGGTGAACGGCGCCGGGTGTTCCGCCGCCGGGCGCTTGCCGCGGCGCCAGAGGAAGAAGCACACCATGCCCAGGTTGACCACGGCAAAGGCCCAGAACAGCCCGGCTTCACCAAATTCGGTCATGGCCGGCGAAATTGCCAGTGGCGCCATGGCCGAGCCCAGCGAGTTGATCAGCAACAGGCCCTGGATCATCGGCACCAGCGCATCGGACGGCGCGCGGTCGGCAGCGTGGCTGACGGCCACCGGGTACAGCGTGAACACACCGCCACCGAGCAGGAACAGCATCACCGGCAGCAGCACCGACTGCGACGGCAGGAACACGGTAATCAGCGACAGCACCACGCACAGCGCGGCCAAGGCAATCAGCACATCCTGGCGGTCCTTGCGGTCGGACCAGCGCCCCACCGGGTACTGCAGCAACATGGCGCCGAGGATCACCCAGGCCATCATGTTGCCGACTTCACCCACGTCCAGGCCGATGCGCTGCAGGTAAAGCGGCAGCAGGGCATAGATACCGGCAATGGCCACACCCGAGCCGAAGCAACCGACCAGGCCCGACGGTGCAACGCCCAGCAGTTGACGTGGCTTGAGCGGCTCGACCTGCTCCAGCAGCGGCGACACCCGCGGCAGGATCACGATCGGCAGCACCGACAGTGCGGCCAGTACGCCGGCCAGCATGAACGGCGCGCTGTCACCCAGATGGGTGATTTCGCCCAGGCAGGCCTGGGCGATCACCCCGGCGCCATAGAAGCTGATCATGTACAGCGCCAGCAGGCGCCCGCGGATCTTCGCGTCGCCCGCCAGCAGCAGCCAGCTCTCGATCACCAGGAACACGCCGACCGCGGCCCAGCCGTTGATCAGGCGCAGGATCGACCACCAGGTGGTGTCGTAGAACACCCCTTGCAGCAGGATGGTGGCGGCAATCAGCGCGGCGAAGCTGGTGTAGGCGCGGATATGGCCGATGCGCAGGATCAGGCGGTCGTTGAAGACCGCGCCGAGGGTCAGGCCCAGGAAGTAGCTCGACGAAACGATACCGATCATCGTCGCCGATTCACCGGCAGCGCCCAGGCGCAGGGTGGTCAGCGAAGACATGAAACCATTGCCCAGGGCGATGATGAACAGCCCGAGCAGGGGCGCCAGCGCCATGGCCAGCAAACGCGCAGACATACATACCTCAAGTTGGAGTGGCGGTTGGGAACGCCTCTTCGAACGCGCACGCCAAACAGGCCCGTAATGGGCCAGGAGGCTGCACGGATGTGCCTGGGCTGGATGCGACCTGGGCAAGACTCAACCGCTGGACCCTGTAAAAGCGGGCCGCGCGGGTCGGTTGAGCCTATTTCACATGGATGGGCATGTGGTCAGGCACGGACTTTGTCGTTGCTGCCGGTTGCCACCGTTCAAGGCGACGGGCGAAAAGGAGGCGCGATTCTACGGCCTTCGAGGGGTTTGCCCAAGGGGGTGTAGCGTGCGACGGGACGCCGCAGGTCGGAATGCTTCAGCTTTGTGCCTGCAGCCGACATCGAGTGGGGCTGCTTTGCAGCCCAATCGCTGGCAAGCCAGCTCCCACCCCCAAGCCTACTGCTGTCCCTGTGGGAGCCGGCTTGCCGGCGATAGGGCTGCAAAGCAGCCCCGGGATGTTGAAGGCTGCGGCATAATGTCGCCCAAACGCTCCAAGGAAGGCCCAACCCAATGCTCGCCTCACTGTTCGCCGTCCTGGCCCCGGTCTTCATCGTCGCCGGCATCGGCTACGCCTGGGCCCGCAAGGGCCTGGATTACCCCACCGCCTTCGTGGCCAGGATGGTCATGACGGTCGGTACGCCCTCGCTGGTGCTGTCGACGCTCAGCCGCACCGAACTCGACCCGGCAGCCTTCACCAGCATGGCCATGGCCTGCCTGTTGTGCACGCTGGTGATGGCCGTCGGCGGGTGGCTGGTGTGCCGTGCCTCGGGCCAGCACTGGCGCGTGTTGCTGCCGGCGTTCATGTTCCCCAACACCGGCAACATGGGCCTGCCGATCAGCTTGTACGCCTTTGGCGAGCACGGCCTGGCCCTGGCCGTGGCGTTCTTCCTGACCCTGTCGATCGTGCAGTTCACCCTCGGCATGGCCATCGCCGGCACCGCGGCGTCGTTCAAGGCGCTGCTGCGCAACCCCATCGTCATCAGCCTGGCGGGCGCCATGCCGATCATTTTCCTCGACTTCGAGTTGCCGCGCTGGCTGGCCAACACGGCGGACCTTCTAGGGGGCATGTCGATCCCGCTGATGCTGCTGACCCTCGGCGTGTCGCTGGCCAGCATTCGCCCGCAGCATATCGGCAAGGGCCTGCTGCTGGGCGGCTTGCGCATCGTGCTGGGGGCGGCGGCAGGTTGGGCGGTGGGCGCGGCGCTTGGCCTGGAGCAGATGGAGCGGGCGGTGCTGATGCTGCAGTCGGCGATGCCGGTGGCGGTGTTCAACTACCTGATGGCGGTGCGCGCCAACCGCGAGCCGGAACAGGTGGCGAACCTGGTGATGTGCTCCACGGTGCTGTCGTTTGCCTGGTTGCCGCTGGTGCTGGCCTGGTGGTTATGACTGTACCGGCCCCTTCGCGGGGCAAGCCCGCTCCCACAGGATCAGTGTGTATCTGCACTGCCTCAAGGGTGCCCAACCTCTTTGGCGGGTCCAGACTGTGGGAGCGGGCTTGCCCCGCGAAGAGGCCGGTACAGGCACCATCAGTGATCGAACATCCGCTCATGCACCCAACCCTTGTCGGTCAGCACCATCACCCGCGTTTCCCTGGCCGGCGTCTCATTGGTGGCCACGGCCTCGCCCAGCGGACGAATGGTGGCTTTCACCTCCTGATTGCCCGCCCATTCCGGTAAACCGGTGATCTTGTAGGCATAGGTCACGTCGGAAACCGTCTGCCCCCTCAGCTCGCCCGGCTCGGTGAACCGCTCGATGCGGGTGACCTGCGCCTTGCCGAAGCACAGCCCGCCACGGGTGCTGCCGTTGAGCATTTTCTGCGCGTCAGCCTTGTAGTACTTGCGCCCTTCATCGGTCAGGTCGTAGGCGTAGTAGATGTCGGTGCGGGCCGGTTGCCACAGGCGCTCCGGCACTTCGGTGCGGGAAATTTCCTTCTCGCTGACCACCCCGACCTGCGCCAGCGCATGCAGCGCCTTGTTGGTGCCGTTGGTGTCGAAGTCCTGGGTCTTGGTGGGGAAGGCACTGAGCACGAAGCAATGCGGGTACTGGGTGTCGAGGTAGGCCTGGGCGGCCTTGTGGAAATTGGCTTCGCTGCCGTCCTTGGTGTCCGAACAGCCAGCAAGAGAGGCCAGCAGCGCCAGCGGTGCGATCGTCCTGTACATGATCAAGCGTCCTTGGATTGCGAAGATAAAACCGGTGGGTCGGAATTAGAACCCACGGTTTAGAGCGGCGCAATCGTGGCAGGACGGCATCTCGACGCGGTTCTCATAATCGCACCGCGGCGGTTTCAGGGTTGGCCACGGGTATCGATGCTCACCACCACCGACATCCCCGGGCGCAGGCGCCGGGCCTCTGGCTGGTCGGCATCCACGATGATCCGCACCGGTATGCGCTGGGCAATCTTGACGAAGTTGCCGGTGGCATTGTCGGCCTGCAGCAGGGCGAACTCAGAGCCGGTGGCGGGTGAAATCTGCTGCACATGGCCGCGCAACTTCAGGTGGTTGAGCGCATCGACGGTAAAGGTCGCTGGCTGGCCGATGCGCACATCGGCCATCTGGGTTTCCTTCATGTTGGCGATCACCCACAGGGTATCGGGCACCAGCGCCATCAGTTGTGCACCAGAGTTGACGTAGGCCCCCAGGCGCGTGCCGATCTGCCCCAGCTGGCCGTCGCGCGGCGCCGTCACCCGGGTGTTGTCCAGGTCGATGCGGGCCAGCTCCACGGCCGCCTTGGCGTTTTCCACCGCGGCCTCCAGCGCTGCACGGTTGACGATCACCGTTTCACGGTCCTGGCGGGCGATGGCCAGCGCCGCCTTGGCCTGGGCCAGGGTGGCGACCGCGGCGGCCTGGCTGGCACGGGCCAGGTCGAACTCGCTGCGTGACACCGAACCATCGCTGACCAACGCCTGGCTGCGGCGCAGGTCGGCGCGGGCCTTGTCGGCCTGGGCCGAGGCATCGCCAATGGCGGCCTGGCGCTGGGCAATGGTGGCCTCGGCGCTTTTGCGCTGCTGCAGGTTGTTGGCCAGCGCCGCCTGCTGTTGCTGCAGCTGGGCGATGGCCTGGGCCAGGCGCTGCTTGTAGATGCGGTCGTCGAGCTGCACCAGCAGGTCGCCGGCCTTGACGAACTGGAAGTCATGCACCGGCACATCGACGATGTAGCCGCTCAGCTGCGGCCCGATGATCGTCACCTGCCCGCGCACCAAGGCGTTCTCGGTGCTCTCGATGGCGCTGCTGAACGGCGGCAGGCGCCAGGCGTAGAGCACCAGCAGGATGCCGGCCAGGGCCACGCAGGCGAACAGGATCGACGACAGGATGCGCACCCGCCGCGTGCGCACCGGGCTGGTCGGCTCGCTGGGCGGCGTCGCGCCTTCCGGGGTTTCGGCAATGGCAGTGGTGGTGGTCGTGCGGGTTTCGTCGGTCATCGGCTGGCAGTACCGCTGGTGGAGTCGGGTGAAGCGGCCTGGCGGGCGGTGTACCACAGCCAGGAACCGCGGATGCAAATCCAGATCATGGTGAGCACGGCGATGCTGCCGATCAGCATGAACACATCGTTGTAGGCCATCACGTTGGCCTCACGGGTAGCCGCGCTGGCCAGCACGCGCATGCCGGCCTCGCTGCGCAGGGCCGGGTCGGCGAGGATACCGGCGTAACCTGCGCCACCGCTTTGAACGCGGGCGTTCACCAGCGGTTCGAGGAAACTGAGGCGGTCCATCAGGTGGCTGGAGTGAAACTTTTCGCGCCAGGTCTGGAAGGTGCCCAACAGCGCCGCGCCGATCAGCCCGCCGAGGTTGTTGCAGATGCCGAACAGCACCGAAAAACTCACCAGGTTACGCGGGTTGGCGCGTACGTGGCTGATGCCCAGTGCCATCGATGGGCCGAGGAAGAAGGTACTGCCGAAGGCTAGCAGGAACTGGCTGAGGTACATCTGCGCCGGGCGGGTGAGGTTGCTTGAGCTGCTGTCCATGAACGCCCCGGTGGCCATCGCCAGCAGCGAGATGAACAGCGGAATCACCAGGTGGTTGGGGTTGATGGTCAATGCGCTGGTGGCCAGGCCCGCTACCGCGCCGAGCAGCATGATCCAGTACAGCGAGCGCATCTGCTCGCTGCCCATGTTCAGCACCTGCAGAAAACCCACGGCGCCGGTGGACTGCTCGGAGGTGACCATGCGAATGAGGATTACGCACAGGCCCAGGCGGATGATTGCGCCGCTGCCCAGCCAGCGCGTCATCAGCAGCGGGTTCTGGCGGTTGTGCTCGATGGCCAGGCCGCTGAACACCAGGGCGATGGAGGCCGCCAGGGCGACACCGATCCACGGCGCGTCCAGCCACCAGTCGATGCGCCCCAGCGACAGCGCCGCGCAGAGCAGGGCGGTGCCGCTGGCCATCAGGGTGAAGGTGAGAAAATCCAGCGGCTCGAACGTCTTGAAGCGGTCGCCCGGGGGCAGCTTGAGCATCAGCACGCACCCCAGCGCGGCCAGCGCCAGGCCCAGTTCGAACAGGTACAGGCCGCGCCATTCGGCGATCTGCAGCAGGTCTTCGGAAAAGATCCGCGCCAACGGCAGCGCCAGCTGCGAGGCGCCCAGGCCCAGCACCATGGCCTTGAGCCGCCACTGCGCCGGGAACGCCTGGATCATGTAGTACAGCCCCAGCGAACTCAGCGCGGCGCCAACCATGCCGTGGGCGGCCCGCACGGCGATGGCCGAGTTGAGGTCATTGACGAACAGGTGGGCGAAGGTGACCAGCGCGTACAGCACCAGGAACACTTCGGTGAACGCGCGCAGGCCGAACTGTTGGCGAAACTTGACCAGCAGCAGGTTGATCGACACGTTGGTCATCACGTAAGCAGCGGGCAACCAGGCCATTTCCGCAGTGGTCGCGCCAAGGGCGCCCTGCAGGAACACCAGGTTGGCGGTGACCAGCGCGTTGCCCAGCCCGCCGGTGATTGCCACCAGCAGCCCGACCACGCCGAAGGCCAGGCGTTTGGCCGGGGAATGCAAGGGCGTTGAAGGTGAGCCGGGCAGGCTGGGCTTTTCGTGCGGGAGCCACTGGTGGGGGGCGTATTTGTCCATGGCGCTGACTGTACGTTGCGGCCCTATCGCCGGCAAGCCGGCTCCCACAGGTTCACCACAGGTTCAAGAACCAAGGGGTGCCTGTGGG
>NZ_JBFPFX010000050.1:0-18659 GCF_047978245.1 Pseudomonas sp. LFS044
GTTGTCGGTGAGGTAGACGAAGTTGCCGCTGCGGCGAAGGCTTTGTTCCCACGGCAGTACCCAGCCGCGGCCGAGCACGCTGTCGACGGTGAGGTCGCTGGCGTAGAAGCGAGACCATTCGATCGGCATCAGGCCTGGCAGGCTGAAGTCGATTTCGTCGGGGATCAGTTTACGGCCGGTGGTGAGGCGACCGGTTCGACCACGTAGCGGCTGGCGACTTCAACAGCGATTAAGCCTGCGGTGAACTTGAGGGCACGCCACGATGGATTTCTTGGCGGACTTAATTTGTTACGGAACGTTCACGATGACGATTGGTTATCGTGAGGCGTTATACGCCTCACGATATTAATTTAAAATTTTAAAGATCGCGTGATGCTCCAATCCCGCACCACAATCAGCTCTCACCTGCACTCAAATCGCCGCTTATAACATCAAGCAATTTTAAAGCAGAAGCACTACTTGACTGCCAGTGAATATCTTGCTCAAGTAAGTATGCAGCTTAGATATTTCGTCCTTCGTCACTCCATGCCCCAGCGGGAATTCACCAACAATTTTGGCTCCGCCAAAGTGATCGACGAATTTTGGCTTTACAAGCACCTCCAGATAATCCTGATTCAGAACAACAGCTTTAATCGCGTCGGCTGCTTCATATTGAGACTTGCCAGTTTGTAACCCAATGCATTGATCTACAGCTTCATTATCTTCATCGTCTAAGCGACTTATTATTATGAAGTTTTTAGGATCGAACGCATCGTCGCCCAATGCCACTGTTAGAACACCATCTTCCTCATAACATTCGACTGTCGCAACCATGAATTTAATCATATTGTCCTACTCACCCACACCCAGCCCCAGAGATCCTACCAACATTCTTCGCCTTTGCGGCCGAGGCCGTTGAAAGTTAAGGATTCTGCCGTGCCATCCGGGTGGTGGCTACCCAGCACTTCGCCGTCGGGTTATCCCTCCAGCGTAGTGGTCTGGTTCATCGCATCGGTGACGGCGATCAGGTGCTGCAGCTCATCGTAGCGGTAATAGGTGCTTTTCCCCGAGCAGTCCTCAAAGCGATCAACCTGGGCGTAGGCGTTCCACCACAGGTACTTGGACACGAAGTGGGCATCAATGACGGTGTGCGGCTAGCCGTCTTCCCCGTTTAGATACTCAGTCTTGCGGCCCAGGGATCGATTTCGATTATCAGGTTAACATGGAAAACGTTGTTCTTGATAACCTTCAGGGAAAACATTCACTATCCGAACCAGCTCATCACCGTTATATTCAAAAACAACCTCGAACTCGGAGAACTCGCTATTTGAATGCTCTTTTTGCCGTATTTTTATTTTCTCCAGCTGTGTACTAGAGTACTCATATAGCGATTCGCTACAGCCAAACGCCCCCCAATTTAAATCTCGAGATATCAGCCCCCCCTCGACCTCAGACAACAAGATATTTCTCAGCTTACCGACGCTGGTAAAATGTATACGTTCAATCGAGCCATCGTTATATTTATAAAACTCTTTACTCACTATATTTTCTGACTGGCCATACACTTCCACAAACAGGATTCGCTCGCCTTCATCGAGATGATATACGTGCGTATTTTTTATACTTGCAGGTAACTTTTTTAACACCCTACCCTTTTTAAAACCTGCGCGCTCAATCTCATACGGGCAAATATTATAAAAAGGTCCTTTGGTTATTACTTTCCTAGATACCTGTGACAGCGCCTCAGACAAGTAATCCGCCCTAAAACTAGCGGAATTGGATTCAATTCTTTCAAATTTCTTTTTAAGGTAATTTAATTCGCCCACCAAGTCACCTCACTAATCAAAACAAACCACGAGCGATTTCTGAGTTAATTTTATTCAGCTCACTCAAGAAGTCAGTGCTATTATTTACTGAAATTAGTCTATCATAAACCTTTTGCTTGTAGGCGTTCGTATGGATGCTCGCGTGATTAGGCAGCGTACTACCTGCAGGAAGTTTTACCTTGCTATTAGATGGCAAGAATATTCCATTTTCCGCTGTATTAATGTCGATATTTAATTTATTCATTTTAGTTTGAAGAGCAACCATCCGCACATCTGTAGAGTTAGACATCACAATATGGTGAGCCGAATTCTTGAAAGCAGGCTCGGACTTGCCTGCCGCAACCATATTTGCTCTGAAAGCTTTAGCATCAGTCGAACATGTCAACCCCCATGGATCGATCCACACCACGGAGTTCATAGCGTATTTATAGAGATTAAAACTGCCACTCAGGCCAATTGGATCTTGAGTAATGAAGCGTCCAACTCCAGAGTCGTAGTACCTAAATGTGTTGTAGTGCAAGCCAGTTTCAGCATCAGAGTACTGGCCTTGGAAACGCAGATTCTGCTCGACTTCATTGATCGTCAGTTGCTCAATCGCCCCCCAAGACCGATACGTCGCCTGCCAAACAATCTCACCCTCGCTATTGCTCATTTCTAGGGGCGTACCGATCTGATCGGTGTGGAAGTAGTAGATCTTCTGCTCTTGTCCCTCCGCCTGATCAACACGAGCCAACGGCGCATAGCTACCCGGCTCATAGCAATACAGGATGTTCTGCTCAGGCGTTTCCTCACGCAGCATCCTCAGCCCTTGCCAGAGGAAGTGCTTCTGCTCCGTGATGCCGTTGATCTCGGATTGCTTGGCTACCCGCCGCCCTAGGCTGTCATAGCGATACTTGCCTGTGCTCGCCAACTTGCCGTTGACCAGTGTCTCCGCCCGAACCAGCCGGTTCTCGCAGTCATAGCTAAAACTCTGAAGCTTGCTATGCCCCGAGCGCTTTTCGATCAGGTTGCCCCACGGATCATAGCGATACTTCTGATCCCGCCAACGCTTGATGCGGTTGTCTTGGACCTTATCAAACTGACGCGCATTGAAGTCCAAGCGGTTGGCCGCAGCGTCATAGCGGAACTCTTCGCTACCTACGAGGGAACCGGTATCACGGCTGTGCAACTGGCCGTTGGCTTCGTATTCGTACTTGATCTCCCCGCGTAGCTTGTCCAGCGTACGCACCAACTCCCCGGCCGGGTCGTACTGGTAACGGCGGTGAATCGGGTTGTAGGCATGTTCCACCAACAACGACGTATTGATGCCGGGGTTGTGCACTTGAGACAGCTTGTCGGCGGGTAGCGTTGACGCAAACTGCCACGCTTTGCGCCCCATGGCGTCGTAATCAAAGCAACTGGTCAGCTTGCCCTGGGTACGGAACACCTCGCGGTGCAGGTCATCGCGCTCCATGTCGCTGATGACCTGGCCGTCCAGGTTCATCTGGTGCAGGTGGCCGCTGCCGTAGTACAGGTGGTTGACCTTGCGGCCATCCGGCAGGGTCAGTGTGGTCAGGTTGCTCAGTGGGTCGTATTCGTAGCCGAGCACGCCCTGTGGGGTGATTTCCTGGGTCAGTCGGCCCAGCAGGTCGCAGGTGTACTCCAGCTTTTCTTCGGTGATGCCGAGTTGTTTGCCGATGCCGCTGGGTTGCCGCTGAATGCTCAGCAACCGGTCGACATCGTCATACGCATAGTCTTGTCGCGCATCGCGGTTGAGCTTGGCCATCAGCCGGCCAATCGGATCGCGTTCGAACAGCGTTTCGCGCTGGGGCTGTTCGCTATTCTCGCCGTAACCGGTTTGTGAGATCCCTTCTCGTACAGAGCCTAAAACTTTATCGAGCACCGGCAGGAACGATAATTCTCGGCAGCCGAGAGCGACAACAATTTGATTACACCCAGAGTGGTTGTGAAAAAATGGGGCTTCATCAGCCCCATACACAATTCCATTCCTTTGTTAAAGAGCATTATAGGGCCAGCCCAATAACTTACGTACCCCTCCTATCTAACCACCAATTTGGTTAACCGCACCAACCGACAAGCACACACACCAAAGAAGAAGCCTGATGTTACGCCAGCAAAAAAAGCCTGAAACTCAGTCAAGGAAATCGTCATTTTCTCGATAATAAATCACGCCACCGATGTAGTCACTCAAGTGTTGGCGAGTCGGTCTTTTATCAAGAATTGAAACAATATCTAAAAGGGTTGGACACTCAACGAAAGTCTTTTTGGTTTTCTCGAAATCAATCTGTTCGAGCTCAGTTTCGGCGAGGTGGTAATTAGCTTCAGCAATCGAAGCCTCGGACCCCACATCAATACCTCGATCAATAAAAATCCACCCAGTGACTGGAAGCTGATTGACGTCCTTCAGGAGTGCGGCAAACCCATTATATGTTTTCATCATATCTCCATCATCTACAGGCGGTACCACCGCCCCATTTATTACGACCACCCGTACCATCAGGGTGATATATTTTGTGATAGGTTTTGTGATCAAGCCTATCTACCAATTGCAGGGAGCCAGGGCTATCACCATGGTGCCAAGTTAGCTTCGGAGGTGAATCTCCTGAGAAGCTACCATCAATACGAGGTTGCACATGCTTAGTGATGCCGGGATATTTTGCCTCAATTGTGGCTTTGAAATCGGCATCAACATTCATGCGCTCATACACCGATTGATTGGCGAGACTGAAATGGGTGGCGTCATTAAGTTTAAACTCAGAGGGCGCCAACGTTTTCTCATGAAATATGTCATATACGCCAAGCTGACGAACACCTTCTCCGTTATACCAGCCCAGAGGATCTATCCATCGTATTGGATTAGGTGCGTAAAAATATAGATTCACACTTCCATGCAGACCGATCGGATCCTGAGTATTAAAACGACCAGTCTCCGGCGAATAATATCTAAAAGTATTGTAATGCAGTCCCGTCTCGTCATCATAGTACTGACCTTGGAAACGCAGATTCTGCTCAACATCCTTGACCGCAAGCTGTTCGAGCGCGCCCCATGGCCGATAGGTCGCCTGCCAGACGATCTCGCCTTCGCTGCTACTTAACTCCAGCGGCGTCCCAATGTGATCCGTATGGAAGTAATAGACCTTTTGCTCGTCCCCTTCCGCCTGATCCACCCGTGCCAACGGCGCATAGCTACCCGGCTCGTAGAAATACAAAATGCTCTGCCCCGGCGTCTCCTCGCGCAGCATCCTCAGCCCTTGCCAAAGGAAGCGCTTCTGCTCCGTGATGCCGTTGATCTCGGATTGCTTGACTACCCGGCGCCCTAGGCTGTCATAGCGATACGTACTGATGCTTTCCAACTTACCGTTGAGCATTGTTTCTGCCCGCACCAGCCGGTTCTCGCAGTCATAGCTAAAGCTCTGGAGCTTGCGATGCCCCGAGCGCTTCTCGATCAGGTTACCCCACGGGTCGTAGCGGTATTCCTGATCCCGCCAACGCTTGATGCGGTTGTCTTTGACCTTCTCCAGTTGCCGCGCATTGAAGTCCAGCCGGTTGGCTGCCGGGTCGTAGCGGAACTCTTCGCTGCCTACGAGGGAGCCGGTATCGCGGCTATGCAACTGGCCGTTGGCTTCGTATTCGTACTTGATCTCGCCACGCAGCTTGTCCAGCGTGCGCACCAATTCGCCCGCCGGGTCGTACTGGTAGCGACGGTGAATCGGGTTGTAGGCATGCTCCACCAGCAACGAGGTGTTGATACCGGTGTTGTGCACCTGCGACAGCTTTTCTGCCGGCAGGGTCGATGCAAACTGCCAGGCCTTGCGTCCCATCGCATCGTAACCAAAGCAACTGGTGAGCTTGCCCTGGGTGCGGAACACCTCCCGGTGCAGGTCATCGCGCTCCATGTCGCTGATCACCTGGCCGTCCAGGTTCAGCTGGTGCAGGTGGCCGCTGCCGTAGTACAGGTGGTTGACCTTGCGCCCGTCCGGCAGGGTCAGTGTGGTCAGGTTGCTCAGCGGGTCGTATTCGTAGCCGAGCACGCCTTGTGGGGTGGTTTCCTGGGTCAGTCGGCCCAGCAGGTCGTAGGCGTACTCCAGCTTTTCTTCGATGATGCCGAGTTGTTTGCCGATGCCGCTGGGTTGACGTTGGATGCTTAGCAACCGGTCGACATCGTCATAGGCATAGTCTTGTCGCGCATCGCGGTTGAGCTTGGCCATCAGCCGGCCAATCGGATCGCGTTCGAACAGCGTTTCGCGCTGGGGCTGTTCACCGTTCTCGCCGTAGCCGATTTCGTCCAGCCGGGTCAGATGACCGCCGTCGTTGTAGGTGAAGCGCCGGGTCAGGTTGTCCACCCGCACTTCTTCAATCAGCCGGTCCGAGGCATCGTAGGCAAAGCGGTACGGCATGCTGTTTTCGTTGACCAGCGCGGTCAGGCGCACGGCCTTGTCGTACTCATAGCGAACTTGCTGACCTTTGGCATCCTGGCGGCTGCTCGGCAGGCCTCGGGCGGTGCGCAGCAAACGTGTAGTCTGGCCCTTGCCATCGGTGTGGCTCAGCACCTGGCCGTAGACGTTGTAGGTAAAGGTCTCTGCCGTGCCGTCCGGATGGTCGATCTTGACCACCTCCCCGTCCGGTTTGCGTTCCAGCGTGGTGGTCTGGTTCAGCGCATCGGTCACCGCCACCAGGTGCTGACGCTCGTCATAGCGGTAGTAGGTGCTCTTGCCCGAACAGTCCTGGAAACGCTCGACCTGGGCCAGGGTGTTCCACCACAGGTACTTGGACTTGTACGTCGCGTCGATGATGGTGTGCGGCAGGCCATCTTCGCCGTTGAGGTACTCGGTCATCTGGCCCAGCGCATCGAACTCGGCCAGCAGGTTGCCCTTGTCGTCGTAGCGCGCCTGCCACGTGCTGCCGTCCGGGTAGGTCACCTTGGTCACCAAGGTGGTCAGGTGGTGGTATTCGTAGGCGATGGTGCGGCCCAGCGGGTCGGTTTCTTCGAGCAGGCGGACGAACTCGTCGTACTTGAAGTGCAGCTGGTTGCCGTCCGGCAGGGTCAGGCCGACCATGTTGCCGAAATCGTCCAGGTCGATGGCGTAGCGCTCGCCGCCGTAGTCGCGGCTGGCAATGACGCGGTGGTCGTCGTTGTACTGCACCTCCAGCTCGCGGCCGAGTACGTCCGTGGCCCAGCTGATGCGCTGGGTGAAGTCGTAGCGGAAATGGAAGTGCTCGCTGTCGCTGGTCCAGTGCTCGACCACGCGGGGTTGGCCATCAAGGGTTTCCCAGCGGTAATGGCAGGTCAGGCCCAGAGCATTACTGTGGCTTGCCATTACACCGTCGGCGTAGCTGAAGCTGCGCACGGTGTCGCCGTTGCGGTTGATCACCGTGCTGAGCTGGCCGTGTTCGTCGTAGCGGTCAGCGTTTCGACAGCCTCGTTGCCGACCACACACTTGATGTCGGTCACGAGGGTGCGGGTGAGAAATACGTCTCCAATAAACCCCATCTCATCCCTGCAAAGTCTCTAGGTGCCACCCAACTCAAAGCCTACATCATCTACAGAGGCGTCTTCAGGAACACCAGGCAAGCTGTCCACGGCTTGAAGCTTCAACTCATAGCCACAGGTTGATAATGGTTGACGAAGCCCAGCATATCCCTTAATCGTTAAACTATAAAGGCCTGATTCAACTTCAAGGAAATCGTTACCCGGAAGTCGAGAATCGTAATTGGCCTTGTAGTTCAAAAAAAAGTCATCATCCCAGTCTAAAAGAGCATTTAAATCAGAGACAATCAATATACCCGATTCGACCTTGAGCGGAAAGCCAGAGTAAGAAAATGCTGGTGCTGGCAACTCATACCCAGCACCATTTGCGCCCTCAATGAAGACTGAGTAATCCTGCTCTGATATCTGATAAATCGGACATATCACACCATTTTCAATGGCTGACCTGCCCAGGCTCGGGTTTTGAATGAACTGCTCAAATACGTTCACTTCCATCACGCCACTATACTTGATGAAGCTTGACAAGACCGCCGGATCAAACAATACGATCCCCGGCGAAAACAGTTCAACCTGTGCACTTTGCTTCATTATCCACATCCTCCGGAAGAATTACCATTTGGAGCCTTACCAAGTGACTTATTGAGTGCTTCACCGATTGTAACGTTTTTCGCAAAAGCCTCGCCAGTACGCGGAATTTTCCCGTGCCACCGTTTAAGCGTTACTCCAACCACATATCAAAACCGCAACATATAAACCTTAACTTTCGGATGACTGGTAATTATAATCGCTCAATTTTTAGCCCATCTTACTGCCGATCATCTAACGCTCACGAAAACATAATCAGGCTTCATACCTGCTTGAAAACTCTTCATAAATATCCAAAGAATTAAGCCTGCAAACCGTTCTATTTTCAAGCTCTTCAGCAGCGTCATCATCGGTAACGCTGACAAACAAAATAGGTTCTGTCACCAAAAAGCTCTGAAAGAAGCCTGTCTCTCGCAACGAACTTAAAATGCTTGTCATGGCAGAATAAAGCCCCTCCCTGAATGTCGAAATATCAGTACGCTCACTGTCCAATCTCAACTCCTTACAAGCATTTTTAAACAGATCCCTACGCCAGCCCTCATACACCCACTCTGAAGTAGCCCACTTGAAATACGGGAAGGAATCCTCGCGGTCCTCCTCATCTTCTTTCTGAACTTTTAGATCCAATGCTTCGAGAGAGTTGCCTGCAACGGCAATAGTCATTGCACTGCTGTCAGTATAAAGAGAAAATGCGTAAAATCTTTCGTCAGAGTGCGCCCGCTGCAACTCATCCAAAGCTTGTTTGACAAGCGGCGTAATTTCGCCTTCGAATTCCGTCCAGTTCATCATCTACTCCTACAAAGTCCTAAAAAAGTCAACACCTATTTTTTAAACAATCTGACCCTCGCTATCCGTTAGTCCCAGCGGAGTACCAATCTGGTCAGTGTGGAAGTAGTAGACCTTCTGATCTTGTCCCTCCGCCTGATCAAAACGTGGCAGTTTGCGTCAACGTTACCCGCCGACCAGCTGTCGCAAGTGCACCGCTGTTTACCCAGACTGCTCGGCATGCGCTGAATACTCAGTACACGGTCGGCCTCGTCGTACTCGAAATCCTGGCGTGCATCACGGTTGACCTTGGCCAGCAAGCGGCCAATCGCGTCACGCTCGAACAGCGTATTGCGCTCCGGGCGCTCGCCGTTTTCGCCATAGCCGATTTCGTCCAGGCGCACCAGATTGCCGCCAGCGTCATAGCTGAAGCGCCGGGTCAGGTTGTCCACCCGCACTTCTTCACTCAGGCGGTCCGAGGCGTCATAGGCGAAGCGGTAGGCCGCGCTGTTTTCGTTGACCAACACAGTCAGGCGAATCGCTTTGTCGTATTCGTAACGAATCCACTGCCCTTTGGCATCCTGGCGGCTGCTGGGCAAGCCACGCGAGGTGCGCTGCAGACGTGTGGTCTGGCCTTTGCCGTCGGTGTGGGTCAGTACCTGGCCAAGGGCGTTGTAGGTAAAGGATTCTGCCGTGCCATCCGGGTGGTGGATACGCAGCACTTCGCCGTCGGGTTTGCGCTCCAGCGTGGTGGTCTGGTTCAACGCATCGGTGACGGCGATCAGGTGTTGCCGCTCATCGTAGCGGTAGTAGGTGCTTTTGCCCGAGCAGTCCTGGAAGCGATCGGCCTGGACGTAGGCGTTCCACCATAGGTGTTGGGCTTGCAGTTGGATAACCCATGCCGTAGCGCTTGCCGCCTAAGTCGCGGCTGGCGATTACACGTAGGCCTTCGTTGTAGTGGGTCTCCAGCTCGCGGACCAGTATATCGGTGACCCAGCTGGTGGGCTGGGCGACGTCGTAACGGATAATGGTAATCCTCGCCGTCGCTGGTCCAGTGTTCGACTATACAGCTCATACTAACAGGCAGAGTTAGAAACAGCATGAAGCACTATTATACACACTTAGTTATTAAAGAGCACAACCACGCCAAACCCCAGTGACATGTGACAAAGCAGAAACTCACAACCAAAAAATTTAGCGAGCATCACTTAAACTCAATAAGATGCGAAAACCTAATCAAAACATCTTCATATTTCTGCAAGTACACAGACCTCATGACAACTTTCCCAGGCTCACTTAATATCGACCTCAAGTGCACTACCGACAAATCAACTCCCAACAATTTCTTTATACCAACCACCTCATCAAGAGTAGGCTTGCAGCCGCCTATGGTTATAATGTCTCCTATCCCGCCACCCGAGCTACCCTTCTCACCATCGTCCTCTATAAAATCTAAGAGTTTATCGAGAGTTCCAAATTGATCGGAACCTTCTAGCGACACACTTCCTGAATCCACGAGAAAAATATTGCCCGATCCGTTTTTATCTATCAATAACACTCGACCGCCAGAGTCATCCCCAACGGCAATCATGCCTCTGAAATTCTTGTCAATTGCAAATGTCTGATTACGTTCCTCAACGTCACCTACCGAATAGATCGACACCTGATCATTCAAGAGAGACCCATCGCTTTTCTTCCAGAAATCGACGATCCAAGACGCGCTGGAAATACCAAGGCGCTTACATAATTCTCCAATACTTGCTTCAGAGGCACCATCATGACTCTCAGAAAATATCATCATTACTAAAACGCTCCCAAAGCTTCGTAGTATTTATATGATTTACTTGCTGCACGTTGAGCAGCGCTTGGACTAACTCCGGCGTCGATCATTTCCCTGTACGCGACGTTGAACTCGTCGCGCAATGTCCCTCCAAATCCTGAAACCCTACGCCTGGTGCGCTACATCGACGAAAACATAGCATGCGATTCACCAGAACTGCCTTTTAGCAGAATAGCTGGCGCACTATTCCTTTTCTATCCTTTCACATTGAGCTTGGCCCACTCATGCTGAATAAAATGGCACACTCCTAGCATCACACCAACTAATAAACCAACACTACACCGAACTTCAAGAGACTTATAAAGGTATTATAACAATATGCAATTTGACGCACCTTGCTCAGAAAAGCTCCTTGACATCTTCATCGCCCATCTGCTCATAAGGGGGCAAGCCTAAAGATTCATTCTCTGATATTTTTCTCTCATCCTCATTTACATCAATGCTTTTCAAGTCGTATGGTGGAGTACCGAATACAAATCTCAACTGATCTACTTTATCGTCATTTTCTCCTGTCGCATTGTCGATCACAGACCACTCCCCCTCTCCCATCTCTAACAATGAATATGTATCCAGTATAACAGGGTATTTTTTTATCGTCTTTATGACAGATACGCCCTCTATTGGGGACCCTGCAGTTTCACAATAAATCTCAGAGACGTAGCCGAGCTCTATCTGCCTTATCAATCTCGCAAACCCGTAAACTCCCTCGTCAACTTTAAAAGCAAGGATACTACCCGAAGCATATTTGACAGATTTATTTTTACGCACTAGAGACCCCTCAAATTCACCTGAAACAGGTTCCACCTCATCAAATAATCTGAGACCATTAACTTTTAGAGACGACTCAATTATATACAGTACTCCACCAAATGAGGACTCCTACCCAAGGATTCGATATGAAACTCCTGTAGTTCGACCCACAGGTTCCCATTTCGATCTAAGGGTATGGCTCCGACAATTACTTCATGAGATACGCTTCCACCACATGCTAGCAAATCCGCGATCGCAATGACTTCCATTTCCAAATGGGCCATATAATTTCTCACGCAACGGTAATGCGTGCCTTTTTCCCGCGCAGTTCTGAATGCTTGACCTTGCGAGATCAACCCCATGGGGCATATACAAATCCTTCATCAATTTTTTCAAAATAGAGGCCAATGAAACTATTATTCAAATACGCCTCTCTAAACCCAGAAGAACAGACCATTTGCTTCAATTCTTCGCAGTAAAATAAATCATATTCTACATCTGACCTGGCGGCAAACCTATCTATTCGAGCATATAACGGAGACATATTTTGGCGTTCGTTCTCTGGACGCAAAAGCCCGTCATCCACCAATTCAAAGGTAGACAGATCAACATCTAGCAATGAACATCTACTAAGCACACAGAAAAAACTATAATCTTTTTCAGGCTTCGTTGAGCCGCGAAGCGAAATCGCCACAGGTATGCTCAGAAACTTACAATTCAATTTTTCGCATATTCGAATAAATTCCGATGACGCGAGATACTGCTCAAACATCACATCGACGTGAAGTTCATTCAAGTCAGTGTTCATTTTATAAAAATTTGAAAAGCCCAATACATCGGGATTCGCAATCACTTGATTAAACTCTGGCAATTTCGGGAGCCACACCTCATCAAAGAAAAGCGGAACATCATCGCTTTCCGCACAACTGAGTCTATAAAATTCTTTCATAAAAACTCACCGCAACCTTGAAATTGATGGATCAGTGTTAAACAGCCCGCTCTGAAGCCCGACCTCGCACGATCTGGACTCTTAACTAGAAATCATAGCGTGATATTAAATGCTCAACTCAAAAAAATTACTATAGCCAAAACGGAAAGCTACCGTGACCAACTAATTTCTAGCGAATCAGATTTGACTAGCTGTAAAAAAACTTTCTGTCTTTCATATTCAGCATCAACAAGGTTTTCCTCTAAATCGGACTCGCTAAAGCTCATAATATAATCCAATCTGTTGATCACATTCTCAGAGCAAGAATAGAAATCATCTTCACTATCCGCCAATATACCTTTTACAGCAAAAGTCGCTGCAGCAAGATAATCCGTCACTCCCTCGGATGCATCGATATCTGCCTCACTGACGGCGTCCACATCCCAATCCAATGACTCTAAAAACCTCAAATCGCCCTGCAATACATCTATATCGTAGTCATTCAGCCACAATTTCCTCGCCAGAGCGATAACTTTATCCTTGGCAGAGGCACCCAACTCCATATCAAAAAAGCTAATTAAGCCCGACTCAGTCTCGAAGAAATACAAACACCATGCACAAAATTTTGCTTTCTCATCTAGATCAAGCGTTCTCAGTGCATCTACAATCATTTGTTTTCTCTCGGATGGACATGCCATTTTCTACTCCCTGGTCAAACATTCCGCCAGCGATATCACATCAGGCTGACAGGCCGCGCATGAAGCATGCCTTTGAAGCCCTCCCCATGCCCCCGTCGTGACACCATCGAGTTTTCTGGAAGATTTCGCAAAATCATACCTTAAGCTTAATTTCAAACCTTTTGAAATCTTTAACAAAGTCTCTACCATTGAAAATGTTTTTCCTTAGGCTCTCTTAATTCTTGAAACAGTTCACGTTATGCGGGCGATAATCGCCCGACGTTACTAGCAGCAAACAACCGCGGCTTGCCGTCTACGTTTGCCTCAACAATCGAGACTCTTGCTGGTCCAGTACTCCACCACCCGGTGCTTGTCGCGCTGGGTTTGCCAGCGGTACTCTCAGATCAGATCAAGGGCATTGCTGTGGCGGACCATCAAAGCCTTCGCCGAAGTCTAAGCGCCGCCAATGTAATCGTCAGGTACTTCACCGAAGTATAGGAATTGTCCAGGGTCTGCAGTAGGTTTGTCCGCCTACGGTGCGGACCAAATGAGTTTTTCGTTCAGGTTGTAGATGCTTTGACCCGGTTCAAGGTCAATCAAAGGGACACTGCGCCCTTGGCTGTCGGTGTGGGAAAAGAAGCCTCCGCAGCGGCGCAGACTTGTATCCAAGTAGTACCGGCCTTGGCCCAGCACGCTGTCGATACTCAGTCAACTGGGGTAGAAGCGTGACCTCTCGATGGTCATCATCCCGGGCAGGTCGAAATCCGTTTCAACTGCCAGCAATTTACTGCAAGTCGTCATTTCGCCAGAATTACCGATAAAGCCGCCGATCGTATGTTCGATGGTCGGGCCAACGATGAAGCACCCGGCAAGGTACCTGCCCGCGATCGCCGCGCTAATAGCGCAGCAAGATGGAGAACAGGCACCTGATACATCAATCGAGGCTAATCTTGATCGACTTCAAGGTTAAGGCCGGAGCCCAAAAAAAACAAAGTGACTGATCCAAAGTTGGCAGCCACTTCCATCATCGTCAATGTTAATGAGCCTAAACCTGGGTAGGTTTTACACGCCATTGTAGCCGGAACTCAAAGCCACCATCAGTCAATATTATGGACGATTATTCACTATTGCTATTCCGTTGGCGAGCCGCGTTGCATCAGCAAACCGAACCAGGCCGGCAGGCGCTTAAATCATAACACCATAAACTCGCGGGACCCGATTTAATAATAAAAACCAAATAACTTACCACCTCACAGCACCCACCTTACTTAACACCTCAAACAATAATGAATTTCTTCTCGACCAGCGTTCTAAGCCCCCCTTCTATTGCCACCCTAACTTAAAGCCGGAGCTTAATTTATCCTAAATTTTAGGAATCACTTAAAGTTCATCTAGATCCGGGACGAATCGAATGCCTTTAACTGATTCCGCCTCCAGATTCTGTGCAAGGCGATCAGATAGAACAACATAAAATCTACTCTCAGACGCCCTAAAAATATCAAAAGCTGGCACCTTATTTAAAAGCGAAATTTTTTTGAATTTTTTTGGCCCATCTGGCATAGTTTTTATCAGCGGAACATAAACGCAATTTTTCATATCAAAAGCGAAATCCTTATTCAGGATATTTAAAACAAAATACTCACCAGCAACCTCGTCATTAACTATAATTTTGGCAGGTAATAGCTGTATGTCTTCAGGGCATTTATCTCTCAAAAGCCTAGCACAATGCGCACTAACCACATCAGGGCCATCACTAAAAAGGTAATCATAACTTTTGATTGACGCTATGCTAACTCGCCCTTTTACATTAAAGATAACAGAGGCAACATCACCATGAATTTTCTTACCTGTTGAGAACTCCATATAATCCACATTATGAGCATGATCATACTTAACCCAGTGATTTTCCGGATAGTTATCGGCTGGTACCAAAATTTTCATCTAGAAAACGCCTCTTATCAGTTTTTGTTCAGTTCTATTTTGCCACGCCGGAGATCTCGTCACGCCCTTCGAAATGACCAATAACGAGGGCCAGGTTATTTGGGAGGCGACCTGTCGCTTTTGGGGGCGCAACTGAGCAAATGACGGTCAATGAGGTGGAGCAGAACCTACGCTTCCAGAGCCAGTACTTTGATGCCAAAACTCGACTGCCCCTGCGCATAGTTTCCCGGCTCATACAAATACATCCCCGGCGTCTCCTCACGCAGCATCCGTAATCCTTGCCAGAGGAAATGCTTCTGCTCGGCAGTGCCATTGATCTCCGACCGCTTGGCAATCCGTCGCCCCAGGCTGTCATAGCGATACGCGCCGGTGCTTTCCAGCTTGCCATTCACCAGCGTCTCCGCTCGCACCAGCCGGTTCTCGCAGTCATAGCTAAAACTCTGCAACTTGCTATGCCCCGAGCGCTTCTCGATCAGGTTACCCCACGGGTCATAGCGGTACTCCTGATCCCGCCAACGCTTGATGCGGTTGTCTTTGACCTTCTCCAGTTGCCGCGCATTGAAGTCCAGCCGGTTGGCTGCCGGGTCGTAGCGGAACTCTTCGCTACCTACGAGGGAGCCAGTATCGCGGCTATGCAACTGGCCGTTGGCTTCGTATTCGTACTTGATCTCGCCGCGTAGCTTGTCCAGCGTGCGCACCAATTCGCCCGACGGATCGTATTGGTAGCGACGGTGAATCGGGTTGTAGGCATGCTCCACCAGCAACGAGGTGTTGATACCGGTGTTGTGCACCTGCGACAGCTTTTCTGCCGGCAGGGTCGATGCAAACTGCCAGGCTTTTCGTCCCATCGCGTCGTAACCGAAGCAACTGGCCAGCTTGCCCTGGGTACGGTACACCTCGCGGTGCAGGTCATCGCGCTCCATATCGCTGATGACCTGGCCGTCCAGGTTCAGCTGGTGCAGGTGGCCGCTGCCGTAGTACAGGTGGTTGACCTGGCGGCCATCCGGCAGGGTCAGTGTGGTCAGGTTGCTGAGCGGGTCGTACTCATAGTCCAGCGCACCGCTTGGGGTCAGCTCCTGCGTCAGGCGTCCCAGCAGGTCGTAGTGGTAACTCAGCTTTTCATCCGTGATGCCCAGCTGTTTACCCAGACTGCTCGGCGTGCGCTGAATACTCAGCAGCCGGTCGGCCTCGTCGTACTCGAAATCCTGGCGGGCATCGCGGTTGACCTTGGCCAGCAAGCGGCCAATCGCGTCACGCTCGAACAGCGTATTGCGCTCCGGGCGCTCGCCGCTTTCGCCATAGCCGATTTCGTCCAGGCGCACCAGATTGCCGCCAGCGTCATAGCTGAAGCGCCGGGTCAGGTTGTCCACCCGCTCTTCTTCACTCAGGCGGTCCGAAGCGTCATAGGCAAAGCGGTACGCCGCGCTGTTTTCGTTGACCAACGCGGTCAGGCGAATCGCTTTGTCGTACTCGTAACGAATCCACTGCCCTTTGGCATCCTGGCGGCTGCTGGGCAAGCCACGCGAGGTGCGCTGCAGACGCGTGGTCTGGCCTTTGCCGTCGGTGTGGGTCAGTACTTGGCCAAGGGCGTTGTAGGTAAAGGATTCTGCCGTGCCATCCGGGTGGTGGATACGCAGCACTTCACCATCGGGCTGCCAGCGGTACTCGCAGATCAGATCAAGTGCGTTGCTGTGGCGGGCCACGACTTACTGAACTGTCGGACCCAATGACCGTTCCGGTTGAACGTTAGTGGCAACTCGTCATAGGAAGAACAATCATTGATTAAGGCGGTGTTCAAGCCCCCCAAAAAAGGCTAAATTTTAAAAGAACAATCTGCCAACGACCATCAAGTCTCAACAGCGACGCATAACACCCGACTTACCAAAGGCCGCTATGCCTTGAACTGCAAGCCACAAATATTGTTTTCCTCAAAAATAGTTTTAACCCGAGCAGCCACAACAATGGTAGCGATTTCTTCCTCAGCCCTTACAATATCATTGGGCAAGTTAGCCCCCTCAGCCAACACAATCTTACTATACCATCTCGGCCCATCCGGCAAGTAACTAAGCAACGGCTCACTTTCAGACTTCTCTAAATCAAAAACAGCCGATCTAGTAACAACATTGAATATCTTATAGCCGGCATAGGAAACACCTGAAACTATTAATTCAGCATCAATAAACTGAACACCAGAAATACCCTCATTAACCATTAGCTCGTATAGTCGCGGCGAGATCAAATTTGGTCCATCACTAAAGAAAAAATCGTATGCCAATAACTTTGCAGCACTGATTCTTTTAGCACTCTCAAATCGGACAATTACAGATTTTGTTACAACCAAACCTTCCTTAAAGATACTTGAATCCTCGCCCGATAAAACCTTAGCTTTAAGCCAATAGCTTTCCGGATAGTCATCTGAAATACTCAGAATATAATTATTAGCCACAACCCACCCCTCGAACAGAATTTTTATTCAACATTGTTTTGCCGGAACGAAGACCTTTCCTCTCATCAACCATTACTCCATGGATAGCTTTCTGGTAATCGGTTTTACTCCAACCGTTCTTCTTACCATAATCATGGATAATATCCAGCTTTTTCTCAACGGCGGCAGTATACTGCGCATGAGAACCACGATGCACAGTTCGAGTAGGATGATTTTCCTCATACTTAGGCAAATATATTATATTAGACAGCTTGTGAATATTTACTTCTCCTGCCTGCATGGCCGCATGATTAGAAAGCTGCTGCGGAACAATATGGTGCTTTTGAAAGCCTTCAATTCCCGGCATTGTATTATAGGTAATCCAACCTAATGGATCCTGCCAGCTTACCGGATTAGGCGCATACTTATATAGGTTGACCCCCCCCACCAGCCCGATTGGGTCAATTGTTACATAGCGCCCTACTTCCGCATCATAATATCGGAATGTGTTGTAGTGCAGTCCAGTTTCGGCATCAAAGTACTGGCCCTGAAAGCGTAAGTTCTGCTCGACCTCATTGACCGTCATTTGATCAATCGCACCCCAAGAGCGATATGTCGCCTGCCAGACAATTTCGCCCTCATTGTTGCTCAACTCTAATGGCGTCCCAATCTGATCCGTATGGAAGTAGTAGACCTTCTGCCCTTCCCCTTCCGCCTGATCCACCCGCGCCAACGGCGCATAGCTGCCCGGCTCATACAAGTACAAGATGCTTTGCTCAGGCGTCTCCTCACGCAACATCCTCAGTCCTTGCCAGAGGAAGCGCTTCTGCTCCGTGATGCCGTTGATCTCGGATTGCTTGACTACCCGGCGCCCTAGGCTGTCATAGCGATACGTACCGATGCTTTCCAACTTACCGTTGAGCATTGTTTCCGCCCGCACCAGCCGGTTCTCGCAGTCATAGCTAAAACTCTGCAGCTTGCTATGCCCCGAGCGCTTCTCGATCAGATTACCCCACGGGTCGTAGCGGTATTCCTGATCCCGCCAACGCTTGATGCGGTTGTCTTTGACCTTCTCCAGTTGCCGCGCATTGAAGTCCAGCCGGTTGGCTGCCGGGTCGTAGCGGAACTCTTCGCTACCTACCAGGGAGCCCGTATCGCGGCTATGCAACTGGCCGTTGGCTTCGTATTCGTACTTGATCTCACCGCGCAGCTTGTCCAGCGTGCGCACCAATTCGCCCGCCGGGTCGTACTGGTAGCGACGGTGAATCGGGTTGTACGCATGCTCCACCAGCAACGACGTATTGATGCCGGTGTTGTGCACCTGCGACAGCTTTTCTGCCGGCAGGGTCGATGCAAACTGCCAGGCCTTGCGTCCCATCGCATCGTAACCAAAGCAACTGGTGAGCTTGCCCTGGGTGCGGAACACCTCCCGGTGCAGGTCATCGCGCTCCATGT
>NZ_JBFPFX010000051.1:0-15628 GCF_047978245.1 Pseudomonas sp. LFS044
CGAACAGCGAGAGCTCCAGGAGCTGCGGGCCAAAGTTAAGCGCCTGGAGACCGAGGCCGAAATATTAAAAAAGGCTACGGCTCTCTTGATGTCGGATCCCGATCGTTTTTCATGATCGAGGAACTGAGAGAGTCAGGCCTGTATCCGACCAGCCTGCTTTGCAGTGCGTTGAGCGTTTCTAACCTGGGATCGTGGAAAGGAGCTATCAGATCACGCTCGGTTTACTATCGAATCCGGAGTAAAGGTCCTCTTCGCTGACCCTCATAGCCCATGGCAGCGCGGTACGAACGAGAATACAAATGGTCTTCTGCGCCAATACTTCCCCAAAGGTACCGACCTGTCTCGCTGGAGTGCTCAAGAGATCCAAGAACGATCTTGAAGTCACGAGGTTATCGTCAGCAAATTCTGTAAAGGTAGCGCGAGATTAAGAGCAGGATATGACTGGTTCTATGCGAGAAGCTGACGTTCCAGACTAGAATCGGTCAGCGGTTCGACAGCCGCATGACCGAGATCGGCAACATCACCGGCCTGATCAGCGGTATCACTAACCAGACTAACCTGCTGGCGTTCAATGCCGCGGGGCGAGCATGGCTGTGGCTTCGCCGTGGTGGTGGACGAGGTCCGCAGCCTGGCCCGCGCGCACCTCCCGCGCCGCCGATGACATTCGCCAGATGGGCGAGCGCCTGCAGGGCGACACCCAGCAGGCGGTGAGCTTCACACAGGAGGGCGTGCAAGATGTCGACAACAGACTGCGCCTGGCGGAGGATGCCCCGTCCGGGAACGTGCATTTGTACCAGGCGGTGGAGAGAACTTTAATCGCCCCTATTTTCGTTCCAGCGGGAACCACCGAAAGCCGCCTGATGGGCTGCCCGCTGCGGAGACCGGCCAGAAGAGCAGCATCAGCGCATGCTGACCCCAGTCTCTGCGTAGTAGTGAATGCAAGCCCGGCAATGGGTGAATCTCCCCCACAGCCGTGCCTTCAGTTCGCTTCACGTACATAGTCAGTGAAGCGCCTGGCTGCCAGTGACAGGTATTCACCCTGACGCCAGCACAGCCGAAAGCTCATCTGCTGGGACGGCTTGAATGGCACTCCCACGACACCTGGGGTGGACTGCTGCACCGAACGCAGTAACGTGGCCACGCCAACTCGCTGCCTTACCGCTTCTACCACCAACGAGACGAAGTTGCTCTGCATCGCCATCCGATAGCGAACACCTCCGTCGGCGACGAACTGGTCCAATAGATGGCGCTGCAGGAAGGATCGGTCGAACAGCACCATTTCCACGTCTGCCAGATCCTCTGGTTCAAGGTGAGGGCGCGTTGCGAGAGGATGGTCTGTGTGCATGCACAATACCATTTCATCCTGGCCCAACATGACCGATTCCCAGGCGGGAGTAACGCGCCGTGATTCCAGAAGTGCCAAGTCGATTTCGCGACGCTCGAGTTGCTTACTGATATCGTCAGCGCTGCCCTCGACCACGGTCATTGTGATGCCAGGATACCGCTGACGGAAAGCGCTCAGGAGTGTCGGCAGGTAATTGAGACCGAACATCGGTGGCACCCCTAATCGTACCTCGCCGCTGTGCAGGTCCACCAAATCGCGAAGCTCTTGGCGAGCAGTGTCCAGTTCATGAAGAGCGCACTCCACTCGTGCCAAGAAGCGGGCTCCTTCAGAAGTCGGGTGAACCTGTCGGCCCGCGCGATTGAAAAGCATCACACCCAATTCTTCTTCCAGGCGCGTAACTGCCATGCTCAGTGCGGGTTGCGCGATATGCAGGCTTTGCGCTGCCTTGGTGAAGCTACCTTGACGGCTGATTTCAACGCAGCAGCGCAGCGCTTTGAGGTTCATGGTCTTGGATCGCTCTAACGTTTCATAACAGTTTGTGATGCTAGCCATCATAACAATATATTTTTATTGATAGCTCCCCTTGCTTAGCATGTGCCGCGAATAAACAGAGCAGGTAATCCAGATGAGCATCGCTTTTATTGGCCTGGGGCAGATGGGGTTGCCTATGGCAACACATCTGCTCAGGGCGCACCCCGGGCTACGGGTAAGCTCTGCCAGTGGCCGCGCCTACCCTCAGCTGGAACGCTTGGGTGCATGCCCCACCGATGACCGAAGGGTGCTCGCGGCTTGCGACACGGTGTTTCTTTGCCTGCCCGATGAGCAGACGGTCGAAGAGCTATTGTTTTCAGAGCAGGGTTTGGCCCAGTGGATGCGTCCAGGCAGTACGGTGGTAGACACCAGTACGATCGGCTACACCCAGGCTGTCGAGGCAGGGCGCCGGCTGGCTGCGCTGGGCCTGCGTTTCATGGATGCGCCAGTCTCCGGCATGGCGCAGCGTGCGGCTGACGCGACGCTGACAGCGATGTGCGGCGGGGAGCCGGAGGTATTCGCACGGATGCTGCCCTACCTGCAGACCATGGCATCGACCATCCTGCACATGGGGCCGGTGGGCAATGGTCAGTTGGCCAAGCTGATCAACCAGCTGCTCTACAACATCAACACCGCGGCACTCGCCGAAATCATGCCCATGGCCTGCAGGCTGGGCCTGGATGCGCAGCAGATCACTCAGGTGGTCAACAGCGGTACTGGGCGAAGTCATGCCTCGGAGTATTTTTTGCCGCAGATATTGGCCAATAACTTCAGCAGTGGCTATGCGCTGCAGAGTGCATACAAGGACATGCGTCATGGTGCTCAGATAAGTGCCGAAATGGGCTTGCCACTTCCTGTGCTGGGCGCGGCTACCACCACGTATCAGACCGCACTGTTGCGTGGGCATGGCAGCGAGGACAAGGGTGCCATGATCAAGGTATTCGAAGCGTTGTTGGACGTGCAGTTTCGTCACGCGCCTGCCGACCACTGACCTATTAACGTTCACTCAGAGATTGTGATGACCAATTCGACTTTTACCCCGGTCGCCACGGCAGCGTTGCTGCTTGACACTTGGCGCACTGGCGAGCTCCTGCAGTCGTTGCCCGAGCCACTCAAACCAGCCAGCCTGACCCAGGGTTATGACGTCCAGGACCAGCTGTTCAGTGCTGCTGGTGGCCGGCGTTGCGGTTGGAAACTGGGTGTGGGCAGCCCCGCGGCCATGCGCGCAGGAAATCTGTCGCGACCATTGGTGGGCCAACTGGAAGCGGCCCGCTGCCATGCCAGCGGTGCAGAGATTCGCCTGCCCGCGCAGACGCCGGTCACCATCGAGTGCGAAGTCGCATTCGTGCTAGACCGCGATGTGCAACCAGAGCCCGGCCGCCTACCCTGTGCTGAGGATATTCGTGCTACCTGCGTCACATTCGAAGTTGTGCGCTCTCGATTCGTCGACCGTAAAAGTGTGGGTTGGCCCAGTTTTGCAGCCGATAACGTAGGCTTCGAGGCGCTCGTGGTCGGCGAGAACGTTTGTAGTGGAGCCGATCTGACTTTGCTCACCCAGCTGGCTGCCAGTGCGTTGGTGTACGTGGATGGCGCGCCGCGGGCGCAAGCATTGTCCGGTGACGCTGCAACCGACCCGCTGAGCTCCTTGGCGGCCTTGTATGCCCATGCCGCAGAGCGCGGTGAGATTCTGCGTGCAGGCGATCTGGTCTCGACCGGTGCCATGTGCGCGCCATTCGACCTGCCTGGGGCAGGCTTCAGCGTCTCGGTGCAGTACTTCGGCAAGGAGTTGAAGTTCACGTTGGTTTAAGCGGGCGAGGCTGGGGCAGCGCCCTTTCACGGGCGCTTGCTAGGATGCGTCGCGCTCCCTGGCGGTGTTGTCTTGCCGGGCCAACCACGCTTTAAGCACCGGCTCGGCGCAGATCATGACCACGATCAGGCGCATGATCTGCATGGCGGTCACCATGCCAGCACCCAATTGCAAGGCTTCGGCAGTGAGGTACATTTCTGTGCTGCTGCCGGGGCATCATCCCAAGTGCCATTGTCAGTACCGGAAAACCCGATACCACGCCTAGTCCCCACGCGAAGAGCAGGGTGCCGATGATCATGCTTAAGGTGAAGGCGACGACCTTCAGCAGATACTTGGGCGACCTGCGAAAGAACCCGCGATCAAAAAAGCTTCCCAGCGCGCAGCCAATCATCAGTTGGCCAAATCGACTCAGCTCCACAGGCAAGGTGGTTCGCAGATCGAAGGCTGCCGTCAAGGCGGCGCATAAGGTCATGGGGCCGAACATCCCCGAATTTGGCAGGCCCAGGCGCTTCCATAGCATCGCCATGAGCACGCCGCCGGCCAGCATCGGGCCGAGCCATTGCCAATGCGCCGGGAGGCGAGGGTGCACCACCGCTTCGGGTGCCAAGTGCATCAAGAAGAACATCGCCGGCGGCACGCTGAGTATGATCAGTACCAGCCGAATGCTGTGGGCCGCTGCAATCTGGCTGACGTCAGCCCGGTAGCGAGCGCCGAGCTGGATCATCTCGGCAAAGTTGGCAGGCATGAAGGCGAAATAGGCGGTGGTCAGGGCCATACCGTTTCGGCGCATGAACGCGATACCGGCCAAGGCAAGCAGGAAGGTCAGAACGGCAGCGGCAAACATCAATGCAAAGTGCGAGAGGATTTCGCCCACCACCGGTTGGGTGAAGTGCAGGCCAATAGAGGTGGCGATCATCCATTGGCCGGATTTACGCCCATTGGGGATTTCGGCGATCAGCCAGCCGCCGCAGCGCACCAGCATCACCGCCAGCAGCGAACCGATGATCCATGGCAGCGGCCAGTGAGCCGCGCTGGCGAGCAAAGCGCCGGCAGTGCCGACCAAGGGCGTTGCCCACCAGGTTTTCACGCGTCCAAGCATTTGCCCCTCACGTCGCAACACTCCAATCCTGTACCGCCTGGTGTCACTGGCGAGGCGGGTACGCAGCCCCAGCTTGACTCAAGTTGACTACGGTCAAGCGGGTGCGCTTATGGCGTCGATCAAGCTGCGATGACGGCGGCCACCGCTTTACCAAAGTCACTGCAGCCCATTGCCCCGCCGAGGTCGGCAGTGCGCTTGAGGGGGTTCTGCAGCACCGTGTCCACGGCTTGCTCCATGACATGGCCTGCATCCACCAACGCTGGGTTGCCGTGTTTTTCACCCATCCACTGCAGCAACATCGCCACCGAAAGGATCATCGACACCGGGTTGGCTTTGTCCTGGCCAGCTATGTCGGGCGCAGAGCCATGCTGGGCCTGGGCGCAGCAATGGCTGTCGCTGGCCATTATCGAGCCGGCCAGGCCCAGGCTGCCGGACAATTCGCTGGCCAGATCGCTGAGGATATCGCCATAGAAGTTAGTCGCCACGAGCACGTCGAAGCGCTCTGGGTTGCGCACAAGGTGAGCGGTCGAGGCGTCGACCAGCATGTCGTCCAGTTGTACCTCGGGGAATTCCCTGGCAACCCCGCGCACACACTCCAGGAACAGGCCGTCGGTCATGTGGAAACTGTTGGCCTTGTGAATGGCGGTGACCTTGCGGTTACGTTTCATGGCCAATTCGAAGGCGCGGCGCGCGATGCGTTCGCTGCAGTGGCGGGTAATCTTGCGCGTCGACAGGGCCATGTCCTCGGACGGCATGACTTCTCCCCAGCCGCGCGACATGTTGCGGTCCGGGTATAAGCCTTCGGTGGCTTCGCGCATGATGACCAGGTCCATACGCCTGCCCGGCTTCATATTCGATTCTATGAACGGCCGGGTTCGCGCCGGCCGTACGTTGGCATACAGGTCCAAGCCAATTCGGAAGCCCGCCGAGACGTTGCGTCCGCCCTTCCCGGGTGCTGGATAGTCTGCATGCGATTGCGTGCCGAGAATGATCCCGTCATAGGCCTTGGCTTTTTCCAGTACTTCGTCGCGCAGTGTGGTGCCGTGCTTTTCAAGGCTGGTGAAGCCGACATCGTCGTAGTCAAGGCTCAAGCCTAGCGTGAATCGGGTATTGGCCGCATGAATTGCCGATATGGCCGAATCGATGATCTCGGGGCCGATTCCGTCGCCGGGGAGAACCAATATACGCATCACACTCTCCTGAAGATCTGCCTGTCGATTTAGAAGGGGTATCAGGATGGTTGGCCGGGATAAACAACGAACTGCCGCACCCATCCTCCTCGCGAAAAAGGGCGTAGCTGGCATTGCATCTTATTGCATTAAAATCCAATTTACGCAACTCTGGCAGCTTTCGCGGTGCATCGCTGGTTCGCTTTCCCCAAAGGCATGAACCATGCTTAGCGTGCATGGGGGAGTGTCATCGCCGCGCGTGAAGCGTGCCAGGAATACTCACTGACCGCCTTTACGGCGTTCACACTGCTGTCTTGTCAGGATCTTTTCGTGCGCTACGACCTCACCAGCCTGGATCTTTTCATCACCGTTGCCCAAGAACGCAACCTCACGCGCGCGGGCCGAATCAAGCATGTGGCTGTCTCGGCGATCAGCAAACGCATCACCGAGCTCGAGGCGCAAGTTGGCTCGCCGCTACTGTTGCGTAACGCGCGCGGGGTGGAGCTGACACCGGCAGGGCAGTCGCTGCTGTTTTATGCTCGACAACTCAAGCAGACGATGGCACAGCTCGACAGTGAATTGAGCGGATATGCGAGCGGGGTCAAGGGGCATATCCGTATTCACGCGATCACCTCCGCGTTATCGCAGTTTCTACCTCAGGACGTCGCCGGCTTTGCCGATCTGTATCCACAGATCAAGTTCGATATCGAAGAGCGGGTTGGCTCGGCAGTGATTCGGGCCGTTGCTGACGGGCGTGCCGATCTCGGCATCATCGCCGCTCAAACGGCCTCCGAGGGCCTTGAAACATTCGCCTATCGGCATGACGAACTGACGCTGGTAGTGCCCAGTGGGCATCAACTGGCAGCACGAAAGTCGATCAGCTTCAAAGAAGTGCTGGAGCACGAGTTCGTTGGCCCCCACCTTGAAAGTTCGATGCACACGCTACTGACCAGCGAGGCGGCCAAATTGGGCATGACGCTGAAGCTGCGCATCCGCATCAGCAGCTTCGATTGCATGTGCCGGATGGTGTCTAACGGGCTGGGTATTGCTGTGCTGCCTCGTAGTGTCATCAATCAGTATCTGCGCAGCCACAAACTCAAGGCGGTGACACTCGCCGAACCGTGGGCGCAGCGCACGTTGTTGCTCGCATTCAAAAAATACGAAGCTGCCTCACCCACCCTCAAGACCTTCATCGATCACCTGAAGCTGTCAAACTAACGGGTCTCGAGCGTTCTCGTTTGGAGAACGCTGCTGTGGCGATTGACCAATTTTCATCCGCCACAACTGCTTTTAGTATCGGCGCATCAACAGTGCTGATGGCGCATTTCCAGCCCTGCGAACATTATAAAAAGCCGAGCGATGAGAAGCATGACCGAGACTGCCTGCGATCTGTTTAGCCCCCTGGTGATCAAGGATGATGCGTTCACCATCATCGACCTGAGCAAGATGCTCGATCACGACCAGCTGGCCAAGCTGCCGTACTCTATCCGTATCTTGCTGGAGAACGTTGCGCGTTGCTCCCCGCAAGCGCTGCCGTCAGTGCTGGCGCGTGCGATTGGCCAGGGCCCGGACTGCGAAGTGCCGTTCCAGCCCAACCGTTTGATGTTCCATGACACCACCTGCCTTCCGGCGCTGGCTGATTTCGCGGGTATGCGTGATGTAGTAGCAGAGCTTGGCGGTGATCCGCGGGCGATGAACCCACTGATTCCCGCGGTGCTGACCATCGATCACTCGGTTATCGTCGAGCGCTATGGCGAGGCTGACGCCGTCGAGCAGAACCTGGACATCGACTTCCGTCGCAACAGCGAGCGCTACCGCTTCATCAAGTGGGCGCAAAAGAGCCTGGACAATTTCGGCGTCATCCCGCCGGGTACTGGCATCATTCACCAGATGAACATGGAGGCGCTGGCCCAGGTCGTCTGGGAAAGTCGTGGTGAAAATGGCGAGCGCCTGCTGCATCCGGATGACATGGTCGCTACCGATAGCCACACACCGATGATCAATGCCATCGGCGTACTGGGCTGGGGTGTTGGCGGCCTGGAAGGGCAGGCTGCGATGGTCGGCGAACCGGTGCCCATCAGCTTCCCCAAGGTCATCGGTATCCGCGTCACCAACTCCCTGCGCCCCGGCATTACCGCAACCGACCTGTCGCTGCATGTCGCCGAGATTCTGCGTAAGCGTTCAGTCGTAGGCAAATTCGTCGAGTTCACCGGCCCCGGCTTGTCGACCTTGAGCTGGGCGGCCCGTGGCACGGTATCGAACATGGCCCCGGAATACGGCGCGACCGTGGTGTTTTTCCCGTTCGACAACGAAACCCTGGCGTATCTCGAGCTGAGTGGTCGTTCGGCCAAGCTGCGTGAGCAGGTCATTGCCTACATGAGTAAGCAACCGCTGTGGCGTCGCGACGAGTTGCAAGAGCCGCAGTTCGACGAGCTGATCGAACTCGACCTGGCCAGCATTGAGCCGAGCGTCGCTGGCCCGCATCAGCCGCATCAGCGTCAGTCGCTGTCGAATGCTGCAGCATCGTTTCGAGACGAGGTGCTGGGCGGCGGCAAGCTGATCAATGCACCGCAGGCGCAAAGCTTCAACGAGCCATCGTTCGGCCAGGCGATAACCCATGGTGCGGTGGTCATGTCGGCGATCACCAGTTGCACCAACACCGCTAACCCCGCGCAGATGATCCAGGCCGGGTTGCTGGCACGCAAGGCACGGGCATTGGGCCTGCAGCGCAAGCCGTGGGTCAAGACCTCGCTGTCGCCTGGCTCGCAAGTGGTCGCGGACTACTTGGCCGAAGCCAATCTGCTGGAAGATTTTTCGGCGCTTGGCTTCGATTTGGCAGGCTTCGGCTGCATGACCTGCATCGGTAACTCCGGCAAGCTCGAAGAGCATGTCGAAACCTTTGCCGACCAAGGCCTGAAAGGGGTCGTAGTGCTGTCGGGTAACCGCAACTTCGAAGGCCGGGTAAACCCCAAGGTACCGGCCGGTTACCTGGCGTCGCCAGCGTTGTGCGTGGCTTATGCCATTGCCGGCACCATCGACATCGACCTGACCTCGCAGCCGCTGGGCGAAGACAGCAACGGCAATTTGGTGTATTTGCACGACCTGATGCCGTCCGAGGCCGAGATTGCCGCGCAGGTCGCACAGGTGGTCAAGCCTGAGTTCTTCCAGCATCGTCTGGCGACCGTCTGGGACGGTACTCATCACTGGCAGGCACTGTCGGCAGAGGGCAGCGTTCAGTTCCCGTGGAGCCCGGAGTCGACCTATTTGCGTCGTCCGCAGTATCTTGCCGATATCCAGGCTGACCCCAAGGCGTCCCTGGCTATCAGCGGCGCGCGAGCACTGATGGTACTCGGCGACAACGTCACCACCGATCACATTTCGCCCGCAGGTGCCATCCCTGCCAGCAGCCTGGCAGGCAAGTGGCTGCTGGAACGAGGCGAGGACCCGCAGGACCTCAACCAGTACTCCACCCGTCGTAGCAACCATGAAGTGATGCTGCGCGGGGCGTTCACCAACAAGTCTGTGAAAAACCGTTTGCTCGGCGAGCAGCAGCCAGGCCTCGGCGCTTGGGCCTGGAATGCCGACCACAGTGAATGCCTGCCGCTGTACGAGGCGGCCAAGAGCTACGCCGCCCAGCAAACGCCGATGGTGGTGTTCGCCGGTATCAACTACGGCGCGGGCTCCAGCCGCGACTGGGCAGCCAAGGCGCAAGCCCTGCTCGGGGTCAAGGCAGTGGTCGCACAGAGCATCGAGCGTATCCACCGCAGCAACCTGATCGGCATGGGCGTACTGCCTCTGGTGTTCAAGGCTGGACAAAGCGTGGACGACCTGCAGTTGGATGGGTCAGAGCAGTTCGACTTCCTGGGCTTGGATGACCTGACCGTAGGCGAAAACGTGATTGCCCTGGACATTCATCGCGCAGACGGTCGCTGCGATCAGTTCGAGGTTATCGCTCGCGTCGATTCGCAGCAGGAAGTTCGCTACTTGACCAATGGCGGCGTGCTGCCATTCGTGATCCGCAAAGTGGTCGCTCGCAGCCGTCGCTGAGGTTGCGCCGGCCCCGTTCAGCGGGGCCGGCCCTGGTCAATAACAAAAAAGGACACGTTACATGAATGGCGAACAACCGATCGTTGTTGCGCTCGATGCCGCGAGCCCTGAACAAGCCGGCGTCGCCCGGCGTACCTTCTTAAAACAGCTAGGTTCGGTCACGAGCCTAGGCCTGCTCGGCTCGCTGCTGCCCAACGGCATTGCCTGTGCAGCGAGCGCTCTGTCTTCAACACATTCTGCTAGCGGGAGAACCAACCCTATGTTCGCGTATGTCGGATCGCGTACCACCCGGGAGCGTAATGCCCGGGGTGATGGCATCACGGTTTATCGCCTGGATCAGGAAGCGGGCACGCTGGAGCAGGTCCAGGTTGTTAGTGATCTGGTCAACCCTTCTTTCCTCGTGCTCAATCGCGCCGGTGATCGGCTGTACAGCGTCCATGGTGACCGGAGTGAGGTCAGTGCCTTCAGTGTCGACAAGGCCACGGGCATGCTTACCTTTCTCAATCGTCAGAGCTGTGAAGGCAAAAATCCGGTCCATCTGGCACTGGACCCTAGTGAGCGCTTCATGGTCGTCTCCAACCACATTACCGGCACCCTGGCGGTGCTTAATGTCGCCGAAGACGGCTCTCTAGGCAGTGTCAATCAACTGCTCAAACTGGAAGGCCCACTGGGTCCGCACCGCGTCGAGCAGCCCTTTGCCAAGCCGCACTTCAATCCGTTCGACGCTTCGGGCAACTTTGTCCTGGTACCGGATAAAGGGCTGGACCGGGTGTTCAGCTTCCGGTTCGACAACGGCAAGCTGCACCCGGCTGAGCAGCCATTCGTTGTCGCTCGCGAGGGTTCCGGTCCCCGGCACATCGCCATGCACCCCAAGGCAGCATTCGCCTACGTGGTCAATGAGCTCGACTCCAGCGTCACCAGCTACCGTTTCGACCCTCAAAACGGTGCGCTGCAAGCCTTCCAAGTATTGCCGTCCTTGCCAGCGAGCTACACCGGCAACAGCCGTGCCTCTGAAATCGAAATCGATCGCAATGGGCGTTTCCTGTACGCCTCCAATCGTGGCTACGACAGCATCGCGGTCTACGCCATCGACCAGGGCACTGGCCTGCTCAGCCCGGTCGAGTTCGTGCCAAGCGAAGGCAAGACGCCGCGTTTCTTCACCCTGACGCCTAATCAGCGTTACTTGTTTGCGCTCAATGAAGACAGCGACAGCATCGTTTCGTTTGCGGTCGACCCGCAGCGTGGCGGGCTGAGCAAAACGGACTTCTCGGTCAAGGCCGGCAGTCCGGTGTGCATGATCTTTTCTGCCTGATATCCGTTTCACCGATAACAATTAAGGGGTGGGCCACGGTTCACCCCAGATGAGGTCCCTATGAACAACAACAACACTGTCGACGAGCAGGCGATTGTCCGCAAAGTTACGTTGCGGATCATTCCGTTCATGTTCCTGCTGTACATCGTTTCCTACCTGGATCGAGCCAACATTGGCTATGCCGCGCTGGAGATGAACAAGGAGCTGGCGCTGACCAGCGAAGCCTTCGGTTTCATTTCAGGGATATTCTTCATCGGCTACTTCCTGTTCGAAGTGCCGAGCAACGTGATGCTCAACAAATTTGGCGCACGGGTCTGGATCGCCCGTATCCTGGTGACCTGGGGCGCGATTGCTGCTGCCACTGCCTTCGCCCAGACGGCCAATCAGTTGTATGTGCTGCGCTTTTTCCTCGGTGTGGCCGAGGCGGGCTTCTTCCCGGGCGTGATTGTCTACCTGACATTCTGGTTCCGCTCCAAAGAACTGGCCACGACCGTCGCGCTCTTCACTGCGGCAATCCCGGTCAGCTATATCATCGGCGCACCGATGTCGACCTGGATCATGGACAACATCAAGTGGTTCGACTGGAGCGGCTGGCGCTGGATGCTGTTCCTCGAAGGCATCCCTGCGGTGTTCCTCGGTATTGCTTGCTTCTTCTTCCTCACCGACAAGCCGGAACAAGCCAAATGGCTCACTCCGAAGGAGAAGGACTGGCTGCTGGCCGAGCTCGAGCGTGATCGCCAGAGTCGCAAGAATGTCCAGCGCCTGAGCGTATTCAAGACCATGGTCAACAAGAAGGTGCTCTATCTGGCGTTCATCTACTTCGTCTACCAGTGCGGCAGCCTCGGTGTCGGCTACTGGATGCCGCAGATCATCAAGGGTTTTGCCGACGACTTGACCCATACCCAGATTGGCCTGATCGCCACGCTGCCGTACATCGTCGCGACCCTCGCGATGATCATCTGGTCGCGCAGTTCGGATCGACGCAATGAGCGCAAGATGCACTCGGCGATTCCCCTGGCGATTGCTGCGTTGGGCCTGGTTGGCGCCGGCATGCTTGCCAGCCCAGTGGCATCGATGGCGATGATCTGTGTGGCGTTGTCTGGCTTGTACAGCTTCAAGTCGCCATTCTGGGCGCTGCCGACGCTGTTCCTTGATCGCGCTACTGCTGCCGTCTCGATCGCGGTGATCAACTCGATCGGCAACTTGGGCGGCTTCGTTGGTCCGTCGCTGATCGGTGTGGTCAAGGGCAATAGCCAGAGCGCCTCGACCGGCTTGCTGTTCCTCAGTGCGCTGTTGGTCATTGCCTTCTTGATGACGGCGCTGATGCGTGTCACCAACAAAGAGCCAGGTCAGCCAATGGCCGCTTCCGCCCATTGACCCGACGGGGGCCGCGCTGCGGCCCTTCGACCTGAGCCCTATCGGGTGGAGCCGCTTGGCTCCCTGCATAAGCGTTCAAAGCAAGCCCCACCACTGCTTGATTCAATCCCGGGCCCAATACCGGGATGGGTAGATTCACGCCAACGAAATGGAACCGTCAGATGCACAACAACAAAAATATCCTGCGTACTCTGCTGACACTTTCTCCCTGCATGGTTGCAGGTGCTGCCGGCGCAGAAGGCTTCGTCGAAGACAGCAAGCTAAATCTGCAAATGTCCAACTATTACTTCAACCGTGATTTCCGTGACGGTGCTGGCCAGTCCAAGCGTGAAGAGTGGGCCCAGGGTTTCCTGTTGGATTACCGTTCAGGTTATACCCCAGGGACTGTAGGCTTCGGTCTGGATGCACTGGGCATGCTCGGTATCAAGCTCGATTCGAGCCCAGACCGTTCGGGTTCCGGGCTGTTGCCGGCGAATGATGAAGGGCGCGCTGCGGACCAATTCAGTCGCCTGGGCCTGGCTGCCAAGGTCAAATTATCCGAGAGCGAACTGAAGTACGGCACATTGATTCCAAAGCTGCCCACGGTTCAGGCCAACACCGGCCGCATCCTGCCGCAGACCTTCGAAGGTGGTCTGCTGACCAGCAACGAAATCGATGGCTTGACCCTGACCGGGGCGCGTTTCAATCGCGTGACCGACCGCGATTCGACCAACGCCGAGAAAATCACCCTGAACAACAAGAACCGGCGTTTTGCCGGCACCGTTGAGGGCGATGACTACTGGGTGGGCGGAGCTGACTACGCGTTGAGCAAGGCGCTCACCGTGAGCTATCAGTACGCCAAGTTGCAGGATGTCTACCAGCAGAATTTCTTCGGCATCAACCACACCTGGAACGTCGGCCCCGGCAAGCTCAAGAGCGACCTGCGCTACATGCTCAGCGATGACGCTGGCGCGGCGAGGGGCGGGGCGATCGACAGTGGTGCGTTGAGCGGGCTGTTCACCTACAGCCTCGGCGGCCACGGGTTCGGCTTGGGTTTGCAAAAAATGAACGGCAATACCTCGATGCCGTACCTTAACGGCGCTGACCCCTATCTGAACAACTATGTTCAGATCAGTGACTTCGCCGAGCCGGGTGAGCGCTCCTGGCAGCTGCGTTATGACTACAACTTCGCGGCTATCGGCATTCCCGGGCTGACATTCATGACCCGCTACGTCAAGGGTGATCATGCTGATGCCGCTACCCGAGCCGATGAGGGGCGCGAGTGGGAGCGCAACACCGACGTCGTCTACACCTTCCAGTCCGGTGCGTTGAAGAACGTGGGTGTGCGGTGGCGGAACGCCGCCTATCGCTCGAACTTTGCGCGTGGGGCAGACGAAAACCGCTTGATCGTTTCCTACACATTGCCTATCTGGTGAGTCCACCTTCTCTAGGAGAGCCACATGACCGTCATCACCCCTGCAGTACTCGACGACCTCGCTCCAGGTGGCGTCCTGCACGCCGCAATCAACTTTGGCAACCCGGTACTCGCCCAGCGTGGCCCGGGCGGCGAGCCCCAGGGAGTGTCTGTGGCATTGGCGACTGCCTTGGCCGATGAGCTCGGCGTCACGCTTGAGATGCGCACCTTCGATGCGGCAGGCAAGGTGTTCGCCGCATTGGAGGAGGGCGCCTGGAGCCTTGCCTTCCTCGCCATCGAGCCGGTGCGCGAAGCACAGATCAACTTCAGCGAGCCCTACGTCATCATCGAGGGTACCTACCTCGTCGCGCAGGAGTCGCCCTACCATTCGGTTGCCGATCTTGATCAAGCCGGCTTGAAACTGGCCGTGGGCAAAGGTGCCGCCTATGACCTGTTCCTGACCCGCACATTGCAGCATGCCCAGCTTGAGCGGGCTGAGACGTCCGCTGGCGCGGTGGATTTGTTCTTCGAACAAGGACTCGATGCCGCCGCAGGCGTTCGCCAGCCGTTGCAGAAGATCGCTGATGCAGACCCGCGTTATCGCGTGCTGGAAGACACTTTCACCTCAATTCGCCAGGCGATGGCTGTTCCGCGGGGCCGGGAGGCCGGAGCTGCGTATGTAAGGGCGTTTGTCGAACGCAAGAAAGCCGAAGGGTTTGTGCAGGCCGCTCTGCAGCAGAGCGGCCAGGCCGATGTAACCGTTGCACCGTAATTTGCAGCGATAAATCAAGAGGCCGATGACGGCCTCTCGTGTTGAAAGTGAAGGGCAGAGATGCCTACCGTGCTTGGGGTAATGAAATGGCCAAGGCCGCCGATGTCGTTGTGCAATGCCTGGAAAACGAAGGTGTCGAGTATGTGTTCGGCATCCCTGGTGAGGAAAACCTCGACCTGCTGGAATCCCTGCGCAAGTCGAAGATCAAGCTGGTCCTGACCCGCCACGAACAATCTGCAGGCTTCATGGCCGCCACCTATGGCCGCCTGACCGGCAAGACCGGCGTCAGCCTGTCGACCCTGGGCCCTGGCGCGACCAACCTGGTGACAGCCAGTGCCTACGCCTATCTCGGCGGCATGCCGATGATGATGATTACCGGCCAGAAGCCGATCAAGAAGTCCAAGCAGGGCCGCTTCCAGATCATCGACGTGTGCGGCATGATGGCCCCCATCACCAAGTACACCCACCAGTTCGCTTCGGCCGACAACATCCCGTCGCGCATGCGCGAAGCGTTCCGCCTGGCTGAAGAAGAAAAACCGGGTGCCGTGCACCTGGAGCTGCCGGAAGACATCGCGGCCGAGCAGACCGATGCCATGCCGATCCCACGCAGCCTGCACCGTCGCCCGCTGGCCGAGCATGTGGCCATCGAAGCCGCGATCGAGAAACTGCGCACCGCGCGCAGCCCGATCCTGGTGATCGGCGCCGGCGCCAACCGCAAGATGACCGCCAAGGTCCTCAAGCAGCTGATCGACAAGACCGGCATCCCGTTCGTCACC
>NZ_JBFPFX010000052.1:0-15291 GCF_047978245.1 Pseudomonas sp. LFS044
AACGATGCATCGCCGATGGTAGTGTGGGGTTTCCCCATGTGAGAGTAGGTCATCGTCAAGATTCATTTCGCAAAACCCCTATCTGCGCGAGCAGGTAGGGGTTTTGTCTTTCCAGCCTCCTTAGCCGGAAAGTCGGCTCCCACATTTCGAGCTGGAACACTAGAATAGAGCCGACGTACCTATTCAGAACCTCGAGATGCCCAACCCAGTCGAAACTCAAGCGTTAGAGCAGTTGCCGCTGGACGAACTGGTCGCCTGTCACGAATGCGACCTGCTGATGCGCAAGCCGACACTGCAGCACGACGAAAAAGCCCAATGCCCCCGCTGCGGCTATGAGCTGTACGCTCACCGGCACAATGTGGTCAACCGTAGCCTGGCCCTGGTGCTGACTGCGCTGCTGCTATTTGTGCCAGCCAATTTCCTGCCGATCATGCAATTGCATCTGCTTGGCCAGACTTCAGACGATACGGTGTGGAGTGGAGTGGTGGGCCTGTACAACTCGGACATGCGCGGTGTCGCAGTCGTGGTGTTCCTGTGCAGCATGGCCATTCCGTTCCTCAAGCTCCTGTGCCAACTGCTGGTACTGCTGAGCATCCGTTTGAACGTGGGTCGCAGCTATGGCCTGTTGTGTTACCGCATCTATCACCACGTGCGTGACTGGGGCATGCTCGAGGTCTACTTCATGGGTGTGCTGGTGGCGATCGTCAAGCTGGTCGATCTGGCCGAATTGACCGTGGGGCTTGGGTTGTTCTGTTTCATCAGCCTGCTGTTGATCCAGGTGTGGCTTGAAGTGGTGATGTCTCCACACCAGATATGGAGCGCGTTGTCGGGGGAGGATCTCCATGCGGGCGATTGATGCAGGCATTCTGGTCTGCAATGAGTGTCATGAACTTAACCGGCAAGACCCCGATAGCACCTCGCAGGCTTGCACGCGCTGCGGGGCCCTCGTGCATGCACGGCGCCCCAACAGCATCATACGAACCTGGGCGCTGCTGATTGCCGCTTCTATTTTGTACATCCCGGCCAACCTGCTGCCGATCATGACCGTCAGCACGCTGGGGCAGGGTAGCCCGGACACGATCATGTCGGGGGTCATTACCCTGCTCAAGCACGGCATGGTGCCAATTGCCGCCGTGGTCTTCATCGCCAGTATCCTGGTGCCCACGTTCAAGCTGGTGGGGATCGCGCTGCTGTTGTATTCGGTGCAGCGCCGCCAGCCCTTATCGGCGCGGCAACGCATCCTCATGTACCGTTTCATCGAATTCATAGGGCGCTGGTCCATGCTGGACATCTTCGTCATTGCCATCCTGGTGGCGGTGGTGAATTTCGGCCGCATTGCCAGTGTCGAAGCCAACCTGGGCGCTGTCGCCTTCGCTACTGTGGTGATACTCACGATGCTCGCTGCTTTAACTTTCGATCCCCGGCTGATCTGGGATAACACGGAGTCGGATGACGACAATGAGTGACATGCCAACGGCTAAAACCCGCCCAGCCTCCAATTGGTCGGCCATCTGGATTCTGCCGCTGATTGCACTGATGATTGGTGGCTGGCTAGCCTGGCAGGCCTATCGCGAAGCCGGCGTGGAAATCGAGGTTCGGTTCGAAAGCGGTGAGGGTATCGTCGCCAACAAGACCGAGGTGATCTTCAAGGGCATGCCGGTCGGCAAGGTAAAGAGCCTGGTGCTCGATGCCGAGGGCGAGAAGCAGGGCGTTATTGCCACCATTGAGATGAACCAGGCTGCCGAGCCCCACCTGACCAAGGGCACGCGCTTTTGGCTGGTCAAACCGAGTGTCACCCTGGCGGGCATCACCGGCCTTGAGACATTGGTGTCAGGTAATTACATTGCCGTCAGCCCTGGCGAGGGTGAGCGCACCAAGCGCTTCACCGCATTGAAGGTGGCGCCCCCGCTGTCTGACAGCGAGCCAGGCCTGCACCTCACCCTCAAGGCCGAGCGCCTGGGTTCGCTGAACCGTGACAGCCCGGTGTTCTACAAGCAGATCCAGGTTGGCCGGGTGAAGAGCTACCGCCTTTCGGAGGACCAGAGCACTGTCGAGGTCAAAGTGTTCATCGAGCCGGCCTACGCCAGCCTGGTGCGCAAACACACGCGCTTCTGGAATGCCAGTGGCATCAGCATCGATGCCGGCCTGTCCGGGGTGAAGGTGCGCAGTGAGTCGCTGTCCAGCATCGTTGCCGGCGGCATCGCCTTCGCTACCCCGGAGTACCGCAAGGACAGCCCGCCCACGGACCCAAGCCTGCCGTTCCGCCTCTATGAAGACTTCGACGCAGCTCAAGCGGGCATCCGGGTGAAGGTCAAGTTGAGCGACTACGAAGGCTTGCAGGCAGGCCGAACGCCTGTCATGTACAAGGGCATCCAGGTTGGCTCGCTGAAAACCCTCAAGATGGAAGACAACCTCGGCAGCGCCATGGCCGAACTCACGCTGGACCCGCTGACCGAAGACTATCTGGTCGATGGCACACAGTTCTGGGTGGTGAAGCCGTCCATTTCCCTGGCGGGTATCACTGGCCTCGAAGCCTTGGTCAAGGGCAATTACATCGCCATTCGCCCGGGTGAGAAGGGTGCAACACCACAACGCGAGTTCGAGGCGCGGCCCAAGGCGCCGCCGCTCGACCTCAAGGCGCCAGGCCTGCACCTGGTGCTGTTCGCCGACACCCTTGGCTCGCTGGAAGTCGGTAGCCCGGTGATGTACCGCCAGGTCAAGGTCGGCAGCGTGCAGAGTTACCAGTTTGCCCGTAACAGCAATCGCATCCTGATTGGCGTGCACATCGAAAAAGAATACGAAAAGCTGGTCAATGGCTCATCGCGCTTCTGGAACGTCAGCGGCATTACCCTCACGGGAGGCCTCTCCGGTATCAAGATAAAGAGCGAATCGCTGCAAACCTTGATGGCTGGCGGCATCGCCTTTGATACGCCGTCGCCGAATGTGGCGCTCAAACGCCATATCCCGCGCTTCCGCCTACATGACAGCCAGGAGGCGGTGAACCGCGCCGGTACGCTGATCACCATTCGTGTGGACCGTGCCGATGGCCTTAAGCCAGGCACGCCGATCCGCTTCCGCGGCCTGGACGTGGGCAGTATCGAAAGTGTCGACCTGACCAAGGACCTGCAGGCAGTGCTGCTGCGAGCACGTATCACGGAGTCGGCAGACCGTATCGCGCGGGCCGGGACGCAGTTCTGGGTGGTAAAGCCGGCCCTGGGGCTGGTGCGTACCGAGAACCTGGATACGCTGATTGGCGGGCAGTACCTGGAAGTGCAGCCTGCAGTGAAGGACAAGGGGCCGCAGCGGGATTTCATCGCCCTGGCCGAAGCGCCTGAGGTAAAAGGTGAGGAGGTCGGCCTGCCACTGACCCTCAGCGCCCCGCGGCGTGGCTCGATCAAGCCTGGCGTGCCGGTGACCTACCGTGAAGTCGCGGTGGGCAAGGTGACGGGCTTCGAGCTGGGCCAGACCGCAGATCGCGTGCTGATTCACATCCTGATCGAGCCGCGTTATGCCGCCTTGGTACGTGGCGGCAGCCGGTTCTGGAACAGCAGTGGCTTCGGTTTCGACTGGGGCTTGTTCAAAGGTGCCACCGTGCGTACCGAGTCGCTGGAAACGCTCATTGATGGGGGCATTGCCTTCGCCACGCCAGACGGCGAGCAGATGGGCAACCCAGCGCGGCCGCAGCAGACCTTTGCCCTGTTCGACAAGCCGGAGGACACCTGGCTGCAGTGGGCGCCGAAGATTCAGATCGCCAGGTGATACACCAGCGGGGCTGCCAAGTGCAGCCCCGCATTTTTGTTGCCCGTGCATAAATCGCAGGCAATAAAAAACCGACCCTAGGGCCGGTTTTTCGACTAAAGCGTCGCTTAGGCAGCTGCAGCTTCTTTCAGCGCCTTGATGTGGCCATTCAGACGGCCTTTGTGGCGAGCAGCTTTGTTCTTGTGGATGATACCTTTGTCGGCCATACGGTCGATTACAGGTACAGCCAGAACGTAAGCGGCTTGCGCTTTATCGGCGTCTTTTGCGTCGATGGCTTTAACTACATTCTTGATGTAGGTGCGGACCATGGAACGCAGGCTGGCGTTGTGGCTGCGACGCTTCTCAGCCTGTTTTGCACGTTTCTTGGCGGAAGGTGTGTTGGCCACCGTCGAGCTCCTCGAAAGACTTTAGGTAAATAGCAAACAAAATAGGCCGCGAATCATGCCGATCACTTGAACGGATGTCAAGGCCACCTGCAAGGTTCCGCCGAGCGGCGCACCAACAGGAGGGAAATATTCCTTTCTGCTGCACGACCTGTAAACTCGGGAATTTTTGGCTCCCCTGCGAAGGCGCGGGAGTATCGCACATTCGGACGCTGTCTGGCAGCGTCCTCTGCCCTTGGCGTGAATCTTTTCGATGAACCTGCTCAAATCCCTGGCTGCAGTCAGTTCCATCACCATGGTTTCCCGGGTGCTGGGTTTCGTGCGCGATACCATCCTGGCCCGTGTTTTCGGTGCCGGCATCGCCACCGATGCCTTCTTCATCGCCTTCAAGCTGCCCAACCTGCTGCGGCGTATTTTTGCCGAGGGCGCGTTTTCCCAGGCGTTCGTGCCGATTCTGGCCGAGTACAAGACCCAGCAGGGCGATGAGGCGACGCGCACCTTCATTGCCTATGTCAGCGGCCTGCTGACGCTGATCCTTGCCCTGGTCACGGTGATCGGCATCTTCGCCGCACCCTGGGTGGTGTGGGCCACCGCGCCAGGCTTTGTCGACAGTACCGAGAAATACCAGCTGACCACCGACCTGCTGCGGGTCACCTTTCCTTATATATTGCTGATCTCTCTGTCGTCCCTGGCGGGGGCGATCCTCAATACCTGGAACCGCTTCTCGGTCCCGGCGTTCACGCCAACCTTGCTCAATGTGGCGATGATCATCTTCGCCGTGCTGCTGACGCCGTACTTCGATCCACCGATCATGGCGCTGGCCTGGGGCGTGCTGGCCGGCGGCCTGGCGCAGTTGCTGTACCAGCTGCCAGCGCTGAAGAAGATCGGCATGCTCGTGCTGCCGCGGATCAACCTGCGGGACAGCGGCGTGTGGCGGGTACTCAAGCAGATGCTGCCAGCCATCCTCGGCGTTTCCGTCAGCCAGATTTCGCTGATCATCAACACCATTTTCGCCTCCTTCCTGGTGGCTGGCTCGGTGTCGTGGATGTACTACGCCGACCGCCTGATGGAGCTGCCATCGGGTGTGCTTGGCGTAGCCCTGGGCACCATTTTGCTGCCGACCCTGGCCAAGACCTACGCCAACAAGGACCGTGAGGAGTATTCGCGGATTCTCGACTGGGGCCTGCGCCTGTGCTTCCTGCTGGTGCTGCCGTGCACTCTGGCCCTGGCTATCCTTGCCGAGCCGCTGACCGTCGCGCTGTTCCAATATGGCAAGTTCACCGCGTTCGATGCGGCGATGACCCAGCGCGCCCTGATCGCCTATTCGGTAGGCCTGTTGGCAATCATTCTGGTCAAGGTACTGGCACCGGGCTTCTATGCGCAGCAGAATATCCGTACGCCGGTGCGCATCGCGATCTTCACCCTGGTCTGCACCCAATTGTTCAACCTGGCCCTGGTCGGCCCACTGCAGCACGCCGGCCTTGCCCTGGCGATCAGCCTGGGTGCCTGCCTCAATGCTGGCCTGCTGTTCTGGAAGCTGCGCAGCAAGCAGCTGTTCCAACCTCAGCCGGGCTGGATGATGTTCCTGCTCAAGCTGGTGTTTGCGGTGACCTTGATGGTGGCGGTACTGCTGGTGGGCATGCATTACCTGCCAGCCTGGGAGCAGGGCAACATGTTTGAACGGTTCATGCGCCTGGGGGCGTTGATCGCGGCAGGTATCGTGACCTATTTCGGTTGCCTGTACCTGTGCGGCTTCAGGCCTCGGCACTTCGCCCGCAAGGCCCTGCACTGAGCTAGAAAGCGGGTCAGGCGTCGGTTTTTCCTATTCCACACCACCCCCGGGCGCTGCTGCCTGTCACCGGCGCCCGGGTGTGGTTATAATCGGCCACTTTATGAGCAAGAAGCGCGTTATGCAGCTGGTTCGAGGTCTTCACAACCTGCGCCCCGAGCACCGGGGCTGTGTCGCCACCATTGGCAACTTCGACGGGGTTCACCGCGGCCACCAGGCGATCCTGGCGCGCCTGCGCGAGCGCGGCCAGGCGCTTGGCCTGCCGACCTGCGTGGTGATCTTCGAGCCGCAGCCGCGCGAGTACTTCGCCCCGGACACCGCACCGGCCCGCCTGGCGCGCCTGCGCGACAAGGTCGAACTGCTGGCCGCTGAGGGCATTGATCGGGTGCTGTGCCTGGCTTTCAATCAGCGCCTGAGCAAGCTCAGCGCCGATGAGTTCGTCAAGGCGATCCTGGTCGACGGCCTGGGCGTGCGCCACCTTGAAGTGGGCGACGACTTCCGCTTCGGCTGCGACCGCGCCGGCGATTTCGCCTTCCTGATCGAAGCCGGCAAGCAGTATGGCTTCTCTGTCGAAGCCGCGAACACGGTGATCCAGGACGGCCTGCGAGTCAGCAGCACCGAGGTGCGCAAGGCGCTGTCCGAAGGCAACTTCGAGCTCGCCGAGCATCTGCTGGGCCGCCCATACCGCATTAGCGGGCGTGTCCTCCACGGCCAGAAGCTGGCCCGCCAGCTCGGCACACCCACCGCCAACATCCAGCTCAAGCGCCGCCGCGTGCCGCTGTCCGGGGTTTACCTGGCCAGCATCGAAATCGACGGCAAGGCCTGGCCGGGTGTCGGCAACATTGGTGTACGCCCCACCGTGGCCGGTGACGGCCGCCCGCACCTCGAGATTCATCTACTGGATTATGCCGGCGATCTGTATGGCCGGCGCCTGACGGTGGAATTCCACCACAAGCTGCGTGAAGAGCAGCGATTCGCCTCCCTGGAGGCGCTGAAGTCGGCGATCGATGCGGATATCGCCGCCGCACGTGCACATTGGCACGCTCAACCGCTAACGAAGAGCCTGAAATGACCGACTACAAAGCCACGCTTAACCTTCCGGACACCGCCTTCCCCATGAAGGCCGGCCTGCCTCAGCGCGAACCGCAGATCCTGCAGCGCTGGGACAGCATTGGCCTGTACCAGAAGCTGCGCGAAATTGGCAAGGATCGTCCGAAGTTCGTCCTGCACGACGGCCCGCCCTATGCCAACGGCAAGATTCACATCGGTCATGCGCTGAACAAGATTCTCAAGGACATGATCGTCCGCTCCAAGACCCTGGCAGGCTTCGATGCGCCGTACGTGCCGGGTTGGGACTGCCACGGCCTGCCGATCGAGCACAAGGTCGAGGTCACCCATGGCAAGCACCTGACCGCCGACCGCACCCGCGAGCTGTGCCGCGAGTACGCGGCCGAGCAGATCGAAGGGCAGAAGACCGAGTTCATCCGCCTGGGTGTGCTGGGCGACTGGGACAACCCGTACAAGACCATGAACTTCGCCAACGAGGCCGGTGAAATCCGCGCGCTGGCCGAGATGGTCAAGCAAGGCTTCGTGTTCAAGGGCCTCAAGCCTGTGAACTGGTGCTTCGATTGCGGTTCGGCGCTGGCCGAAGCCGAAGTCGAATACGCCGACAAGAAGTCGCAGACCATCGACGTGGCCTTCCCGGTCGCCGACGCCGACAAGCTGGCCGCCGCGTTCGGCCTGGCTTCGCTGCCCAAGCCTGCCGCCATCGTGATCTGGACCACCACTGCCTGGACCATCCCCGCCAACCAGGCGCTGAACATCCACCCGGAGTTCAAGTACGCCCTGGTCGATACTGGCGAGCGTCTGCTGGTGCTGGCCGAAGAGCTGGTCGAGTCGTGCCTCAAGCGCTACAACCTGGAAGGCGCGGTCATCGCCACTGCCCAAGGTTCGGCCCTGGAGCTGATCAACTTCCGCCACCCGTTCTATGACCGCCTGTCGCCGATCTACCTGGCTGACTACGTCGAACTGGGCGCTGGCACCGGTGTGGTTCACTCCGCGCCTGCCTACGGTGAAGACGACTTCGTCACCTGCAAGCGCTACGGCATGGTCAACGACGACATCCTCACCCCAGTGCAGAGCAACGGCGTGTACGTCGAGTCGCTGGAGTTCTTCGGCGGCCAGTTCATCTGGAAGGCCAACCCGGCCATCATCGAAAAGCTCAGCGAAGCCGGTGCGCTGATGCACACCGAAACCATCAGCCACAGCTACATGCACTGCTGGCGCCACAAGACCCCGCTGATCTACCGTGCCACCGCGCAGTGGTTCGTCGGCATGGACAAGCAGCCCACCACTGGCGAACCGCTGCGTGAGCGCGCGCTCAAGGCCATCGAAGACACCAAGTTCGTCCCGGCCTGGGGCCAGGCGCGCCTGCATTCGATGATCGCCAACCGCCCCGACTGGTGCATCTCGCGTCAGCGCAACTGGGGCGTGCCGATCCCGTTCTTCCTGCACAAGCAGACCGGCGAGCTGCACCCGCGTACCGTCGAGCTGATGGAAGCGGTGGCCAAGCGTGTCGAGCAGGAGGGCATCGAAGCCTGGTTCAAGCTGGACGCCGCCGAACTGATCGGTGACGAAGCGGGCCAGTACGACAAGATCACCGACACCCTCGACGTGTGGTTCGACTCCGGCACCACGCACTGGCACGTGCTGCGTGGCTCGCATGACATCGGCCACGCCACCGGCCCGGTCGCCGACCTGTACCTGGAAGGCTCCGACCAGCACCGCGGCTGGTTCCACTCGTCGTTGCTCACCGGTTGCGCCATCGACAACCACGCGCCGTACCGCGAGCTGCTGACCCACGGCTTCACCGTGGACGAGAACGGCCGCAAGATGTCCAAGTCGCTGGGTAACACCATCGAGCCGGAAAAGGTCAACAACACTCTGGGCGCCGACATCCTGCGCCTGTGGGTTTCGGCCACCGACTACTCCGGTGAAATGGCGGTTTCCGAGCAGATCCTGCAGCGCAGCGCCGATGCCTACCGCCGCATCCGTAACACCGCGCGCTTCCTGCTCTCCAACCTGTCCGGCTTCGACCCGGCCCGCGACCTGCTGGCCCCCGAAGACATGCTGGCCCTGGACCGTTGGGCGGTGGACCGTGCCCTGCTGCTGCAGCGCGAGCTGGAAGAGCACTACAGCGAGTACCGTTTCTGGAACGTCTACTCGAAGATCCACAACTTCTGCGTGCAAGAGCTGGGTGGCTTCTACCTCGACATCATCAAGGACCGCCAGTACACCACTGGCGCCAACAGTGTCGCCCGCCGTTCCTGCCAGACCGCGCTGTACCACATCAGCGAGGCGCTGGTGCGCTGGATCGCGCCGATCCTGGCCTTCACCGCCGACGAAATCTGGCAGTACCTGCCGGGCGAGCGTAACGAGTCGGTGATGCTCAACGGTTGGTACCAGGGCCTGAGCGAGCTGCCGGAAGGCATCGAGCTGGACCGTGCCTACTGGGACCGCGTGATGGCGGTCAAGGCAGCCGTCAACAAGGAGCTGGAAAACCAGCGTACCGCCAAAGTCATCGGCGGCAACCTGCAGGCCGAAGTCACCCTGTTTGCCGAAGATGGCCTGAGCGCCGACCTGGCGAAGCTGGGCGACGAACTGCGCTTCGTGCTGATCACCTCCGCTGCCAGCGTGGTGCCGTTCGCGCAAGCGCCGGCCGAAGCGGTGGCCACCGAGGTCGAGGGCCTCAAGCTGCAAGTGGTCAAGTCCGGCCACGCCAAGTGCGGCCGTTGCTGGCACTTCCGCGCCGACGTCGGCAGCCACGCAGAGCACCCGGAAATCTGCAGCCGTTGCGTCGACAACCTGACCGGCTCCGGTGAGGTGCGCCACTATGCCTAACCCTGCTGCTGGGCGCTTCGGGCGCCTTGGCTGGCTCTGGCTCAGCCTGTTGGTCCTGGTCCTCGACCAGGCCAGCAAGCTGTATTTCAACAACGCCCTGAGCATGTACCAGCAGATCGTGGTCATCCCTGACTACTTCAGCTGGACCTTGGCCTACAACACCGGCGCGGCGTTCAGCTTCCTGGCCGACAGCTCCGGCTGGCAGCGCTGGCTGTTCGCCCTGATCGCCGTGGCGGTCAGTGCGGTGCTGGTGGTGTGGCTCAAGCGCCTGGGGCGCAACGAGACCTGGCTGGCCGTGGCCTTGGCGTTAGTGCTTGGCGGTGCGCTGGGCAACCTGTACGACCGCATCGTGCTGGGCCACGTGGTCGATTTCATTCTGGTGCACTGGAAGAATATTCATCACTTCCCGGCCTTCAACCTGGCCGACAGCGCTATTACCGTTGGCGCGGTGATGCTGGCGCTGGATATGTTCAAGAGCAAGAAGTCCGAGGATCCGGTCCATGACTGACACCCGTATCGGCCAGAACACCGAAGTCACCCTGCACTTCGCGCTGCACCTGGAAAACGGCGACACCGTCGACAGCACGTTCGACAAGGCCCCGGCCACCTTCAAGGTCGGCGACGGCAACCTGTTGCCCGGCTTCGAGACCGCGCTGTTCGGTTTCAAGGCCGGTGACAAGCGCACTGTAGTAGTGGCCCCGGAGAATGCCTTCGGCCAGCCCAACCCGCAGAACGTGCAGGTCATGCCAAGGTCCAACTTCGAGGGCATGGAGCTTTCCGAAGGGCTGCTGATCATCTTCAACGATGCCGCCAACACCGAGCTGCCAGGTGTGGTCAAGGCGTTCGATGACGACCAGGTGACCATCGACTTCAATCACCCACTGGCTGGCAAGACCCTGACCTTCGAGGTGGAGATCCTCGAGGTGAAGGCCCTGTAAGCCTGGAGCCGAGCATGCAAATCAAACTCGCCAACCCTCGCGGCTTCTGCGCGGGGGTCGACCGGGCGATCGAGATCGTCAACCGTGCGCTGGAAGTCTTCGGCCCGCCGATCTACGTGCGTCATGAAGTGGTGCACAACAAGTTCGTGGTGGAAGACCTGCGCAACCGTGGCGCCATCTTCGTCGAAGAGCTGGACCAGGTGCCTGACGACGTCATCGTCATCTTCAGTGCCCATGGTGTTTCCCAGGCCGTGCGCCAGGAAGCCGCTGGCCGTGGCCTGAAGGTGTTCGACGCCACTTGCCCGCTGGTGACCAAGGTGCATATCGAGGTCGCCAAGTACAGCCGCGACGGCCGAGAGTGCATCCTCATCGGCCACGAAGGGCACCCGGAAGTCGAAGGCACCATGGGCCAGTACGACGCCAGCAATGGCGGCGCCATCTACCTCGTCGAAGACGAGGACGATGTCGCCAAGCTGCAGGTACGCGACCCGGACCACTTGGCTTTCGTCACCCAGACCACGCTGTCAATGGATGACACCAGCCGCGTCATCGACGCCCTGCGCGCACGCTTCCCGAATATCGGCGGCCCGCGCAAGGACGACATCTGCTATGCCACCCAGAACCGCCAGGACGCGGTCAAGCAACTGGCGGGCGAGTGCGACGTGGTGCTGGTGGTGGGCAGCCCCAACAGCTCCAACTCCAACCGCCTGCGCGAGCTGGCCGAACGCATGGGTACACCGGCCTATCTGATCGATGGCGCCGAGGACATGCAGCGCAGCTGGTTCGACCAGGCCGCGCGGATCGGCATCACTGCCGGCGCTTCGGCCCCCGAAGTGCTGGTGCGTGGCGTGATCGACCAGCTCAAGGGCTGGGGCGCGACTGGCGCCGAAGAGCTCGATGGGCGCCCGGAGAACATCACGTTCTCCATGCCCAAAGAGCTGCGGGTTCGCTCGCTGATCTGATCAGGGCGCTGCGCACAGTGAGCTCTCCGGCTCACCTGTGCGCAGGCTGATCCTGCCGCTGGTTGCCAGCACCACCCGGTGCTGGCTGGTTGCAGAAGCACGTTCGCAGACTTCCAGCCGCCCACCTGCAAAATTGTTGTTCCTGCCCAGTGGTACGCCCAGTGCGCTGAACTTCACCTGGCTTCCGGTATTGGCTTTGATCTGCAATGGCCGGGATAGACGGTGCTCGCGCAGCAATTGTTGATTGTGTTCGAGCAGCACGCGCCAGCCATTCCCCCAGTTGTTGTCCAAAGATTGCACCAGTACCGCCTGGCCTTGGAGCATTGCGTGGCTGCGTGCGCTACGCAACGCCTGGGCAAGGTCACGGGCTACCGCCGCTCGTTGTAAGTCGTCGCTCAATCTGGCGTAGGCGGGCATGCCCAGCTGTGTCAGTAGCATCGCTACAGCCAGTACAAACATGATTTGTACCAGTGTTACACCCTGTTGCTTCACCGTGCATTCCTCCGCAAAAGTGCTTGGCTTTTAGCTTCACGGGGGCTGGGCCGCCGGTACAGTCGCCATGTGCTCGGCAGTCGCGGGAAATGTCGCAGGAGGTGCAAGGATGCACGCAAGACAACGGGGCCTGACGTTGCTGGAAGTGATGCTGGCCGTGGTGGTGGTTGCCTTGGGCCTGTTCGCTGCGGCGGCTTTGCAGGTCCAGGCATCGCAGGCCACTGACGCAGCGCGGCGCGAGGTGCAGGGGGCGCTGGCCGAGCATGCCCTGCATGAACGGACCAGGGCAGCAGGCACGCTGACAGTGCGCCAGCCATGAGGGGTAAACAGAGAGGTTTCGGCCTGGTCGAAGCGATACTGGCACTCGGCATCGGGCTGATGCTGCTCACGGCAGCCGGCCAGCTGTTCGTCTCTGCTCATCAGAGTTGGCGGCTACAGGACGCGGCCCTGCGCATGCAGGCAGACGCCCGTTTGGCGTTACTGCGCATGGCCCAGGATATTCGTATGGCCGGCATGTTCGGTTGCTTGCGCCTGGAGCCTGGCGAATTCAAAGACCCGGCCGCGCGGGATGCCTTTGCCCAACCCTTGCAGGTGGGGCCGGCCAGCCTGAGCCTCGTGGTGGCAGAACTGCCCGGGCACTCTGGGGCGCCGGACTGGACCCTGGTGACCGACTGCGTGAACGAGGTTCAGGTGCACAAGGCACGTGTTGGCCCGGGCGGGGGCCTGCCGTTGGCGTTTCCCATCAGCCGCCATCATTACCAGCTCGACGGCAGCGTTCTGCGGTTCGGGCGGCGTAACAACACTCAGCCGTTGGTGGATCATGTACGAGAAATGCGCGTTGAGCATGTGAAGGCGCACGGCGGCGAACGGATAGACGTGCAACTGACGTTATTCGACCCGGCCTTGCAGATCGAGCAGCGCTACGACCTGAGCGTGGCGCTGCGCAACCCGGTTGCCGAGCCATGAAGCGCCAGCGCGGGGTGGTGCTCCTGCTGGCGCTGGTCCTTAGCCTGCTGCTGGGTTTGCTGGCGGCATCCGCCCTGCGCGATGCCCTGGTGGAAACACGCATGGCCGGTCACCTGCGTGAAGGTTTGAAGGCGTTGGAACAGGCAGAGGCCACACTGCTGGCCGGTGAAGCGCAATTGCAAACTGCGCCGCCAGGGTTATGCCAGGCGTGCCTTGCGCCGGCGCATCCTCACGACCTGCAAGGCCAGTGGCACGCCAGCGCGGACGGGTTCTTCCAGCTACAAAACCTCGGCATAAGCACCCGCGCCTTGCACATGCCCGAAGGTGACCCGGTCACGCTGTACAGGGTTACCGCCGTCAGCCGGCAACTTGAATCAAGGCAGGTGCTGGAGTCGATCTACGCCATCCCCGCCGCTCAAGCACAAGCGCCGCGGCGCATCCTGTGGCGGCAAAGGCTCAGGGAGGGCTGACATGCAACGCGGCCTGAGCCTGATCGAGTTGTTGATTGTCGTGGCCGTCACCGGCATTCTGGCAGCCATTGCCTACCCCAGTTACAGCGACCAGCTCAGGCGAGCCGCACGCAGCGAAGTGGTTGGCCTGCTGCATGACGCAGCCCTGCGCCTGGAGCGCCATCGCCTGCGCACCGGCCAATACGCCGAGGGCGACCCGGCGTTGCCCACTGCCAACCGTCATTACAGCCTGCAGGCCCAGCGCGGCAGCGATACCTTCACGCTGCGTGCTCGGCGGCTGCCGCATGGCCTGATGGCCGACGATCGCTGTGGCGACTTTGAGCTCGACCAGGCCGGCGTGCAGAGCAATCCCGGTGCCGGCGAGGCCAGCGAGCGTTGTTGGGGAAGCTGAAGGTTCAATGATGCCCGTGCATCGCGGTTTTACTTCAGGTGTTGGATCGACAGATGAGCAAGCAAGTAGTGGTGGTCGGTGGCGGGGTGATAGGCCTGCTGACGGCGTTCAACCTGGCGGCGAAGGTCGGCCAGGTGGTGGTATGCGACCAGGGCGAAGTTGGCCGTGAGTCGTCCTGGGCGGGTGGCGGCATCGTCTCGCCGCTGTACCCCTGGCGCTACAGCCCGGCAGTGACTGCGCTGGCGCACTGGTCGCAGGACTTTTATCCACAGCTGGGCGAGCGCCTGTTCGCCAGCACCGGCATCGACCCTGAAGTGCATACCACCGGCTTGTACTGGCTCGACCTGGACGACGAGGCCGAAGCCCTGGCGTGGGCGCAACGCGAGCGCCGGCCACTCAGTGCCGTGGATATTTCGGCGGTTTATGACGCAGTGCCGGTAATGGGCCCAGGCTTCAAGCACGCCATCCACATGGCAGGCGTGGCCAACGTGCGCAACCCACGGCTGGTGAAAGCGCTCAAGGCGGCGCTGCTGGCATTGCCCAACGTGACTTTGCGTGAACACTGCCAAATCACCGGCTTCGTTGAGGATAGCGGGCGCGTGACCGGCGTGCTGACGGCAGACGGCGTGCTGCAGGCCGATGAAGTGGTGCTCAGTGCTGGCGCCTGGAGTGGCGACCTGCTGCGCACCCTAGGCCTTGAGCTGCCGGTGGAGCCGGTGAAGGGCCAGATGATCCTGTTCAAGTGCGCCGAGGACTTCTTGCCGAGCATGGTGCTGGCCAAGGGGCGTTACGCGATCCCCCGCCGTGACGGGCACATCCTGGTGGGCAGCACGCTGGAGCATGCCGGGTACGACAAAACCCCGACCGAGGATGCGCTGGCGAGCCTGAAGGCTTCGGCGGTGGAGCTGTTGCCGGCGCTCAAGGATGCGACTGTCGTGGGGCACTGGGCCGGGCTGCGGCCGGGGTCGCCTGAAGGTGTCCCGTATATCGGGCCTGTGCCGGGGTATGACGGGCTGTGGTTGAACTGCGGGCATTACCGCAATGGGCTGGTGCTGGCGCCTGCTTCGTGTCAGTTGTTTACCGATTTGCTGACGGGCGCTGCGCCAATCATTGATCCTGCGCCGTATGCCCCGGCCGGGCGTCTGGGCTGAGATCGCCGGGGCCGCTTGGCGGCCCAATCGCCGGCAAGCCGGCTCCCACAGTGACAGCGTTGCTCTCAAGTGCTGCGCTGTACCTGTAGG
>NZ_JBFPFX010000053.1:0-14637 GCF_047978245.1 Pseudomonas sp. LFS044
AGCACGTTGCTTGAACTCGCGGGTATAGGTCTTTCGTTCTTGCATGGAACCTCCTGATTGGGCGAATCATATCGCCCTTAAGAGGTGTCCGGGATCATTAAGCCAGTTCAGTTTACCCGCGAAGCAGGCGCCGCAGTGAATGGCACCGGCGGTGCCGGTGTTCGCGGGTAAACCGCTCCTCCAAGGATTGCTACGGTCCCAACTGCAGTTACGGGTCGAAAGTGGTCATCCTCGACCAGCAGCATTTGACCTTCTGCGCCCGCTCACCCACTACTTACACTTGACTCGCTTCCTTGGCTTCACGTGCAGCGTTTACCAATCCATCCAGCCAGTCTTGGTGGCCGTTGATCATCGGATTGGGCTTAGCGTGGGCCAGTTCCAGGGCAGGCTTACCTTTCTGGGTTTCCTGGGTGAGCATTCGCACTCGACCTTGCGACAGATCTTCAATGAGCCATGCATGGTGCACGTCCAATCGTGTATCGCCTTCGCCGGCCCAACCATGCCAGGCAATCCGGCCTGGAGAGCTTGAGGTGGGAGGTATATGTTCATTGCACTGGGCTTCGACTGGAAAGCCGAAGGTCTCAAAGTAGAAACGCATCCCCACTTTCAGGTGGGGCTCCGCATGATCGTAGCAAATGACATTTGCTGAGTTGCTGTAGTAAGTGGGCCATTTGGCCGCTTGGCTCAGCAGCGGCCAGATGTCCGAGGCGGTCAAGCCGGCAACGATCACCTCATTGGAGACGAAATCTTCGGTGAGACCGGGCAAATAGCCTTCTGGCCAGATTATCTCGTTCATGGGGTATAGCGCCTGTCGTTGTGGATTCAGTTCAGGATGGGTGCTAGCTTGAAATAACTCCAATCGAGATGATTTATCCATAGCATCATGGAATCTGATATCAGAAAGCTGGACCTCAACTTGCTCAGAGCCCTGGACGCCCTGCTCGATGAGCGCAGCGTGACCCGAGCAGCTGATCGCCTGGCGCTTACCCAACCGGCCGTAACCGGAATGCTTAACCGACTGCGTGAAAGCTTCAACGACCCGCTTTTCGTTAGGGCACAACGCGGTATCGTGCCGACACTGCGTGCAGAGCAACTGGCGTTGCCGATCAAGCAGCTGCTAGCCGATGTGGCGGGTATGCTTCAGCCCCAAGCGTTCGATCCGCAGACGGCTGAACTAACCATCAAGCTCGCATCAACTGACTATGCGTTGCGAGCAATCGTAGTTCCGTTCCTAAGCGCCCTCCGCGAACGAGCGTCGAACATACGGATTTCTGTGCTTCCGATCGACGATCAAACGCTTCAACTCCAACTGGAGCGCGGTGATGTCGACCTAGCGCTGGTAGCCAATGGCGCAGCGGCTCCTGACCTCTACGTCAAACCGCTATTTGATGAGAGTTACGTGTGCGTGATGCGCGCGGATCATCCAGACTCCAAATCATCGCAGATTTCGCTGACGCGCTTTTGCGCTTTGGACCATGTGTTGGTATCACCATCGGGAGGGGGCTTCCATGGCGTTACCGACGAGGCGTTGAGGAAAATTGGAAAGTCTCGGCGAGTCACCGTCTCGGTTACGAGCTTCCTGGTGCTGCCGGAGATCTTGATGGCCAGCGATTTGATAGCCGTGGTGCCTCGGCGGCTGGCCATCCGCACCCCTGGACTCACGATTGTGGAGCCGCCTGTCAAGATCCCCGGCTTCTGCAAAATGGTGGCCTGGCATGAGAGAACCCATCGAGATGCAGGCCATCGATGGATACGCACCCTCATGTTGGAGACCGTCAAAACCCTTTGATCAACCGCATTGATGAGCATGTAGGCGACATTCTTCGCAGAGGCAGCTATCGATCCATGGCTCTTTTTGAACCCAACAATTCTCACGGATTGAGCGGCGCTTCCGCGAGTCCAGTTACGTTCCAGCGTCTGCTATGGGTCGAAAGCAGCCGGTCACCATTGACTATTTCGCCCATGGCGGACATCCGAAGGCCGGGGCCGCTTCGCGGCCCATCGCCGGCAAGCCCGGCTCCCACAGGTACTGCGCAGGCCCAGAGACTGGTTATATCTCTGAGGGAGCCGGCTTGCCGGCGATGAGGCCATTACTGACTCAAAGCGTTGGGGCGGTGTCCGCAGTGGGTCGATAGCTGTCGTTCGTGACATACGGGGCGATAGACACAGTCCATCCTTGGTTCCGGCGATCCCACCATGGAGGTACACTGAAATCCGGTGTGCGCCACCTCGACCCGTGTCAGAAATCGCCATTCCCGATCGCGCATCCTGCTGGGGGTATCGAGGGTATTTTTGAGGGTACATTTATTATTTTTCCAATCACAGATCCCGCCCTAGAGCCATGTCCAAATGTTCTTCGGCGATCCGGATAGCCTGTGACGTTTGTCCACAACAGTATTCATCAGGGCGCGGAGTAACCGGCCTCCTGTCGGAAGCTATGCTAAAACCAGCCTTCCCGAAGCCTGGGTTTACCATGAGCAATTTTCCAATCGTTGCCACGATACTCTCGATGATACTGGGGCTCTCGGTCACTCGGCTTCTTCTAGGCGTTTTGACGGTATTCCGCATCCGCCGCGTGGCCAAGCCCGACTGGGTGCCGCTCGCCTGGGCGGGGATTCTGTTCACGACGCAGCTTGACTTCTGGTGGGCTGTAAACGGATTGCCAGCGATAAAAGTGACGTTCACGTTCCTCGAGTTTCTCCTGCTCGTGCTGTTGGCGCTGTCGCTTTTTGTCTCTTCGGCGCTGTTGCTCCCCAGTCGCAGTGAGGATGAGCAGAATGGCCTTCAGGTCTACTTTGAGCAGGATGGCCGTTATGCGCTGTTGTTCCTTTCCGCTTATCTGTTCCTCGGGCTGGTCGTGAACGTGAGCTTTTTCAAGGCATCTCCGATAGCGCTATGGGGCGTATTGGACGTGATCATGATTGCCCTTGCGCTCTGCGCGTTTGTCGCCAAGTCCCGCGAGCGCTATGCACTTATCGCCTTGGCATACGTCCCCATTACAGCGTTTGACTTGGTTGTCTCGCTGGCCGGCTAGTCAATTCGCTCGCCCCCACGGTACTGCTTGGGACGGCGGCTGATGCCCCGGAGCAAGTGGATCCGTTGAAACTTTCGCAAACCACGCCAAGTCCAGACCCCTATCGACCAATGAACGGGAGCAGGCAATGACAGGCACGGTAGGCGATTTTCTGGTGGAGCGCTTGTATCAATGGGGCGTGCGGCGCATCTTCGGCTACCCCGGCGACGGCATCAACGGTGTTTTTGGCGCACTGGCCCGGGCCAACGGCAAGATCGAATTCATCCAGGCCCGCCACGAGGAAATGGCAGCATTCATGGCCTGCGCCCACGCCAAGTTCACCGGGGAACTGGGTGTGTGCATCGCCACCTCCGGGCCTGGGGCCTCGCACCTGCTTACCGGTTTGTACGATGCCCGCATGGACCACATGCCGGTGCTGGCCATCGTCGGCCAGCAAGCCCGGGCGGCGTTGGGCGGCCACTATCAGCAGGAACTGGATTTGCTGTCGATGTTCAAGGATGTGGCCGGTGCCTTCGTGCAACAGGCCTCCACCCCCTCGCAGGTCCGCCACTTGCTAGACCGGGCCGTGCGCACTGCCGTCGGTGAGCGGCGGGTGACGGCGGTGATCCTGCCCAATGACCTGCAGGACCTGCCCTACCAGGAGCCGGCCCGCGAGCACGGCACCGTGCATTCCGGCATTGGCTACAGCAAGCCCAAAGTAGTGCCTTACGAGAGCGACCTGCAACGCGCCGCCGATGTGCTCAACGCCGGGCGCAAAGTGGCCATCCTGGTGGGCGCCGGTGCCTTGCAGGCCACCGAGCAGGTCATCGACATTGCCGAAACACTGGGCGCAGGTGTAGCCAAGGCATTGCTCGGCAAGGCCGCTTTGCCCGACGACCTGCCATGGGTAACCGGCGCCATCGGCTTGCTCGGCACCGAACCGAGCTACCAGTTGATGGCGGAGTGCGACACCCTGCTGATGATCGGCTCAGGGTTCCCCTACGCCGAGTTCATGCCCAAGGAAGGCCAGGCGCGCGGCGTGCAGATCGACCTGCAGCCAGACATGCTCAGCCTGCGCTACCCGATGGAGGTAAACCTGGTAGGGGATGCCGGGGAGACCTTGCGTGCATTGCTGCCACTGCTGGAGCCCAAAACCGACCGGCGCTGGCGCAAGAAGGTCGAAGGATGGCGGGCACGCTGGGACAAGACCCTGGCCAAACGCGCCATGGTCAAAGCCGACCCGATCAACCCGCAGCGCGTGGTGTACGAACTGTCCCCTCGCCTGCCCGACAACGCCCTGGTGACCAGCGACTCCGGGTCCTGCGCTAACTGGTATGCCCGCGACCTGCACATTCGCCAGGGCATGCAATGCTCGTTGTCCGGCGGCCTGGCCTGCATGGGCGCCGCCGTGCCGTACGCGATTGCCGCCAAGTTCGCCCATCCGCAGCGCCCGGTGATCGCCTTGGTGGGCGATGGGGCGATGCAGATGAGCAATCTGGCCGAACTGATCACCGTGGCCAAGTACTGGCAGCAATGGGAAAACCCGCAGTGGATCTGCGCGGTGTTCAACAACGAGGACCTCAACCAGGTGACCTGGGAACAGCGTGTGATGGAGGGCGACCCCAAATTCGAGGCGTCGCAGACGATCCCTGACGTGCCCTATCATCTGTTTGCCATCTCCATCGGCCTTCAGGGCATTTACGTCGACCGTGAAGAAGACGTCGCCGCGGCCTGGGAACGAGCCCTTGGCGCCGACCGGCCGGTACTGATCGAATTCAAGACCGACCCCAACGTGCCGCCATTGCCACCTCATATCAAGCTGGAGCAGGCGAAGAAATTTGCCGGCACCTTACTCAAAGGCGACCCGGATCAGGCGGGTGTTATCGTGCAGACCGCCAAGCAGGTACTCAGCTCGGTACTGCCTGGCAAGAGGTGACGGGCGACAGGACGAGCCGGCCATCGCTCATGGTTCAAGCGGGATAGACAGCGGCGCGCCCGTGCAACAAGGCTTCGGTAGCCAGGGCGTCGCCCAAGGCCGCACCGCTTGCGGTGTTGTCGAATATGCACCAGGCAGGTTGTTGCGCGTCCTCGCGCTGCTGCAACTGAGCAGCCAGGCGCTGCAGGTAATCGCGTCCGTAGGCGCTGCGGTAGATCTGCGGCTCCCCGTGCAAGCGCCAGTAAACCAGCCCCGGCCAGCCGCCCGGTTGAGCGTCCATGCCAAACCGTGAAGGGCTGGCCGCCACTTGAGCCACTTGCAAGTCCACGAGCAATGACTGCGCGATCGCCCAGGTTGGATGCCGTGGTTCTACTGCCAGCCACCCATCATAGTTTTTACGCAGGCGGGTGAAGAATCGATCGGCAACCTCGAGGTCAAACGCCAGTGACGGGGGCAATTGCACCAACAGGCAACCGAGGCGATCCCCCAGTTGCCCGCACTCATCAAGGAATTGCTCAAGCAAGGCTGTACAGCCAAGCAGGCGCTTTTCATGCGTGATGGCTTTGGGCAACTTGACGGAGAACCGAAAATGCTCAGGGACTGACGCAGCCCAACGGGTATAGGTTTTTGGCTGATGAGCGCGATAGAACGAAGAGTTGATTTCGACCGCGTTCAATCGGGCCGCGTAGCGCTGCAGTTGGGTGCCTTGCTGGGGAAAGTGCTCGGCATGAAGGCGTGGCACGCTCCAGCCCGCGCAACCAAGATGAATCATCCTGAGGGTTCCGTGGCAACCTCTATCTCGGACGATCCCAGCAAGTGAATGTTGTGCGTTGCCATGGGTACCTCGAGGTTTACGGGGCTACTAAACCTGACTGACGGATTGAGGCGCAGTTCCGACCCTTGTCGGAAGATTGGGTGGGGGCTACCGTGGGCCTGGCTTGGGATTTGCGGTGATGCATAAACCGAGCGCCGCCCGCGCGGCGCTTCGCGAAGCGCCTGCCTTGGGATCTTCAGCGCCCTTGAGATCGAGCGCCGCCCGCGCGGCGCATCGCGGGCAAGCCCGCTCCTACATTTGTTGCAACGTGCCATGGCCTGTGAGGCCATAGTTGCCAGCCTTGTTGGCATGACCCAATTTTTCGGCTGGCGCTGCCGACGCCCCATCTGTCTTCAGTCATGCGCCAAGGCGGACAACCATGGCCTGACTGGAATGGCACGTTGCAACAAATGTAGGAGCGGGCTTGCCCGCGATGCGCCGCGCGGGCGGCGCTCGATCTCAAAGGCGCTGAAGATCCCAAGGCAGGCGCATAGCGATGCGCCGCGCGGGCGGCGCTCGATCTCACTGGCGCTGATGTGCCGTGGCGAGCACCGGGCACGCCAGACCTTGCCCTTCGATCCCCTCAACGGCACTATTCTTCCCTAAAGCCAAACCCGCTCGGCTGAACGGAGAAGTGATGCATGGACATTCAACGCAGGAACAACGTCACCGTCCATGGCGCAGGCACTTCGACGCTGGTCTTTTCCCACGGCTTCGGCTGCGATCAGACCATGTGGCATTACCTGTTCCAACACTTCACCAACCGCTTCCGCGTAGTGTTGTATGACCTGGTCGGCGCAGGCAGATCTGACCTGGCTGCCTATGAAAGCGAAAAATACGGTTCACTGGCCGGTTACGCTCGCGACCTGAACGACGTCATCGATCAGTTTGCAAGCGGCCCTGTGATCGTGGTCAGCCACTCGGTGAGTGCAATGATCGGAGCACTGGCCGACCGCCTTTCGCCGAATCGCATAGCCGCCCATGTCATGGTTGGGCCGTCACCGTGCTATATCGATTCCGATGGGTATGTGGGCGGGTTCAAGCTCGAAGACATTCACTCGCTCCTTCACACGCTGGACAGCAACTACCTGGGCTGGTCGAGCGCGATGGCCCCTACCATCATGGGCTCACCTGGGCAGCCGGCCCTGGGCGATGAACTTACCAATAGCTTTTGCCGCACAGATCCGCAGATCGCCAAGCAATTTGCACGCGTGACCTTCTTGTCCGATAACCGCGAAGACATCGCCGGGCTGGCTACCCCGACGCTTATCCTGCAATCTTCCGATGACCTGATCGCGCCGGTGGGCGTGGGCCATTACATGCATGCGACTTTACCCAATAGTGTTTTCCACCTCGTAGATAACGTGGGGCATTGCCCGCACATGAGCGCTCCAGACGCGTGTGCCAAAGCAATGGACGCCTTCCTTCAGCCATGGGTAGGCGCAGATGTCGATTGATCAGCCGCTACTTCCCGCGTTCGAAGAGCTTTTCGACGGTGCCCCCTGTGGCCTGGTCGTCACCGACGAAGACGGCACCATCCTGCGCAGCAATCGTATTTTCAGCATCTGGATGGGCATCAGCCAGGAAGCGCTTGGCCAGCTTCGGTTTCAGGACCTCCTGACAATGGGCGGTAAAATCTTCCATCAGACCCACTGGGCGCCCCTCATGCGCATGCAGGGCTCCGTTGCGGAGGTGAAACTTGACCTCAAAAACGCCAGTGAACAGACAGTCACCCTGCTGCTCAATGGCGTGAGGCGCGAACATGCCGAGGGCGTTTATTACGAACTGGCGCTGTTCGGGATGACTGATCGGGACAAGTATGAGCGCGAGATTGTGGAGGCCCGCCAACGGGCCGAACAGTTGTTATGGGAGAAGACGAGCGCCGAGGCCGCTCTACAGCAGGCAAAAGTGGAACTCGATCTCGCCTATGAAAAAACCCAACAGCGGGCTTTTTTTGCGGAGCAAATGGTCGCAATCGCAAGTCATGACCTGAAGAACCCGCTGACCGCGATCAAGATGGCGACAGACCTGCTGGCACGAGGCGAACGCTCATCGCGAGATACAGAATTGCTCGGCCACATCCGTCAGTCCTCCGAGCGCGCTCAACGGATGATCGCAGACCTGCTGGACCTCGCATTGGCCAGGGTCGGTCGCGGCATCGGCATCACACGGAAGGCGGTTGACCTGCACCTGGTCATTGAGCGAAGCGTAAACGAGCTGCGTGTCGCCTTCCCCCAGGCAAGGCTGGTGCATGAACAAGTGGGCGCCGGGCTGGCAGAGGTCGACGCTGACAGGATGCATCAGCTCGTTGGGAATCTGGTAGCCAACAGTGTTGCCTACGGGGATCTTGGCCAGCCCATAACGGTCACTTCCTTCCTAGAGGGCGAGGCGGCCTTGCTAACGGTGCATAACGAGGGTCCAGCCATACCCGAATCTTCGCTGGGTAACCTGTTTGAGCCGATGACACGAGTGAGCGAGTTGGACACCGACCTGAGAAGCGTAGGGCTCGGCCTTTTCATCGTTCGGGAAATCGCCAAGGCCCATGGCGGCGATGTGGTCGTCAGTTCCACGCACGAAAGGGGAACGTCATTCTGTGTGAGTTTGAGCCGTACCAGCATTGAGCGTTGATAGACGGTTTACCCACGTAAGCTCATCGAAGCGTCGCCTGGCGATCTCATGAATTCCCGGCACCATCACTATTGCGACTCATGCATTCACACTCAGCTTCGGCGCGCGTAGGCAGCCGAAGAATCAGGCGTGTTTTCTCCTGCGTATCGTAAAGATCGAACCCCTCTTCCACTGCACACGCAAAGCCTGAGCGCCTGGGAAGATAGTCTTTTGCAGCCGGGACAGCAGGAACCACCACAAAGCGCTTCAGCATGGCCACCCCCATGAGACAGTTCTTTAGCATTAGTCCTGTAGGAATGGCCCGAGTAATTCGAAGTTCATTTTCGTTGTAATTACCATCGGGCTTCTCGTCTGAACTTTGCCGTCCCTCATGGATTCCCCTGCATACCTATAATGCAAGTGCAAACACACGGCTGCAGGAGCTGATTCGATGAGAGCATTGACCTACCACGGCGCAAACGATGTCCGGGTCGATACCGTCCCAGACCCCATCATCCAAGCGCCGGACGACATCATTCTGAGGGTGACCGCAACCGCCATTTGCGGCTCTGATCTGCACCTTTACCGGGGCAAGATTCCGCAGACCGAAGCGGGGGATATTTTTGGCCATGAGTTCATGGGCATCGTCGAGGAAACGGGCAGTGACGTCACCGGTTTGCAGATCGGCGACCGTGTGGTGATCCCTTTCGTCATTGCCTGCGGCAGTTGCTTCTTCTGCCAGCACGACCTGTTTGCCGCCTGCGAAACCACCAACACCGGTCGCGGCTCGCTGATCAACAAGAAAGGCATTCCGCCAGGCGCTGCGTTGTTCGGGTATAGCCACTTGTATGGCGGCATCCCGGGTGGGCAAGCCGATTACGTGCGGGTACCCAAAGCCAATGTCGGCCCGTTCAAGGTGCCCACCGCGCTGGCCGATGACAAGGTGCTGTTTCTCTCCGACATCCTGCCGACCGCCTGGCAGGCAGTCCTCAACGCCGAAATCGGCCCGGGTTCATCAGTGGCCATTTATGGCGCCGGGCCAGTGGGCCTGCTGAGTGCCGCGTGCGCGCAAATGCTTGGGGCCGAAACCATCTTCATGGTCGATGACAAGGACTACCGCCTGGCCTATGCCCAGGACGCCTACGGGGTGATCCCGATCAACTTCGAGCAGGATGACGACCCTGCCGACAGCATCATCCGCCACACGCCAGGCAGGCGCGGCGTCGATGCGGTCATCGATGCCGTGGGGTTCGAGGCCAAGGGCAGCACTGCCGAAACGGTCTTGACGGCGCTGAAGATCGAGGGCAGCAGTGGCAAGGCCTTGCGCCAGAGCATTGCGGCTGTGCGCCGAGGCGGGGTTGTCAGTGTTCCGGGAGTGTACGCCGGCTTCGTCCACGCCTTCATGTTCGGCGACGCGTTCGACAAAGGCCTCACCTTCAAAATGGGCCAGACCCATGTGCAGAAATACCTGCCAGAGCTGCTCGAGCATATCGAGGCCGGCCGGCTGCAACCCGAAATGATCGTTACCCACCGCCTTGCCCTGGAAGAAGCGGCCATGGGCTACAAGATGTTCGACCAGAAACAGGACAACTGCCGCAAGGTCATCCTGGTTCCCGGCGCTGCGTCCGGAACCCTGGGCTCCAATCACGGGTAAGCACAGGGGGCTAGCGCTTCCCGGTATGCAGCCAAAGGAGGTTGACCATGATCGATCAAGCGACAGGCATGAAACCAGGTGAACGATACCGCGTGGATAACATCGAACGCGCCCATCAATTTCCCGGTTTCTTCCTGGACGGCAAGTATTACCTCGGGCCCGAACTGCTGACCGCTGTCGGCTGGCTGGAGGGCACCACATTCATCTATGACAGCCTGGATGCGCAAGGTGAGCCGGTGTTCCCCGATCGGGTGGCAGGCACCCTCGAGGGGCTGAGGTTGATGCTGGTGGATGGCACCGCCCTCGAGCTTTCGAGGCTGGACCCCAGCACCCTCCTCGCGCCTGCGGCGGACGCTGTGGAGCAAGCGCCACAGCCGGCCGAGCCGCCACGCCCAGCACCGATCAAGGGCCCACTGCGGGGCAAAGTGGTGGTCATCACCGGCGCTTCAAGTGGCATAGGCCGCGCCGCCGCACATGCCTTTGCCTGTAAAGGTGCGCGCCTGGTGCTGGCTGCACGCGATGAAGAAGCGTTGTTCGACGTGCTGGATGAGTGCACCGATTGCGGCACGGACGCCGTGGCAATCACCACCGACGTCAGCCGCAGCGACCAGGTACAAGCGCTGGCCGCGCAGGCTGCCGAATTTGGCCATGGCCGAATCGATATCTGGGTCAACAACGCCGGCGTCGGCGCGGTCGGCAATTTCGAAGACACGCCACTGGAGGCCCATGAGCAAGTCATTCAAACCGATCTGGTCGGTTACCTGCGTGGCGCCCATGTGGCCCTGCCCTACTTCAAGGCGCAGCGCAGCGGCACGCTGATCAACACGCTGTCACTGGGCAGCTGGGTTGCCCAGCCCTATGCCGCGGCGTACTCGGCAAGCAAGTTCGGCCTGCGAGGCCTGACCGACGCGTTGCGCGGGGAGCTCACGGAGTTCCCCGACATCCATGTCTGCGACATCTACCCAGCGGTCATGGATACGCCGGGCTTCAGGGATGGCGGCAACTACACCGGCCACGCGCTCACCCCGCCCGGGCCGATCTACGATCCGGAGTTGGTGGCCAAGGCCATGGTGGCGTGCGCCATTTCCCCGCGTGCGCACACCACGGTCGGCGCAACCGCGCGCCTCGCCCACCTGGCCAGCTTCCTGGTGCCAGCACTCCCGCAGATATCGGGATGGCTGACACGCTGGGGCTTGCACCGCAGTCCTGTTGCAGGGATTTCTTCGGGCAACCTGTTCGAACCACCCAGTGGCCGGCGCAGCGTGGACGGCGGCTGGCGAGAGCGCAAAGGCCACACACCGTTGCTGGTGGGCGCGGCAGTCCTCGGCATCATTGCCGGGCTGGTCCTCACCCGCTCGCAGCGCAGGCGCCGCTGATATCAACCGCTGAGCACCGCGCAGGAACTTTGCCTGCCGGTGCCGGGCCCTATCTGATGCCCTACAGTACGAGGAGATAACTGATGAGTGCACAACTTGACGGCAAGCGCGTGGCCTTTCTGGTCACCGATGGCTTCGAGCAGGTGGAACTGACCGGCCCGCGTGAAGCGCTGGAGAACAGCGGTGCGGTAGTCGATATCCTGGGTGAGAAGGAGGGTAAGGTACGCGGCTGGAACCATGACAAGCCCGCCGACGAGTTCAACGTGGATGCAACGTTCGACAGTGCCGACCTCGACCTTTACGACGCCTTGGTACTGCCTGGCGGCGTGCAGAACTCCGATACGATCCGGATCATCCCTGGCGCGCAAAAGCTGGTGAAAAGCCATGCTGCGGCCGGCAAGCCGTTGGCCGTCATCTGCCACGGTGCCTGGCTGCTGGTGTCAAGCGGTCTGGTCAAGGGCAAGCGGATGACCAGCTACAAGACGTTGCAGGACGACATTCGCAATGCAGGTGGCCAGTGGGTGGATGAGCAGGTGGTGGTAGACGGTAACCTGATCACCAGTCGCCAACCAGACGATATTCCGGCCTTCAATGAGCAATTGATCAAGGCGCTGGCAGGCTGAGCTCAGCGATCTGCGCCGCGCCCTCCGTTGTGCTTCAGCGCGGCTGGAGGGCGCGGGTCACGCCAGCTGGATGTAAACCGAATAGGTGCCCAGCAAGACCCAGAAGCCGAGAAAAATCCACGGTGTGCGCAGGGAAAACAGCAGCGATTTGCGGTGCCCAGCCTGAGAGGTTTCCGCCTCGCAGAACAACGGCGATTCGTCATACGCCAAGCCCATCATCGGCTCACTGCGCAGCAAGTGGCTTTGCTTGAGCTGCCAGTGCTCGATGATTCGAAAGGCCGCGCGGATGCCTGGCCAGGCGTTCAGCGAACTGAGCACACCGAGCAGTGCGAGAAACGCCGGCACTATCAACGTGAACATCTCGCCCCAGCCGTCGTTCAGGTTGCTCATCGACGACACGAACGCGATGACCAGGAATGACTGAGCCGCCAGGTAAGCATCGGTGCGGTTGGCCAGGATGGTAGTTTCGTACTGGATTTCGCGTCGATAGAAATCCAGCCGCTCCTTCGGGGTACCGAACATCCTTGCATTCTGCTGATCGATCTCATGTTCGGGGGTGGTAGGGGTGATGATTCTAGGCACTTCTATGCTCCAGTTTGAGGGTCGAGCCTTGCACGCAAAGCACGAGACGAGTGAGCGGTAGAGCTATCCCACGCTTGAGAATTCAATGGAAATCCAAGACTGACCGCCCGTCGCGCGAACCCTGAACTCATCCCAACACCGGCCTGTTGCACCGTTCGAACGGTAATGAGCGTTCTCAACTGCAGGAGCTGCCCCCATGAGCGACTACCCCACTCCCCCCTTCCCCTCTCAACCGCAAAGCGTTCCAGGCTCGCAACGCAAGATGGAGCCGTATCCAGACTGCGGTGAGCAGACCTACAGCGGCAAGAATCGGCTCGAAGGCAAAATCGCCCTGATCACCGGCGCCGACAGCGGCATCGGGCGCGCGGTGGCCATTGCCTACGCCCGCGAGGGCGCCGACGTTGCGATTTCCTACCTGAATGAGCACGAAGATGCGCAGGAAACGGCGCGTTGGGTGGAAGCTGCGGGCCGGCAGTGCCTGCTGCTACCGGGTGACCTGGCGCAAAAGCAGCACTGCTACGACATCGTCGACAAGACGGTGGCGCAGTTCGGTCGCATCGATATTCTGGTCAACAACGCCGCGTTCCAGATGGCTCATGAGGGCCTGGACGAGATTGACGATGATGAATGGGTGAAGACCTTCGATACCAACATCACCGCCATTTTCCGGATTTGCCAGCGCGCGTTGCCGTCGATGCCCAAAGGCGGGTCGATCATCAACACCAGCTCGGTCAACTCCGACGACCCATCACCCAGCCTGTTGGCGTATGCCGCCACCAAAGGCGCCATTGCCAATTTCACCGCCGGCCTCGCCCAGCTGCTGGGCAAGCAAGGCATCAGGGTCAACAGCGTGGCCCCCGGCCCGATCTGGACACCGCTGATACCTGCCACCATGCCCGATGATGCGGTCAGGAACTTCGGTTCGAGCTACCCGATGGGGCGGCCAGGGCAACCGGTGGAGGTCGCTCCGATTTATGTCTTGTTGGGTTCTGATGAGGCCAGCTACATCTCGGGGTCACGCTACGGCGTCACGGGTGGTAAACCCATTCTTTGAGGGCGGTTCTTGGCCGGCGAACGCTGGCCGTAGACCAATCATCACGATCGTTGAACCCTGACGTTGGCGCCCACTCAACCTCATAAGCTTTGTACGAAACCCTGTAGGAGCTGGCTTGCCTGCGATCGGCTGCGAAGCAGTCGCAAAACCGGTGTCTGCGCACTGCCAGACAGGACGCGGATACAGGATTTACGACTGCTTCGCAGCCGATCGCAGGCAAGCCAGCTCCTACACGCAGTCTTTCGTACAGCGCCTGGGAAGCCAGAATTTATCCACCGTGAAGAGGTGTCTCCATGAACGCTATCGATCTGCTGATTCAAGACCATAAGCTGGTCAAGAAACTGCTGGAAGAACTCTCCTCGACCACCGAACGTGCGGTAAAAAAACGCGCTGAACTGCTGCACCGCATCGAGCAGGAACTGCAGGTCCATACGGCCCTGGAGGAAGACATTCTCTACCCGGCGATCAAGCAAGCCGGGGGTAAGGAGGAAGCCAAGATGTATTACGAGGCCAAGGAAGAACACCGGACCGTCGACTCGCTGGTGCTCCCTGACCTGCTGCATACCGAAACCGGCACCCTCGAATTCGCCGGTCGAGTGAAAGTCATGAAGGAGCTGCTTGAGCATCATATCGAGGAAGAGGAAGGCGAGCTCTTCCCTACTGCGAAGAAGCTGCTCGGTAAAGATCAGTTGGAAGAGCTGGGCGTCGCCATGGAGGCCCAGAAAAAACTGCTCAAGGGCGAGCAGCGGGCAGCTTGAATCAAGGGCGCTGGGCTTGCCACGGCATCTTCAGCGCCCTTGAGATCGAGCGCCGCCCGCGCGGCGCATCGCGAAGCGCTTGCCTTGGGATCTTCAGCGCCTTTGAGACCGAGCGCCGCCCGCGCGGCGCATCGCGGGCAAGCCCGCTCCTACATTTGTTGCAACGTGCCATGGCCTGTGAGGCCATAGTTGCCAGCCTTGTTGGCATGACGCGATTTTT
>NZ_JBFPFX010000054.1:0-11146 GCF_047978245.1 Pseudomonas sp. LFS044
AAAAATCGCGTCATGCCAACAAGGCTGGCAACTATGGCCTCACAGGCCATGGCACGTTGCAACAAATGTAGGAGCGGGCTTGCCCGCGATGCGCCGCGCGGGCGGCGCTCGATATACGCCACACCGCAACTCGCACGACTTGCACCCCAAGGCGAGCCGCGCAACCCGTGGGCGTTTCTGAAGGTACATGAACAAATCTTCATGTGGCCGTGAACGCCCTGACGGCGGGCCGAAGCGCCGACCCCGGCGGCGCAGGCGCTGGTGTTTGCCTTGAGAGCAGGCGCCAGCCCGCGTAGCATCGCCGCCCCGCATGCTTGTGGGAGCCGGCTTGCCGGCGATTCGGGTGCGTAGCACTCGTCTACATCCATGTTGGCTGGCCTGGCGTATTTGCCGGCAAGCCGGCTCCCACAGGTTTCGCGTTCAGCCAACACACCATCGCCCATGCCCCAACCGATCCCCCTCAAGGACCACGAAAAGGAAAAGAGCCTGGTCAACCGCCGGCTGCTCGCCTGCGCGGCCCTGGTCTTCAGCCTGGTTGCCGTCCTGATCGGCCGGCTTTACGTGCTGCAGGTGCTGCAACACGACCAGCAGTCCGCGGTGTCGGAAAACAACCGCGTGCATGTGCTGCCCATCGCCCCCGAGCGCGGCTTGATCTACGACCGCAATGGCGTGGTGCTGGCCGACAACAAGCCCAGCTTCGACCTGACCATGACCCGCGAACGCGCAGGCGACCCGGCCAAAGTGCTCGATAACCTGGCGCAAATCCTGAGCCTGGGCGAGGACGACCGCAAGCAGTTCGACAAGGACCTGCGTCGCGGCCGCAAACCGTTCGAGCCAGTCACCCTGATGGTCGGCCTGACTGAAGAGCAGATTGCCCTGGTGGCGGTCAACCAGTTCCGCCTGCCGGGCCTGGAGGTAGAGCCGCAGTTCATTCGCGAATACCCCTTGGCCGAACACTTCGCCCACTCGGTCGGCTACGTCGGGCGCATCAACGAGAAAGAAGCCAAGACCCTCGACAGCACCGAATACCGCGGCACCCAGTCGATCGGCAAGACCGGCATCGAGCACTTCTATGAAGCCCAGCTGCACGGCCATGTCGGCTACGAAGAAGTCGAGACCAACGCCCAGGGCCGGGTGATGCGGGTGCTCAACCACCGGGACCCGATCCCGGGCAAGGACATCATCCTGAGCATCGACAGCCACCTGCAGGTGGCCGCCGAAAAAGCCCTGGGCGACCGCCGCGGTTCGGTGGTGGTGCTCGACCCCGCCAACGGCGACGTGCTGGCAATGGTCAGCAACCCCAGCTTCGACCCCAACCTGTTCGTCAAGGGCATCAGCTTCAAGCAGTACGCGGCCCTGCGCGACTCGATCGACCGGCCGCTGTTCAACCGCGTGCTGCGCGGGCTGTATGCGCCGGGTTCGACGGTCAAGCCGGAGGTGGCCATCGCCGGCCTCGACAGCGGTGTGATCACGCCCGGCAACCGGGTGTTCGACCCCGGCTACTACGAGCTGCCCAACTACGACCACAAGTACCGCAACTGGAACCGCAGCGGCGACGGCTGGGTGGACATGTACACCGCCATCATGCGTTCCAACGACACCTACTTCTACGACCTGGCGCACAAGCTCGGCATCGACCGCCTGCACGACTACATGGCCGAATTCGGCCTCGGCCAGAAGGTCTCGCTGGACATGAACGAAGAGGCGGCCGGGCTGATGCCGTCGGCCCAGTGGAAGCGCGCCACCCGCCGCCAGGCGTGGTTCCCTGGCGAGACGCTGATCCTCGGCATCGGCCAGGGCTACATGCAGGTGACCCCGCTGCAGCTGGCCCAGGCCACCAGCCTGCTGGCCAGCAAGGGCGTGTGGCACCGCCCGCACCTGGCCATGACCGTGGGCGGCGAGACCCCGGTCGACCCCAACCCGATGCCAGACATTGTGCTGCACGACCGGCGTGCCTGGGACCAGGTCAGCCAGGGCATGCAGATGGTCATGCACGACCCGCGCGGCATCGCCCGCGCCTCCGCCGCCGGCGCCCAGTACCGCATCGCCGGCAAAAGCGGCACGGCGCAGGTGGTGGCGATCAAGCAGGGTGAGCGCTACAACCGCAACAAGACCCTCGAACGCCACCGCGACAACGCCCTGTTCGTCGGCTTCGCCCCCGCCGACCATCCCAGCGTGGTGGTGGCGGTGATGATCGAGAACGGCGAGGCCGGTGGCCGTGTGGCGGGGCCGGTGGTGCGCGAGGTGATGGATGCCTACCTGCTGGATGAGCAGGGGCACCTGAAACCGCAGTATGCCGGGGGTGCAGCGCCCAAGCAGGTGCCGCACACCTGACGCTGATGCCACCTGAAGCCCCCAGCCTGATCAATCCCCCGGCAACTGGTAGCGGTCGGCAAAATACTGCCGAAAAAACTCGACCGCCACCCGCACCTTGGCCGAGCCGGCCAACGGTGCGGTGTACACCGCCCAGATGTCCGCCGCCTGCTGATACCCCTCCAGCACCCGAACCAGCCGGCCATCGTCCAGGCTGTCGTGCACATCCCACCACGAGCGCAGCACGATCCCATGCCCGTCCAGGCACCACTGGTGCACCACCTCACCATGGTTGCTCGACAGCGCGCCGGTCACCCGCACACTCTCCTCGCCGGCCGGCCCCTGCAGGTGCCACAGGCCGAACGGGTGATCCCGCTCCTTGATCACCAGGCAATCATGGCCGGCCAGGTCGGCCAACGTCTTTGGCGTACCGCGCCGGGCCAGGTAGTCAGGCGACGCACACAGCACCCGGCGGTTGCGGGCAAGGCGCTTGGCGATCAGGTTTGGCGCAAGGGTATCGCCCACGCGAATATCCAGGTCGATGCCCTCGGTGGCCAGGTCCACCAGGCGGTCATGCACATCCAGGCGAATATCCAGCCGTGGGTAACGCGCCGCAAGCTCCGACAACGCCGGCGCCACGAGGCGCCGACCCAGGCCCAGGCTGCTGGCGATGCGCAACTGCCCGGCCGGCTCGCGCTGGCCTGCATCAAGCTCATCACCCATGCGCTGCAACGCATCGAACATCTGCTGCGCCCATTGATAGACCCGCTCGCCCTCCTCGCTCACCGTCACCCGCCGGGTGGTGCGGTGCAGCAGGCGCACGCCCAGGTCCGCTTCGAGCTGGCGAATGCGCTTGCTGACGAACGCGGCCGACATGCCGCGCGCCTCGGCCACCGCCGCGAAGCTGGCGCGGCGGGCCACCTGAAGGAAGATATCAAGGTCGTCGAGGCTCGGTAGATTGTTCACGATACGTACACTAAGAATCCATGGTTTTGGGGATTATCTCTAAACAGCCACCTTATAGCATGGACCACTTCTGCTCCCAGCCACTAGGTGCACCATGAACAAGACATTCAAGATTGCCGCCATCCCCGGTGACGGCATCGGCAACGAAGTGCTCCCCGAAGGCATTCGCGTGCTTGAGGCAGCCGCGCGCAAGCACGGCCTGGACCTCGCGTTCGAATATTTCGAGTGGGCCAGCTGCGACTATTACCTGGCCCACGGCAAGATGATGCCGGACGACTGGTTCGAGCAGCTCAAGGGCTTCGACGCGCTGTACTTTGGCGCGGTCGGCTGGCCGGACAAGGTGCCCGACCATATTTCCCTGTGGGGCTCGCTGCTGAAGTTTCGCCGCGACTTCGACCAGTACGTGAACATCCGCCCGGTGCGCCTGTTCCCGGGCGTACCCTGCCCGCTGGCCGGCAAACAGCCGGGCGACATTGATTTTGTGGTGGTGCGGGAGAACACCGAAGGGGAGTACTCGTCCCTGGGCGGGCGCATGTTCGAAGGCACCGACAACGAAATCGTCCTGCAGGAATCGGTGTTCACCCGCCGCGGCGTCGACCGCATCCTTGAATATGCCTTCGAACTCGCCCAGAGCCGCCCCCGCCGGCATGTGACCTCGGCCACCAAGTCCAACGGCATGGCTGTGAGCATGCCCTACTGGGACGAGCGCACTGCGGCCATGGCGCAGCACTACCCCGAGATCAGCTGGGACAAGCAGCACATCGACATCCTCTGTGCACGTTTCGTGCTGCAGCCGGAGCGCTTCGACGTGGTGGTGGCGTCGAACCTGTTCGGTGACATCCTTTCCGACCTGGGGCCCGCCTGCACCGGCACCATTGGCATTGCGCCGTCGGCCAACCTCAACCCCTCGCGCAGGTTCCCGTCGCTGTTCGAGCCGGTGCACGGCTCGGCACCGGACATCGCTGGCAAGCACATCGCCAACCCGATCGGCATGATCTGGTCCGGTGCGATGATGCTCGAGTTCCTCGGCAAAGCCGCGCCCGATGCCCGCTACCAGGTAGCGCACGATGACATTCTGCGGGCCATCGAGGCCGTTATCGGCAAAGGTGAAACCACCCCCGACATGGGCGGCAGCCGCTCGACGCAGGCCGTCGGCCAAGCGATCGTCGACGCACTGGGCGCTGCCTGACCGTCACATTTCGGTCACGCTACCGTCGTAATCTGCCGGGCAACTCTATGCCAAAGGTCGCCCGGCATGCTCCGCCTGCTGCTCTTGCTGCTTCCCCTGCTCCCCGTTGCGGCCGTGGCCGAGCCCCTGCACCTGCGTGTGCAAGGCTCCAACACCATCGGCGCGGCCCTGGTGCCTGCGCTGGTGCAGGGGCAATTGCGGGCGCAACAGGCCACAGCCATCGAGCAACGGCCCGGCGCCGCAGCCAACGAAACCGTGATCGATGCCCGCGATGCCCACGGCCAGGCATTGCGCATCGACATCGCGGCGCACGGGTCGAGCACCGGCTTCAGCGCACTGGGCCGTGGCGAGGCCGACCTGGCCGCCGCTTCCCGCCCCATCACCGATGCCGAAGTGCATCAGCTCAAGGCACTGGGCGACCTGCGTGCGGCCAACGCCGAGCAGGTTATCGGGCTGGACGGCGTGGCGGTGATCGTCCACCCCGACAACCCGTTGCCGCAGCTGACCACCGCGCAACTGGCGCAGGTCTTTTCTGGGCAGATCCAGCGCTGGGAACAGCTGGGCGTAGCAGGAGGCGCGATTCACCTGTATGCCCGTGACGACCGCTCCGGCACCTTCGAAACGTTCAAGGCCCTGGTGCTGGAACCCAACCATGGTGAACTGGCCGCCTGGGCCCAGCGCTTCGAGTCGAGCGACGCGCTGGCCGAACGGGTCGGCGCCGACCGCCAGGCCATCGGCTTCAGCAGCCTGGCTGCCGTGCACGGGGCCAAGGTGCTGGCCGTTGCCGAAGGCGATGCCCCGGCCATGCTCCCGGAGCGGCCGATGGTGGCCAGCGAAGACTACCCACTGTCACGCCGGCTGTACTTCTATCTGCCCGCCAATGCCAAGCCCCAGGCCAAGGCATTGGCCGAGTTCGCCCAAAGCCCGGCCGGCCAGGCCATCGTCGCCGAACAGGGGTTCGTGTCACAGCAGGTCAAAGCCCTTGCGGTGCCGGCGCAGGCCGACATGCCGCCGCGCTATCGCAACCTGGCACAGCAAGCGCAGCGCCTGAGCGTGAACTTTCGCTTTCAGGCAGGCAGCGCCAGCCTCGACAACAAGGCCCTGCGCGATGTGCATCGGGTGGCCGCGTACCTGCGCCAGGCCGGCAAGCTGCAGAGCAAGGCAGTGCTGGTGGGGTTTGGCGACCCTAAGGAAACACCCGGCCGCGCCGCCCTGCTCTCGCGCCTGCGAGCCCAGGCAGTACGCCGCGAGCTGGCGCGCGACGGCGTCGAAGTGCTGGAGGTGACGGGCTTGGGCGATGAACTGCCTGTGGCGGGTAATGAGCGGGAGCAAGGGCGCTTGCGCAATCGCCGGGTGGAGGTGTGGGTGTACTGATTGCCCAGGCAGCTGTTGGCATGGCAGCGGGTATTCAACAGTTACTCATCCGGCGCAACAGGGGTATGCCTGAGCAAAGTTTTGTAACAGCGCGCCATTCGGCATCACCGGGAAATGGGTCTAGGCTCAAGCCCATGTGATACCGGGCCCCTCTGACGGCTACTGCGCCGCCATGTCGGATCACTGTTGCCATGCAACGTCGACAACTCAGGAGGGGCTCATGACAGCTCTACAGACATTCCTCACCACACCTTTTCTCGGCACCAGCACCTGGTTGTGGCTGGTGTTCATGGCCATTGTCGTCGGCCTGCTGGTGCTTGACCTGGGTGTGCTGCACCGCCAGGACCGTGAAATCGAAATGCGCGAGAGCCTGCTGCTGTATTCAGGCTATTTCAGCGTGGGCGTGCTGTTTGGCGCGTGGGTCTGGTTCGAGCTGGGTGCGCAGTCGGCGCTGGAGTTCTATACGGGCTTTCTGGTCGAGCAATCGTTGTCGATGGACAACGTATTCGTCATGGCCATGATCTTCGGTTTCTTCTCCATCCCCCGCCGCTACCAGCACCGCGTGTTGTTCTGGGGCATCCTGGGCGTGGTGCTGCTGCGCGCGATCATGATAGGCGTGGGTGCGACGCTGGTGCAGAACTTCGAATGGGTGTTGTACATCTTCGGCGCGTTCCTGCTGTTTACCGGGGTGAAGATGGCGTTGTCCAAAGAGGACAGCCATGTCGACCTGGCCAACAACCCGGTGTTGAAGTTCGTCAAGCGGCACATGCGCGTGACCGACCAGATACACGGCTCGCATTTCTTCGTGCGCCTTACCCCGCCGGGCCAGAGCAAGGCGTTGCGCTACGCTACGCCACTGTTCCTGGCGCTGGTGCTGATCGAATTGGCTGACCTGGTGTTCGCGGTCGACAGCGTGCCGGCGATCTTCGCCATTACCCAGGATCCGTTCATCGTATACACCTCGAACATCTTCGCCATTCTGGGGCTGCGGTCGCTGTACTTTGCCTTGTCGGCGTTGATGCACCGGTTCGTTTACCTCAAGTATGCCCTGGCACTGGTGCTGATCTTCATTGGCTGCAAGATTTTCTACCACGGCATGGTGGGCAAGGTGCCCGCGTTGCTGTCGCTGGGGGTGACGTTCGGGTTGTTGCTGGGTGGGGTGGTGGTGTCCCTGATCAAGACGCGGGGAGAGAAGCCTGCGCCGAGTGAAGCTCAACACGAGCAGGTGGCTGCTGGTGAAAGCAAGGGCGCTGAAAAGGAGGAAGACCCGCAGTTGCGGGTCTGAGTGGCGGCACGAGCCCAGTGGCGCAGGACCACGGGCTCGCGCGAGGGCTTACCGCCCGCTACGCAACATATCCGCCGGCACATACTTGCCAATTTCATACTTGCCTATCGCCGCCCGGTGCACTTCATCCGGGCCATCGGCCAAGCGTAAGGTGCGCTGCATGGCATACATGTACGCCAGCGGGAAATCGCCGCTCACCCCTGCCCCACCATGAATCTGGATAGCCCGGTCGATCACCTTCAGCGCCACATTCGGCGCCACTACCTTGATCTGTGCGATCTCGCTGCGCGCGACCTTGTTGCCAACCGTGTCCATCATGTAGGCCGCCTTCAGGGTCAGCAGCCGGGCCATGTCGATTTCCATGCGCGAGTCGGCGATCTTGTCGACGTTGCCGCCCAGTCGCGCCAGCGGCCGGCCAAACGCGGTGCGCGCAACGGCGCGTTTGCACATCAGCTCCAGCGCACGTTCAGCCATGCCTACCGAGCGCATGCAGTGGTGAATGCGGCCTGGGCCGAGGCGCCCCTGGGCGATTTCGAAGCCGCGCCCCTCGCCGAGGAGCACGTTGTCGTAGGGCACGCGCACGTTTTCGAACAACACTTCGGCGTGGCCATGGGGAGCATCATCGTAGCCGAACACGGGCAAGGGCCGGACGATCTTCACCCCAGGTGCATCGGTCGGCACCAGCACCATCGAGTGTTGCTGGTGGCGCGGGCCTTCTGGGTCGGACAGGCCCATGAAGATCATCACCTTGCAGCGCGGGTCACAGGCGCCGGAGGTCCACCACTTGCGGCCATTGATCACCCATTCGTCACCGTCACGCACGGCCGTGGCGGCCATGTTGGTGGCGTCCGAGGAGGCCACGTCCGGTTCGGTCATGGCGAAGGCCGAGCGAATCTCGCCGCGCAGCAGCGGTTCCAGCCACTGGCGCTTCTGCGCCTCGCTGCCATAGCGCACCAGCACTTCCATGTTGCCGGTGTCCGGCGCCGAGCAGTTGAACGGCTCGGGCCCCAGTAACGAGCGGCCCATGATCTCGGCCAGCGGCGCGTACTCCAGGTTGCTCAGGCCAGCGCCGTATTCCGACTCGGGCAGAAACAGGTTCCACAGGCCCTCGGCGCGTGCCTTGGCCTTGAGTTCTTCCATGATTGCGGTGGGCTGCCAGCGGTCGCCTTCGGCAACCTGGCGCTCGAACACCGGTTCGGCGGGATAGACATGGGCATCCATGAACGCGGTGACGCGCTCGCGCAGTGCCTGGACCTTGGGCGAATAGGCGAAATCCATCGGGGCTACCTTCACGGTTCGAAGTACATGGGCAGAGCCTAGAGCAGCGCACCTCGATCTACCTAGTCTATTTTCCGCGTGTATTAACATTCATAACCGATATATGATCGGGCCATAATTCCAACAAAGAGCGGCGCCCATGAACCTCAGCAAGGTCGACCTCAACCTGTTCATTGTCTTCGATGCGATTTACACCGAAGCCAACCTGACCCGCGCCGGGCAGATCGTCGGCATCACCCAGCCGGCGGTGTCCAACGCGCTGTCGCGCTTGCGCGAAACCTTCAACGACCCGCTGTTCGTGCGCACCGCCCAAGGCATGGTGCCTACGCCCATGGCGCAAAACATCATCGGCCCGGTGCGCAACGCCTTGGCGCTGCTGCGCACGTCGGTGCAGGAAAGCCGCATCTTCAACCCGCAGCAAGCCAACAAGACCTTCCGCATCAGCATGACCGACCTCACCGAGGCGGTGATCCTGCCGCCGCTGTTCCAACGCTTGCGCCGCCTGGCACCCGCGGTGCTGATCGAGAGCTTCCTGTGCAAGCGCCGCGAGACCACCAAGGAGCTGGCCGCCGGGCGCCTGGACTTTGCCGTGGACGCGCCGTTGAACACCGACCCACAGGTGCGCCACGTCAAGCTGATGCAGGACCGCTACGTCTGCGCCCTGCGCCAGGGCCACCCGCTGGCGGACGCCAAACTGACCCTCGACAACTACCTGAGCATGACCCATATCCATATTTCCAGCCGGCGCAACGGGCTGGGCTACGTCGACCTGGCGCTGGGCAAGATGGGCGTGCAACGCAAGGTCGCGCTGCGTTCGCAGCATTACCTGATGGCCTCGCAGGTGCTGCAACAGACCGACATGGTGATGACCGTGCCGGAGCGCTTCGCCCGCCGCCATCAGTTGCGCTACCAGCCGCTGCCGGTGGACGTGCCCGCGCTGGAGACGCACCTGTATTGGCACGAAAGCACCGACCAGGACCCGGCCAACCGCTGGATGCGCGAGCAGATCATCGAGCTGTGCGAACGGGTGGTGGCCGAGGAGGAACGGGCGCTGGAGCCGGCGTAAAGCCCCTCACAGCCAGGTGCCGCTAGCACACCCGTACTATCCGCCTGCACCCAGGCCCCATGCTACCGTCGACAGCTCATCCCCCATCGCATCAGGAAGCCGCGCCACCGCGCGCGTGCGTCCGTGGAGTAACCGCTACGTCGCGTGGGCTTGCGAAAAGCCCATGCCGTAAAACTAATTCTAAGATCCGCAGTAAGTGGAGAATATTTTTCTCCGCCAACGCCAACTAGCGCAAACAAAAGAGCAAAACCTTCTTCACCGCCACCGGTACCCTTGCTGCAACGACCGCCGACCCTCACGGCCACAGCCAAGGACCCGCCCACCATGCCCAGTGCCCCACTCTATTTCGACTACGCCGCCACCACCCCGGTAGATGACCGCGTCATCGAAACCATGCTGACCTGCCTGGGCCGCCAAGTGAATTTCGGCAACCCCGCCTCGATGGGCCACGCCTATGGCCAGAGTGCCCGTGACGCCGTCGAGCAGGCCCGCCAGCAAGTAGCCGAGCGCATCGCTGCAAGTGCCGATGAACTGGTGTGGACATCGGGCGCCACGGAGTCCAACAACCTCGCCCTCAAAGGCATTGCCCAGGGCCTCGGCCAGCCGGGCCACCTGATCACCAGCCAACTGGAGCACAAGGCCGTGCTCGATACCGTCAACGAGCTGGAGCGCCAGGGCTGGGCAGTAACCCGCCTGGCGCCGGATGCCGGCGGGCTGATTCAGCCCTATGACGTGCAGGCAGCCCTGCGCGCCGATACCCGCCTGGTGTCGCTGATGGCCGTGAACAATGAACTGGGGGCCGTCACCGATTTCGCCGCCATTGGCCAGCGCGTGCGGGCCCACGGGGCCCTGTTGCACGTGGATGCCGCCCAGGCGGTGGGCAAGCTGGCCATCGACCTGCAAGCGATGGCGGTCGACCTGATGTCATTCTCGGCGCACAAGGTGTATGGCCCGAAAGGCATCGGCGCGTTGTTCGTCGGGCCACGTGCACGCGGGCTGATGCGCGCGCAGATTCACGGTGGTGGCCATGAGCGCGGGCTGCGCTCCGGCACCCTGGCGACCCATCAGATTGTCGGCATGGGCACTGCCTTCGCCCTCGCCGGCCAGCCTGGCGACAGCGAGCACCAGCGCATCGAGCAGCTCGCCAAGCGCCTGCGCGACGGGCTGCTGGCGCTGCCTGGGGTAAGCCTCAATGGCTGCGCGACTCAGCGCATTCCGCATACGCTCAACCTGTGCATCGAGGCTCCAGGCTTCAACAGCGCGGCGTTGGCCAGCGAGCTGGCGCTGTCGACCACCTCGGCCTGCAACTCGGCGAGCAATGCAGCGTCGCATGTGCTGCTGGCGTTGGGGCTGGATGAACAGCGGGCACGCAAGAGTGTGCGGGTGAGTATCGGGCGGTTTACCCAGCAGGCCGAGGTGGAGAAAGCCATCGAGGTGTTCGGGCGGGTGGTGGCGGCGGGTTCTGTGGCGTTGTGGTGACATTTTGGGCGGTTCGCCGTTAGAGGTTCAGCGGGTTGGGAACCGAGCGGCGCATCGCGGGGCTCTTCGCGAAGCGCTTGCCTTGAGATCTTCAGCGCCCTTGAGATCGAGCGCCGCCCGCGCGGCGCATCGCGGGCAAGCCCGCTCCTACATTTGTTGCAACGCGCCGTTCCAGTCAGGCCATGGTTGTCCGCCT
>NZ_JBFPFX010000055.1:0-8028 GCF_047978245.1 Pseudomonas sp. LFS044
AGCCCGCTCCTACAGATGCTGAGTTGCCTGTAGGAGCGGGCTTGCCCGCGATGAGGCCCGCCCTGACTCAAGAAAATTCAGCCCAACAACGCCCGCAAAGCCCGGCAATCCGCCGCATGCCAGTCCACCAGCTCCGGCCACGGGTTGTCCGGCAGGTTCACCAGCACCGTACGCGCCCCCGCCGCTCGCCCGCAATCCAGATCAAAACGGTAGTCGCCCACCATTACCAGCTCGCTCGGCGCCACGCCCCACGAACTGGCGATCTTCAGCAAGCCGTCCGGGTTGGGCTTTGGCGCTGCTTCGTCACGGCCCAGGATATGCTCGACGGCGAAGCAGTCCGCCAGGCCGATCGCCTCCAGCGTGACATGCGCCAGCTCACGCGCGTTGCGGGTGAGAATACCCAGCCGGCAACCCCGCCCCGCCAGTTCGCGCACCAACTCCACCGCACCTGTGGCGGCGGTCGAAGCAACCGCCAGGTCGCGCTCGTGCTCCAGCAGCCAGGCATGCTTGGCTGCAGCCTCAGCCGCCGGCAGCGCTGCCAGGTGGGTGAGGATGTCGTCCTCGGGCGGTATCTCCAGCGCCTCGCGGATGGCGGCAAAATCGTGCACCGCCACGGTGAGGGTGCCATCCATGTCGAACACCCAGTTGCGGATATCGGCCAGGCTCATGCCCAGTCCTTGCGATGGCGGATCAGGCCTTCCTGCGTGGACGAGGCCACCAGTTGCCCGGCGCGGTTGTAGATGCTGCCCCGGCAGAAGCCACGGGCGTTGCCAGCCCAGGGGCTGTCGGTGGCGTACAGCAACCAGTCATCGGCGCGCAGATTGCCGTGGAACCACAGCGAATGGTCGAGGCTGGCGATCTGCATATCGCGCTGCCACACCGACCTGCCATGGGGCTGCAGCGAAGTGGTCAGCAGGCCGAAGTCTGAGGCGTAGGCCAGCAGGTACTTGTGCAGCGCCGGGATGTCCGGCAGGTTGCCGTCCGCGCGGAACCAGGCGTACTTCACCGGGTCGCCGGGCTTGGGGTTGAACGGGTCGCGCTCGGTGACCGGGCGAATCTCGATCGGCTTGGCGCACAGCACCTTGTCACGGATGCGCTCGGGCAACTGGTCGGCCATGGCGCGGGCCAGTTCGACCTCGCTCGGCAGGTTCTCCGGCCCGACCACATCAGGCATCTGCGCCTGGTGCTCGAAGCCCTGCTCGTCGTACTGGAACGACGCGCTGCAGGTGAAGATGGGCTGGCCCTTCTGGATGGCCGTTACCCGCCGGGTGCTGAAACTGCCGCCATCACGCACCCGGTCGACCGAGTACACCACCGGCAGGCTGGCGTCGCCCGGGCGCAGGAAGTAGCCGTGCAGCGAATGCACGTGGCGCGCGTCCTCGACCGTCTGGCTGGCCGCCGACAGTGACTGGCCCAGCACCTGGCCGCCGTACAGCTGGCGGAAGCCCAGGTCCTGGCTGCGCCCACGGAACAGGTTCTCCTCGATCGACTCGAGGCTCAACAGGTCGACCAGGTCGTCCAACACATGACTCATCGGGGGTTCTCCTAGCAAGGCATCACAGCTCTACAGCGCTTTCATGAAGGCGAATGATACAGGGTTTGTCATGGGTGCTCCGCATGGCGGCTCATTCAGTGCGCAGGGTCTGCTCCCAGCGGGCACGGTCGATGCGGTACAGCACGTGCGGGCGCAGGGGGTGGCCACTGGGCAGGCGCGGGTGTTCGAAACTGCCCTGCAGGTCCTGCACCATGCCGATGGCCTGCATGACCTTCTGCGACGGCAAATTGCTCTCGCTAGTGAACGACACCACTTCCGCCAGGCGCAATTGGGCGAAAGCACAACGCAGGCAGGTCCACGCCGCCTCGCTGGCAAAGCCCAGGCCCCAGTGCCGCCGGGCCAGGCGCCAGCCGATCTCCACCGCCGGTGCAAAGGGCGCCTCGAAGTTGACGTTGAGCAGGCCGGTCATGCCGATGAAGGCACCGCTGTCCTTGCGCTCCAAGGCCCACAGGCCGAAACCGTACTCGCTGAAATGCCCGCGAATCCTGCCGATAAGCGCCGCCGCCTCCAGCCGCGTCAGGGGTGCAGGGAAGTAGCGCATGACGTGCGGGTCGGCGCACATGGCAGCGAACTCGCGCAAGTCGTCGTCCTGCCATTGGCGCAACACCAGGCGTGCGCTGTCCAGTTCGAGGATGGGGGTCATGGGCGTGCTCCGGTTTTACTGTCCTGCAGTTTACAGCGTAGGCGAAATGCAATTTTCACAACGCCTTCACCCGCCCCCGACAGACCCCTTCGCAGAATGCCGCCATCCCCCGCCGCGCGTTGCGCGGCCATGCCATCGGAGCCACGCATGCTGCACAGCAATACCTTGGGACACCCCGCCATCCACGCCCGCCGCAAGCGACGGTTGTCCCGCAAGGCCCTTGGTGCCGCCCTTGGCCTGTGCATGGTGGTGGCGGCGTTGGGCACCTGGCTGGCGACGAGGGCGCATACCGTGGACCTTGGCAACGAACAACAGTTGAGTGACAGCGGCCTGCTGCAGGACTGGGCCAAGGGTGCGGTCATCGTGATGATCCGCCATGCCGAACGCTGCGACAGCGCACCAGGCCCGTGCCTCGACGACCCCACCGGCATCACCGTGGCGGGCAGCGAAGCGGCAGTGCAAGTTGGCCTGGGCCTGCACCACCTTGGGCTGGCCAATGCCGATGTACTCAGCAGCCCCAAACTGCGCACCCGGCAAACTGCCCACTTCATCCTCGGCCAGCCCGTGGCAACCGAGGACTGGCTGGAAAGCTGCGACAACCAGTTCGCCCAGCAAGCCATGGCACGCAAGCAACCCGGCCATAACCTGGTATTGGTGACGCACAATGGCTGCATCGACCACTTCCAGCGCCAGCAGCGGGTGGTCGGTGGCGAACGGCAAAGCGGCTATGCCAGCGCGTTGTTCGTCTCGGTGGATGGCAATGGCAAGGCGCGCATTCTGGGCCGGTTGAACGCACCGGACTGGCAGCGGGTGCTGGCCTCTGCAGGACAATAGCACCCTGTTGGCAATTACTGGCAAGATCAGCGCTGGCCCCGATTGCGAAACCACCATGCCGTTGCCGCTGATTTACCACGATGACTACAGCCCGGAGTTCCCGCCCGAGCATCGCTTCCCGATGGACAAGTTCCGCCTGTTGCGCAACCACCTTGTCGACAGCGGGCTGACCACCGACCAGGCCCTGCTGCGCCCGGAAATCTGCCCCAACGACATCCTCGCCCTGGCCCACGACCGCGGCTACATCGAGCGCTACATTAACGGCGAGCTGTCACGCGAGGACCAGCGCCGCCTGGGCCTGCCCTGGAGCGAGGCGTTGGCCCGGCGCACCGTGCGCGCAGTGGGTGGCTCGCTGCTGACCGCCGAGATGGCCCTGCAGCACGGCCTTGCCTGCCACCTGGCAGGCGGCACCCACCACGCCCACTACGACCACCCGGCAGGTTTCTGCATCTTCAACGACCTGGCGGTGATCAGCCGTTACCTGCTGGAGGCCGGCCGCGTGCACCGGGTGCTGATCTTCGATTGCGACGTGCATCAGGGCGACGGCACGGCGCGCATCCTGCAGGACACGCCCGACGCCATCACCGTATCGCTGCACTGCGAACAGAACTTCCCGGCACGCAAGGCCCACAGCGACTGGGACATCCCCTTGCCACGCGGCATGGGCGATGCGGCCTACCTGAAGGTGGTGGAGGATGCGCTCAACTACCTGTTGCCGCTGTACCAGCCCGACCTAGTGCTGTACGACGCGGGGGTGGACGTGCACAAGGACGATGCCCTCGGCTACCTGCAACTCACCGATGCCGGCCTGGCCGCGCGCGACGAGCTGGTCATGCGCCATTGCCTGGGCCGGGACATCCCGCTGGTCGGCGTGATCGGCGGCGGCTACAGCAAGGACCGCGAAGCGCTGGCCAGGCGCCACGGCATACTTCACCACAGCGCGGCAAAGGTCATCAGTTGTTCACAATGACTGTGGAACCGCTTGTGGATAACCTGAGCGAAAGGGGCTGCAACCCAATGCCAGCGTGGCCTGCAGCAGGCTGATCATTTTTTGTTCAGTGCTTCCATAGGCCCGGCTGCGCTAGAATGCGTAACTTTTCCACAGCCTGTCGCCCACCATGTCCGATTTTCACCCCGCATCCCCTCCCCTCGCCGTCGTCATCGGCGGGGGCCCTGCCGGTTTGATGGCCGCCGAAGCGCTGGCCCAGCAAGGGCTGGCCGTGCAGGTGTTCGACGCCATGCCATCGGTGGGTCGCAAGTTTCTGCTGGCAGGTGTCGGCGGCATGAACATCACCCATTCGGAACCTTATCCACAGTTCGTTGCGCGCTATGCCGAACGCCAGGACGCGATTGGCCGGCTGCTGCAAGACTTCGACGCCGATGCCCTGCGCCAGTGGATTCACGGCCTGGGCATCGAAACCTTCGTCGGCACTTCCGGCCGCGTGTTCCCCACCGACATGAAAGCCGCGCCGCTGCTGCGCGCCTGGCTCAAGCGCCTGCGCGACAATGGAGTAGTTATCCACACCCGTCACCGCTGGCTGGGCTGGAATGCCGATGGCAGCTTGCGGCTGGCTTATCCACAGGGTGAGTTGAACGTGACGGCCGACGTGCTGGTATTGGCGCTGGGTGGCGGCAGCTGGGCAAGGCTTGGCTCGGACGGCGCCTGGCAGCCACTGCTGGCCGAGCGGGCTGTGGATATCTCACCGCTGCAGGCGAGCAACTGCGGTTTTGAAGTGGCGGGCTGGAGTGAGCTGCTGAAAGGCAAATTCGCCGGCGCACCGCTGAAGAACATTGCCCTGAGCGTACCCGGCAAGGCGCCGCGCAAAGGCGAGTTCATCCTTACCGCACAGGGTGTCGAAGGTAGCCTGGTGTATGCATGGTCGGCGCCGCTGCGCGAAGCCATCAACCAGGAAGGCCAGGCCACGCTGCTGCTCGACCTGCTACCGGACAAGCCTGTGGACAAAATTGCCCAGGCCCTGGCCAAGCCACGGGGTTCAAGGTCGATGGCCAAGCACCTGCACAGCCAGTTGGGCATCGATGGCGTGAAGGCGGCGTTATTGCGTGAGCTGACTGATCAAGCGACGTTTGCCGATATGGCTGCACTGGCACGGGCGATCAAGGCGTTGCCGATTACGCTGGTGCGCACGCGGCCGCTGGACGAGGCCATCAGCAGTGCCGGTGGCGTGCGCTTCGAGGGGTTGGATGAGGGTTTGATGGTGAAGGGGATGCCTGGGGTGTTCTGTGCCGGCGAGATGCTGGACTGGGAAGCGCCGACCGGCGGGTACCTGTTGACCGCGTGCTTTGCCAGCGGGTTGCGGGCCGGGCGGGCGGCGGCGGATTGGCTGGCGCGGTCTGCCTGACGCAACGCCGGGGCCGCTTTTGCGGCCCCAACATCCTCAAGGCTTGCGCTTTTTCGGCCCGGTATTGAAGCTCGGCACTTTACGCACCGCCTTGACCGGCGCCTCGTCGGCGCTGTCCATCCAACGCCCCAAACCGCGCTTGGCGCTGTTTTCTTTCGGCTTCTTCGGTTTCTTCGGCTTCTTGATCACCTGGCCACTGGCATCGGTCAAAGGCACCCGGTGATCCGGGATGAAGTCCGGCTCTTCATGGCGCGGCAACGTCTGGCGGATCAGCGTTTCGATCGTTGCCAGTTGCTGCACTTCATCGGCGCACACCAGCGAGATCGCCTCACCCTTGTTGCCGGCACGGCCCGTGCGGCCGATACGGTGCACGTAATCTTCGGCAACGATCGGCAGGTCGAGGTTGACCACCAGCGGCAGGTCGTCGATGTCCAGGCCACGCGCGGCCACATCGGTGGCAACCAGCACCTGAATTTCACGGGCCTTGAAGCTGTCCAGCGCACGTTGGCGGGTGGCTTGCGGACGGTCGCCGTGAATACCGTCGGCGTTCACCCCCTCGGCCAGCAGGCGCTCGACCAGTTGGTCCACGCCATTGCGGGTCTTGGCGAACACCAGCACCTGTGTCCAGCGCTGCTTGCGCAGCAGGTGGCAGAACAGGTCGGCCTTGCGTTTCTTGTCCACCGGTACCAGCCACTGCTTGACCGTAGTGGCGGCAGCGTTGCGTGGGCTGACTTCGATGCTCAGCGGGTCATTCAGCGCCAGCCCGGCCAGCACGCGGATCTGCTCGGAGAAGGTGGCAGAAAACAACAGCGTCTGGCGTTTGCGCGGCAGTGCTGCGTACACCGATTGCAGCTCTTCGGCAAAGCCCAGGTCGAGCATGCGGTCGGCTTCGTCGAGCACCAGGGTCTGAACCTGGTTGAACTTCACCGCGTTCTGGCGGAACAGGTCGAGCAGGCGGCCTGGGGTAGCCACCAACAGGTCGACACCCCGGCGCAGGCGCATCATCTGCGGGTTGATGCTGACCCCGCCGTACACGGCGTAGGTGCTCAGCGGCAGGTTTTCGGCATATTCACGCACATTGTTGTGCACCTGCTCGGCCAATTCGCGGGTGGGCACCAGCACCAGCGCGCGGATCGAGTTGCTGGCCACCTTCTCCCCTTCCAGGGCCAGGCGCTGCAGCACCGGCAGGGCAAAGCCGGCGGTCTTGCCGGTGCCGGTCTGGGCTGCGGCCATCAGGTCGCGGCCGGCCAGCACCGCGGGAATGGCCTGGGCCTGGACTGGGGTCGGGGTGGTGTAGTCCAGTTGCTGCAAGGTGCGCAGCAACGGTTCGATCAGGCCGAGTTTGGCGAAATTCATGGCAATACCGTCAGGGGGTTCAGCGAAGGCGGCAAGTTTACCGCAACACCCCGGCTTACTTGCAGATTTCGCCCTTCAGCGGTTGCTCGGGCGCTGCCGGCTTGCGCCACTGCGGCAGGCCGATCAGCACCACGGCGCCGATGATCACCGCCATTGCCAGGCATTCCTCGGCACCAATCTGCTCACCGGCAAAGACAATGCCCAGCAACACCGCGACCGCCGGGTTGACGTAGGCGTAACTGGTGGCCGCAGCCGGCCGCACATTCTTCAGCAGGTACATGTAGGCACTGAAGGCCAGGATCGAGCCGAACAACACCAGGTAGGCCAACGCGCCCCAACCGGCCGCCGTCGGCATCTGGGTCATGCGCTCGCCCGAGAGTGCGCTGCCGAGCAGCAGCGCCGCACCACCCACCAGCATTTCTGCAGCGCTGGCCATCGGGCCCTGGGGTAATGGCAGGCTTTTGCTCCACACCGAGCCAAACGCCCAGGAGGCGGCAGCGAACACGATCAGCGCTGCGCCGATGGGGCTGGCTTGCAGGTTGGAACCCAGGTTGAGCAAGCCGATGCCGAGCAGGCCAAGCAGGATGCCGGCCCATTCCAGGCGCGAATTGCGGTGGCCGAACAACAGGCCGAACAACAGCGTGAACAGTGGCACCGTGGCCACCGCCAGCGCAGCCACACCCGAGGCAACACCCGCGTGTTCGGCCACGGTTACCCCGCCATTACCGCAGCTGAGCAGCAGAAAGCCGACCGCCCCCGCCGCACGCCATTGTGGCCAGGTTGGCGCCGGCACACCGCGCCAGCGCAAGAACCCGTAAAGCAGGCCACCGGCGATGACAAAGCGCACCCCTGCCATGAGCATGGGTGGCCAGGATTCGACGCCGATGCGGATGAACAGGTAGGTAGAACCCCAGACCAGGTACAAGGCCAGGAAGGCGCCAATGAGCAATAACGGGAAGCGGCGGGAGGCAGGCATGGTGGGAGGCTCGAAAAATCCGTTTACGGGGGGCCTAGTTTAGGAAGTTGTTTGCGCGAACTTAAGTTACAAAACGGGATTAATTGAGCGGCACACATCGGGGGTGCATGGCTGAGGGTTTTTGGGGAGTTCGAGATCGAGCGCCGCCCGCGCGGCGCATCGCGAAGCGCTTGCCTTAGGATCTTCAGCGCCTTTGAGATCGAGCGCCGCCCGCGCGGCGCTTCGCGAAGCGCTTGCCTTGGGATCTTCAGCGCCTTTGAGATCGAGCGCCGCCCGCGCGGCGCTTCGCGGGGCAAGCCCGCTC
>NZ_JBFPFX010000056.1:0-7692 GCF_047978245.1 Pseudomonas sp. LFS044
CTCCACAGCCATAACAACTATCTGTCGCCGATAGCTATGGAGCAGCAGGCGGCGTGATCACCGTAATCGGTGTCCGGAAAAACTTGACCAGAACAAGCCCGCTCCCACAGGCATAACTGCGCAGGACCTGTGGGAGCGGGCTTGTCCCGCGAAGAGGCCGGCACTTACCCCACAAGGCCCCGCACACAGAAATACAAGATCGAAGGCCCCATCAAGCAACCCAACCCGGTGTGGAAGGTCGCCGTCAGCGCCCCATAGGGCACCAACCGCCGATCGGTCGCCGCCAGGCCCGCCGTCACGCCGGACACCGTCCCGGCCAAGCCACCAAACACCATCGCCGAACGCGGGTTGTCCAGCGCCAGCAAGCGCGCCGACACCGGCGTGAACACCATGACCAGGATCGCCTTGATCAACCCGGTGGCAATCGACAGCGCCACCACATCGGAACTTGCACCCAGTGCCGCTCCCGTCACCGGCCCGACGATGTACGTCACCGCACCCGCACCGATGGTGGTCATGCTCACCGCATCACGGTAACCGAAGGCATAGGCCACACCGGCACCGACCATGAACGGCAGCACGGTGCCCAGCAGCAGCGCGATCGCGCCGATCATGCCGGCCTTGCGCGCTTCGGTGGCCTGCACCTCGAACGCCGTGGCGACAATGGCAAAGTCGCGCAGCATGGCCCCGCCCATCAGGCCGATGCCCGAGAACAGCGCCATGTCGGCCAGGCCCTTCTGCCCACCGGTCACGGTGCCACCGACCCAGGCCAGCACCAGGCCGATGACGATGGCGATGGCCGAGCCGTGCACGCGGCCGAAGGTCAGGTACTTCGACAGCAGTACCGACAACCACATGATCCCACCCACCACCGCAAAAGCGGTGATCAGGCCGTTGTGTTCCAGGGCATTGTCAATGAGTGGCCACATGTCAGCGACCTCCTGCAGGGGCTACCTGCGCAGGGCTGGTGGGGGGCGCATCGAGTGCCGGCAGGGGTTCGCCGCGGTGGCTGCGGCTGATCACGGCAATGGTCAGGCCGCACACCAGCACCGCGCCGACCGCGGCCAGCAGCGCCACCGGCCCGCCGTGCAGGGCGGTGACCACGTTCTGTTGGGCAGCCATGGCCACCACCACCGGGATGTACATGGCGCCCCAGAAGCCGACCCCGAATTCGCACTCCTTGCTCATGCCGCCATGCCGGTGCATGTACAGCCTTGCGCAGATCAGCAGGATCATGGCGATGCCGACCCCGCCCACATTGGATTTGACGCCCAGCAGCACGCCCAGGAAGTCGCCGACGATGACGCCGGCAAGCGTGCACACGGCCAGCAGAGCCACACCATAGATGATCATTGTTGTTGTCCTCAGCTTGTATCGAAGTTGTTTGTTGTTGTCCTTCGAGTTGCAGCGCCGTTATCGCTTGTCGGCCACCTCCTGGCGCAACAGCGCGTCGAGGGTATCCGGCCGGGTGCCTTCGATAGCCAGCACCCTGCCCTGTTCGAACACCGGGCGTGCCAGGCCGCTGAGCACGCTGCCGGGCGGGATCTCAAGGTGCAGGCGCACGCCGCGTTCATAGGCAGTGCGCAACGTAGCACGCCAGTCCACGAGCCTGGCCATGTTGCCGGCCAGGTCGTCACGCAGGCGTTGCGGGTCGAAGATCGGCCGTGCGCTGCTGCCGCTCAGGTACGTGAGGCGCGGGCGACGCAGGGCAACGTTGGCGAACGCTTCACCCAGCTCGGCGGCCGGGCCGTCGAGCAAACGGCAATGGGACGGCACGCTGACAGCCAGGCGTCGGGCCACACCCTGGCCTCGGCTGCGCGCCTTGGCCGCGACTTCGGCCATGGCGGTGTCGCTGCCGGCGATGACGATCTGGTTGTCGCTGTTGAGGTTGGCCAGGTACACCTCGCCGCCCACCTCGGCCAGCAGGCGCTCGACGCTGGCCAGGTCCAGGCCGCTGAGGGCAGTCATGCCGTAGCCCTGCGGGTAGGCGCGCTGCATCAGCTCACCGCGCAAGGCCACCAGCCGCACGGCATCGGCAAAACCCAGCGCGCCTGCTGCGACTGCGGCGGGATAGGCACCAATCGACAGGCCCGCCACGTAGTCGGGCGCCGGGCTGCGCTGCATCAGCCAACGCGCCCAGGCCACGCCTGCCAGCAGCAGGCACAGCTGCACGGCACGGGTGGACTGCAAGGCCGCCTGGCTGTCCAGCGCCAGCACCTGTTCACCGAGGCTGTCGCTGGCCTCCTCCAGCAAAGCTGTCGAGCCTTCGGGCAGGCGATGCAACATGCCAGCCTGCTGGGCGCCCTGGCCAGGGAAAGCGAACAGGCTACTCACGCTGCGTGCTCCAGCAGGGTCCAGGGGTCGGTTACCAACTGGGCGCCAAGCGCCGACTTGAGCAGTACGCGCCGCGCCACGCCGGCCCATTCGCGCAAGGCAATGGCGCCTGCAGGGGTTTCCAGCTGCACATCGATGCGGCAAGGGCCGCAATCGAGGATATCCAGCAGCTCACGCGCCTTGGCCCGGCTCACAGGCTCAGGTGCGCGCAGTACCAGATCCAGGTCGCTGGCGGCGTGCAGCACATTCACCCCGGTGGCCAGCTGATAACCCACCCCGCCCGTCGGCCCCCACGCCAGCCCGCCGGCATCGAGCACCGGGGCCACGCTGGCCAGTGCCCGCAGCGCAGGCCAAAGGCTGTCGCCCTGCCAGCGCAACGCCTCGGGGCTCGACTGCCGGCGAACATCGGCCAGGCGCATTTGCACGCCCAGGCGCTGCGCCCGCCCTTGCCCACGCACGCCCACCGCTACCCAACCTGCGGCGCAGCGCGCACGCCGCACCACCACAGGCTGCCCGGCCGCCAGTACCTGCGCGGCCCAGGCGGGGGCATCGGCGGGCAACGCAGCCGGGGGCATCCCCCAGAGCAGGTCATGTGGTTGCGGGGCGTTCATCTCAGGCCTCCTGCCATTGGCTGCGCAAGCGCGCACGCACTTCGCGGGACGCGTTGCGGTGTTGGCCATTCAGGCGCGCCGACAGGTCGGTACAGGTGCCGATATCGCGCACGGCTTCGGCCAGGCAGGCCCGCACCTGGGCCAGGTCGGCGGGGCTTGGCGTATCGGCGTTTTCCACACTCAAGCGCCGCCACAACAGGCCGAGCGAGGCATAGCTGGCCAGGTCATAAGCCATCGGCGGCACTTCGGCGGCCAGGGCTTCGAGCTGTTCGACACTGCGCAAGGTAATGCGCGCTGCGGCGGCTTTGCCCATCGCGTGCACCATCACCCCGCTGTCGTCCAGGGCGATCAGCCGCTGGGCCTGGTAGCCGTGGGCCAGGAAGGCGCCGGACATGGCCTTGCCCACCAGCAGGCCGATCACCGGGTGCCCGGCCAGGCGTGCCTGGGCATAGGCCTGCACCGCGCCGGCCAGCGCCTGATGGATGCCCAAGGCCTCTTCGCGGCGGCCGTATGCCTGGCTGGGCACATCGATGACTGCGACGATGGCGCGTTTCTCGCCGTCGCGGTCCAGTTCAACCGCCTCGCTTACCGCTTTGGCCAGACCCCAGCCTTCGAGCAGGCCGACCTCACCGTTGCGCGCGCGGGGGAACGGGTTGTGTGCATCCGGCACGACGGCGATGAAGCGCGCCAGACGGTTGTCCAGTTCGCCGTCAATGACCCGCAGTGACGCGGGGTAACCCGGCAGTGCTTCACCACCGGCCAGGCCCGGCAGCCAGTTCAGGGCGCGGTTCATGAGGTTTCTCCTTGGTAAAGGGCACGCACGGCGGCGGCGTCCAGTTGCGGGCAGTCGGCGCCAAGGCTCGCAAGCCGTTCGCGGTACCAGGCGTGGCGGCCTGCGCGATCGGCACTGGGGGCATCGAGCAACTGCAACAGCTGCTGGCGAATGTCGTCGACGTCATCGGCCACGTAGCCGTCCACCAGGCCGCTGGCGTGGCGCTGTTCACCCCCGGTCAGGCTCCAGATGAACGGGCGGTCCTTGGCGTCGTATTCGCCGATACCCGCCTCCTGCTCGATCACCTGCGGGCCGTTGAGGCCCAGGCGCGCTTCGCGGGTGACCAGCAAGTGGCTGCACAGGCCGGCAGCGATGGACATGCCGCCGAAGCAGCCGACGGCGCCTGCGACCAGGCCGATGACCGGTTGATGGGTACTCAGCTCGACGATCGCGGCCTGGATTTCGGCAATCGCCGCCAGGCCGAGGTTGGCCTCCTGCAGGCGTACGCCGCCGGTTTCCAGCAGCAGCACGGCGCAGGTCGGTATGCCGTTGCGGTTGTCTTCAATGGCCAGTTCCAGCGCGCCGGCAATCTTGGCGCCGCCGACTTCACCCATGCTGCCGCCCTGAAACGCGCCTTCGATGGCGGCAATGACTGTGCGGCGACCGCCCAGCAGTCCTTGGGCGATGACCACGCCGTCGTCGGCCTGGGGCACGATGCCCTGGCGCGGCAGCCACGGCGACATCAACCGGTCGAACGGCCCCAGCAGCTCGCGGAAGCTGCCCGGGTCGAGCAAGGCGCGGGCGCGCTGGCGCGCACCCAGTTCGACGAAGCTGCGGCTGCGCAGCAGGCGTTCGGTATCAGTCATGGGCGATCTCCTCGAAGCCTTGCTCCAGGCGCAGGCGTACCACGCCAGGGGTGGCGCCGAAATCATGGATGTCGATGTTCACGGCCGGCCACTGGCGGCCTTCGAACAGCCGCTGGAACAGCTGGCCCCAGCGCGCGCCGCTACCGTTTACCGAGGTGACGACCTGGATTTGCAGGTGGCCGGCAGTGCCGGGTTCGATCAGCACTTCCAGGTCACCGGAGCTGACGCAGCCCACCAGGGTGCGGCCACGGCCAGGCTCGGCGGCCGGGAATTGAAAGTTCAGGGTTTCCATGTCACAGGCTCCCGGCTTTGTCGAGGAACAGGCAGGCAGCCAGCAAATCGGCGGCGCCGCCCGGTGAGGCGTTGAGTTGCAGCAGTCGGGCGTCCAGCAGGCGCAGTTGGCGACGGCCTGCGAGCGTGGCACTGCCACCGGCCGCAAGCACATCGCGGGCACCCTGCTGCAGCGTTTGCAGGCCTTCGCGGCCGGCGCGCCAGAGCACGCAGGTGTCGCTGAGTGCGGCCATGATCGCCAGCAAGGCATCGAGCCGTGCGTGGTTTTCGCTGGCTCCCTTGGCGCGGCTGCGGCGCAGCTGTGGCAGGCCGTGTTCAATCACGGCGGGAAAACCTTGTTGCGCTTGCTCGCGGGCACCGCTGGCACCGTAACGGCGGCGTACCTGGGTGCCGTGGCTGTCTTGCACCGCGGCGGCCGGGTCGTCGATCAGGGCGATGCGGCCAGCGCGTGCAGCGAGGGTGGTGGGGGCGGCCTGTGCATCCAGCGCGCGGGCCGCGACCAGCAGGCCAAGCGCCCAGATCGCGCCGCGATGGGTGTTCACGCCAGCGGTGGCCGTCAGCATCGCCGCTTCGCCGTCACGGCCGATGCGGCCCAGGGCGGCACGCAGCGGCACGCCGATTTCGCCATGGGCCTGTGCTGCCTCGGCCATCTGCCGCAGGCAGGGCCACAGGGCCAGCGCCGAGGCATGCATCAGGGCCAGGCTCATGTCGCTGTGCGCGCCGCTGCTGCGGCGGTCTACCAGGCCGGGCTTGGGCGACAGGTCGGCTTCGTCGATCAGTGCCTCCACAGCCAGGTCGGCAAGGTGATCGGCCAGCGGCAAGGGTTGCAGGTTGAGTGCTTTCATTACCAGCTCCTGAACCGTGCAGGCGGGTTGTACAGGCCACCGGACCAGTCGACCAAATCAGCGATGCTGCGCGCGGCGAGCAGTTCGCGGCTGGCGTCGGTGCGGCGGATGCCGAGGTCTTCGGGCAGGGCCACCAGGCCTTGCTGGCGCAAGCGCAAGGTGTCCTTGGGGTCGTGGCGCAAGCCGATGGCGGTGACGCCGGCCACGGCGGCGATCATCTGCTGGCGCTCCTCCAGGCTGCGGGCTTTGTACAGGTAGGCGATGCCTTCCTCGGTGAGCAGGTGGGTGACGTCGTCGCCGTAGATCATCACCGGTGCCAGCGGCATGCCCGCTTTCTTCGCCACTTCGACTGCATCGAGCGTCTCGACGAAGGTGGGTTTGCCGCCTTCCTGGTAGGTCTCGACCATCTGCACCACCAGCTTGCGGCCGCGTTCGAGCAGGGTGTCGGGCACGGTCATGTCCAGCCAGGCCGGGGTGGCATGGCGCCGGCCGCGGGGGTCGTGGCCCATGTTCGGGGCGCCGCCGAAGCCCGCCAGGCGGCCACGGGTGACGGTCGAGGAATGGCCATCGCCATCCACTTGCAACGTGGCGCCGATGAACAGGTCGACCGCGTACTGCCCGGCCAGCTGGCACATCATGCGGTTGGAGCGCAGCGAGCCGTCGCGGCCGGTGAAGAACACGTCCGGGCGCTGGGCGATGTAGTCCTCCATGCCCAGTTCAGTGCCGAAGCAGTGCACGCTTTCGACCCAGCCGGTTTCGATGGCGGGGATCAGTGTGGGGTGCGGGTTGAGGGTCCAGTTGCGGCAGATCTTGCCTTTCAGGCCTAGCGACTCCCCATAGGTTGGCAAGATCAGCTCGATGGCAGCAGTGTTGAAGCCAATCCCGTGGTTGAGCGACTGCACCTGGTGTTTTTCGTAGATGCCACGGATCGCCATCATCGCCATCAGTACATGCACGGGCTTGATATGGCGCGGGTCACGGGTGAACAGCGGCTCGATGTAGAACGGCTGGTCGGCGACCACCACGAAGTCCACCCAGGACGCCGGAATATCCACGCGCGGCAGGTCGTCTACGCGGTCCACCAGCTGGTTGACCTGGGCGATCACCAGGCCATCGCTGAAGGCTGCAGGCTCGACCAGCGCCGGGGTGTCCTCGGTGCTGGGGCCGGTGTACAGGTTGCCATCACGGTCGGCCATGAAGCCGGCCACCAGGGTGACGTTGGGGATCAGGTCCACCAGCAGGCGCGAGTACAGTTCGATGTAGGTGTGGATGGCGCCGACTTCGAGCAGGCCGTCTTCCAGCAACTGGCCGATGCGCAGGCTCTGCGGGCCGGCGAAGGAAAAGTCGAGCTTACGGGCGATGCCGCGCTCGAACAGGTCCAGGTGCTCGGCGCGGCTGACACTGGGCATGATCATGTGCAGGTCGTGCAGGCGCTCGGGGTCGGCCTTGGCCAGCGAACGCGAGAGGAAGTCGGCCTGCTTCTGGTTGTTGCCTTCGAGTACCACCCGGTCGCCGGGGGCAATCAACAGTTCCAGCGCTTCGACAATGCGCTCGGTGGGCAGCACCACACCGTCGGCCAGGTGTTTGACCCGGTCCAGGCGGCGCTGCTTCTCGGCGCGCCGCCTGGACCACTGCGGCGGTGGATTCTTCGTTATGGTCATGGGTGACTCCACGGGTTCGCTGTCGTGGGGGCACAGTAGGGCTGGGGTGGGTGGGGGATCAATCAAGCTGGGGGGTTGATCGTTACGGTTAGGGTAATGGTTGGGGCTATGTGGTGTCTGCTGGTGCATGCCTTGAGTGAGATGGCGCCCATGGGATCGAGCGCCGCCCGCGAAGCGCTTGCCTTGAGATCTTCAGCGCCTTTGAGATCGAGCGCCGCCCGCGCGGCGCATCGCGGGCAAGCCCGCTCCTACATTTGTTGCAACGCGCCGTTCCAGTCAGGCCATGGTTGTCCGCCTTGGCGCATGACTGAA
>NZ_JBFPFX010000057.1:0-5925 GCF_047978245.1 Pseudomonas sp. LFS044
CGGGCCCGCGGGCGCCCCCCGGGGCCGCCGCCGGGGTGCCCGGGGGGGGGGCGGGGTTGCCGGCGATTGGGCTGCGAAGCAGGCCCTTGCACAAAGGCGGGAATCTCTCGAAGCTTGCATTATCAGCTAACCAGAGATTCAGCCCATGGCCCGTCTGCCCACCGCCATCAACCTGCACAAAGCCTCGAAGACCCTCAGCCTCACCTACGGCCCCGACGAGGTCTACCACCTGCCCGCCGAATTCCTGCGCGTGCACTCGCCTTCCGCCGAAGTGCAGGGCCACGGCAATCCCATCCTGCAATTTGGCAAGATCAACGTCGGCCTCTCCGGCCTTGAGCCTGCCGGCCAGTACGCGCTGAAACTGACCTTCGACGACGGCCACGACAGCGGCCTGTTCACTTGGGAGTACCTCGAGCAGCTGTGCCTGCGCCAGGAGCAGCTCTGGGCCGAGTACCTCGATGAATTGCACAAGGCTGGCAAAGCCCGCGATCCTGCCGAATCGGTGGTTAAACTGATGCTCTAGGTCAGGCCTTCCAAGAGTTAGAGCGCATTTTCTAATCTCATCTGTTTGAATGCCTTACAGACAGCTCATTCAAGCGCTGTCTTGCGCATTACATGAAGTCGGGTTACCAATGGAGCTGGCAAGTTCCCTGCATTGCTTTCCAGGCAATCAGGGCCAGGCCGGTTTGTAGAGGTCGCGAGCGAAAGCAGGCAGTCTTCACACGCAGATTCCCCCGCAGCTCATCGCCGAATGCATCCGGCCCGCAGCACCGCTGTTCCTTATCACTGGTCACCCGAGTAGCAGTACCGGGCTGTCGACTGTGCGTTTGCCACAGCAAACCGGTACTCGTCTCAGGACAACGGAGCGTCGTAGATGAGTAGCAAGAACAACGATGAGTTGCAGCGGCAAGCCTCGGACAACACCCTGGGCCTGAACCCGGTCATTGGCATCCGCCGCAAGGATCTGCTGAGCTCTGCCCGTACCGTGTTGCGCCAGGCCGTGCGCCAGCCGCTGCACAGCGCCAAGCACGTGGCGCATTTCGGCCTGGAGCTGAAGAACGTGCTGCTGGGCAAGTCGAGCCTGGCCCCCGAGGGCGACGACCGTCGCTTCCAGGACCCGGCCTGGAGCAAGAACCCGCTGTATCGCCGCTACCTGCAAACCTACCTGGCCTGGCGCAAGGAGCTGCAGGACTGGATCGGCAACAGCGACCTGTCCCCCCAGGACATCAGCCGCGGCCAGTTCGTCATCAACCTGATGACCGAAGCCATGGCACCGACCAACACCCTGTCCAACCCGGCGGCAGTCAAACGGTTCTTCGAGACCGGCGGCAAGAGCCTGCTCGACGGCCTGTCCAACCTGGCCAAGGACGTGGTCAACAACGGCGGCATGCCCAGCCAGGTAAACATGGACGCCTTCGAAGTGGGCAAGAACCTGGGTACCAGTGAAGGCGCCGTGGTGTACCGCAACGATGTGCTCGAACTGATCCAGTACAGCCCCATCACCGAGCAGGTGCATGCCCGCCCGCTGCTGGTGGTACCGCCCCAGATCAACAAGTTCTACGTTTTCGACCTGAGCCCGGAAAAGAGCCTGGCGCGCTTCTGCCTGCGCTCCCATCAGCAGACCTTCATCATCAGCTGGCGCAACCCGACCAAGGCTCAGCGCGAGTGGGGCCTGTCGACCTACATCGACGCGCTCAAGGAAGCGGTCGACGCGGTGCTGGCGATCACCGGCAGCAAGGACCTGAACATGCTCGGTGCCTGCTCCGGCGGCATCACCTGCACGGCGCTGGTCGGCCACTATGCGGCGCTGGGCGAGAAAAAGGTCAATGCCCTGACCCTGCTGGTCAGCGTGCTCGACACCACCCTGGACACCCAGGTCGCCCTGTTCGTCGACGAGCAGACCCTCGAATCGGCCAAGCGCCATTCCTACCAGGCCGGCGTGCTCGAGGGCAGCGACATGGCCAAGGTGTTCGCCTGGATGCGCCCCAACGACCTGATCTGGAACTACTGGGTCAACAACTACCTGCTCGGCAACGAGCCGCCGGTGTTCGACATCCTGTTCTGGAACAACGACACCACGCGCCTGCCGGCCGCCTTCCACGGCGACCTGATCGAAATGTTCAAGAACAACCCACTGACCCGTTCCGATGCACTGGAAGTGTGCGGCACGCCGATCGACCTGAAGAAGGTGCAGTGCGACATCTTCAGCGTCGCCGGCACCAACGATCACATTACCCCGTGGCAGTCGTGCTACCGCTCGGCGCACCTGTTCGGCGGCAAGATCGAGTTCGTGCTGTCCAACAGCGGCCATATCCAGAGCATCCTCAACCCGCCGGGCAACCCCAAGTCGCGCTTCATGACCGGCGCCGACCGCCCGGGCGACCCGCTGGCCTGGCAGGAGAACGCCGACAAGCATGCCGACTCCTGGTGGCTGCACTGGCAGAGTTGGCTGGGCGAGCGTGCCGGTGACCTGAAGAAGGCCCCTGTGCGCCTCGGCAACCGTGCCTATGCCGCAGGTGAAGCTGCACCGGGGACCTACGTTCACGAACGTTGAGTTGTAACGCCGTGGCGCCCATGGAGGGGCCACGGCGCTTCATCCACATCAGAGTCACGCGCATGCCGCCACCCTACATATTCAGGACCGTCGAGCTGGACGACCAGTCCATTCGTACCGCCGTCCGTCCGGGCAAGCCGCACCTGACGCCACTGCTGATCTTCAACGGCATCGGCGCCAACCTGGAGCTGGTGTTCCCGTTCATCGAGGCGCTCGACCCCGACCTGGAAGTCATCGCCTTCGATGTGCCGGGCGTGGGTGGCTCCTCCACTCCGCGCCACCCTTACCGCTTCCCGGGCCTGGCCAAGCTGACCGCGCGCATGCTCGATTACCTGGATTACGGGCAGGTCAATGTGATCGGTGTGTCCTGGGGTGGCGCCCTGGCGCAGCAGTTCGCCCACGACTACCCGGAGCGCTGCAAGAAGCTGGTGCTGGCCGCCACCGCCGCCGGTGCGGTGATGGTGCCAGGCAAGCCCAAGGTGCTGTGGATGATGGCCAGCCCGCGTCGATACGTTCAGCCGTCGCACGTGATTCGCATCGCCCCGTTGATCTACGGCGGTGGCTTTCGCCGCGACCCCGACCTGGCCATGCACCACGCATCCAAGGTGCGCTCGGGCGGCAAACTGGGCTACTACTGGCAGCTGTTCGCCGGCCTGGGCTGGACCAGCATCCATTGGCTGCACAAGATCCAGCAGCCCACCCTGGTGCTGGCCGGTGACGACGACCCGTTGATCCCGCTGATCAACATGCGCCTGCTGGCCTGGCGAATTCCCAATGCCCAGCTACACATTATCGACGACGGTCACTTGTTCCTGATCACCCGGGCCGAGGCCGTCGCCCCGATCATCATGAAGTTCCTCCAGCAAGAACGTCAGCGTGCAGTCATGCACCCCCGCCCAGCCTCCGGCGGCTAGGGTGCTGGTTGCTGTCGTTCTGACCTGACCGTGGCTTGACGAAGGAGTGCTGCCATGAAAGACAAACCGGCCAAAGGAACGACAACGCTTCCCGCCACCAGCATGAACGTGCAGAACGCGATGCTCGGCCTGCGCGGTCGCGACCTGATCTCGACACTGCGCCATGTCGGCCGCCATGGCCTGCGCAACCCGCTGCACACCGCCCGCCATCTGTTGGCGCTGAGCGGCCAGCTGGGCCGGGTGATGCTCGGCGACACCCCGTATCAGCCGAGCCCCCGCGATGCACGCTTCAACGACCCGACATGGAGCCAGAACCCGTTCTATCGCCGCGGCCTGCAGGCCTACCTGGCGTGGCAGAAGCAGACCCGCCTGTGGATCGATGAAAGCCACCTGGACGCCGACGACCGGGCCCGCGCGCATTTCCTGTTCAACCTGATCAACGACGCCCTCGCGCCGAGCAACTCGCTGCTCAACCCGCTGGCGGTCAAGGAGCTGTTGAATACCGGTGGCCAGAGCCTGGTGCGTGGCGTGGCCCACCTGCTCGACGACCTGCGCCACAACGACGGCCTGCCGCGCCAGGTGGACGAGCGTGCCTTCGAAGTCGGTGGCAACCTGGCTACAACCCCCGGCGCTGTAGTGTTTCGCAATGAGCTGCTGGAGCTGATCCAGTACAAGCCCATGAGCGAAAAACAGCATGCCCGGCCCTTGCTGGTGGTGCCACCGCAGATCAACAAGTACTACATCTTCGACCTGCAGCCGACCAACAGCTTCGTCCAGTACATGCTCAAGAACGGTTTGCAGGTGTTCATGGTCAGCTGGCGCAACCCCGACCCGCGCCACCGCGAATGGGGCCTGTCCAGCTACGTACAGGCCTTGGAAGAAGCACTCAACGCCTGCCGCAGCATCAGCGGCAACCGCGACCCCAACCTGATCGGCGCCTGCGCCGGGGGCCTGACCATGGCCGCGCTGCAGGGCCACCTCAAGGCCAAGCACCAGCTGCGCCGGGTGCGCAGCGCCACTTACCTGGTCAGCCTGCTCGACAGCAAGTTCGACAGCCCCGCCAGCCTATTCGCCGATGAGCAGACCATCGAGGCGGCCAAGCGCCGCTCATACCAGCGTGGCGTGCTGGACGGCGGCGAAGTGGCGCGGATTTTTGCCTGGATGCGGCCCAACGACCTGATCTGGAACTACTGGGTCAACAACTATCTGCTCGGCAAGACGCCACCGGCCTTCGACATCCTTTACTGGAACGCCGACAGCACGCGCTTGCCGGCCGCGCTGCATGGCGACCTGCTGGACTTCTTCAAGCACAACCCGCTGACCCACTCGAACGGGCTGGAGGTCTGCGGCACCCCCATCGACCTCAAGCAGGTCGACCTGGACAGCTTTACCGTGGCAGGCAGCAACGACCACATCACCCCGTGGGACGCGGTGTACCGCTCGGCCCTGCTGCTGGGTGGCGAGCGTCGTTTCGTGCTGGCCAACAGCGGGCATATCCAAAGCATCATCAACCCGCCAGGCAACCCCAAGGCCTTTTACCTGGACAACCCCAAGCTTTCCAGCGACCCGCGGGCCTGGTTCCACGATGCCCAGCGCAGCGACGGCAGCTGGTGGCCGCTGTGGCTGGAGTGGATCACCCCGCGCTCCGGCCCGCTGAAGGCGCCACGCGTGGAGCTGGGTAATGCAACTTATCCACCGCTGGGCCCCGCGCCAGGCACCTATGTCCTGACCCGATGAGCACAACGACTGGATGAAGACCCGCGACCGTATCCTCGAATGCGCCCTGCAGCTGTTCAACCAGCAGGGCGAGCCCAACGTATCGACCCTTGAGATTGCCAACGAACTGGGCATCAGCCCGGGCAACCTGTACTACCACTTCCACGGCAAGGAACCGTTGGTGATCGGCCTGTTCGAGCGTTTCGAAGAGGCACTGATGCCGCTGCTGGACCCGCCCCTGGAAGTGCGCCTGGATGCCGAGGACTATTGGCTGTTCCTGCATCTGATCGTCGAGCGCATGGCTCAATACCGCTTCCTGTTCCAGGACCTGTCGAACCTCACGGGGCGCCTGCCGAAATTGGCGCGCGGCATGCGCAGCCTGATCAACGCGCTCAAGCGCACGCTGGCTGCGTTGCTGGCCAGCCTCAAGGGCCAGGGGCAGGTGGTCAGTGAAACGCAGGCGCTGGGGCAGTTGGTGGAACAGATCACCCTGACGCTGATGTTCTCGCTGGACTACCAGCGGGTGCTGGGGCGCGAGGGCGACGTGGGGATTGTGGTGTATCAGGTGATGATGCTGGTGGCGCCGCATTTGCAGGCCCAGGCGCGGGGGGCGGCGGAGCAGTTGGCGGTGCGGTATCTGGAGGGGTAAGTAGCCTGCTGAACCGGCAGTGACTTCTTCGCGGGGCAAGCCCGCTCCCACAGGTACAGCGCCGATTGCCGAATCAGCGCTGTACCTGTGGG
>NZ_JBFPFX010000058.1:0-4382 GCF_047978245.1 Pseudomonas sp. LFS044
GGCTCCTGCAGGTACAACACTGCCCTTGAGAATGGTGTAGTACCTGTGGGAGCCGGCTTGCCGGCGATGAGGCCGGTACAGGCCACATAAAAACCGCTTTAGAAATCCCTTGATTGTCTGTAGCCTTCGGCGTCCGATAATAATCCGCGCCCGCAGAGGGCCGTGGCGGCATGCCTGCCGTCCGGCACCCTTAGCCGATCTGCCAGGGCCGGGTGATACACTCGATTTGATGCGCACGCGCGCCTGCAGGTCCAGCGATCATGACCCAGATTTCCGAACGCCTGTTGGTACAGGCCCACCTCGACGCCAAGCAGCCCAACCCGCTGACAGCCGAGCAGGAGGCCGAATACCGTGCGGCCATCGCTGCCGAGCTGAAGGCGCAGAACGCCGTGCTGGTTGCCCACTACTACTGTGACCCGGTAATCCAGGCGCTGGCCGAAGAGACCGGCGGCTGCGTGTCCGACTCGCTGGAAATGGCCCGCTTCGGCAAGAACCACCCCGCCGAGACGGTAATCGTCGCCGGTGTGCGCTTCATGGGCGAAACCGCCAAGATCCTCACCCCCGAAAAGCGCGTGCTGATGCCGACGCTGGAGGCTACCTGCTCGCTTGACCTGGGTTGCCCGGTCGAAGAGTTCTCGGCCTTCTGCGACCAACACCCCGAGCGCACCGTCGTGGTCTATGCCAACACCTCAGCGGCGGTAAAAGCCCGTGCCGACTGGGTGGTGACCTCCAGCTGCGCGCTGGAGATCGTCGAAAGCCTGATGGACAACGGCGAGACCATCATCTGGGGCCCGGACCAGCACCTGGGCCGTTATATCCAGAAGCAGACCGGTGCCGACATGCTGCTGTGGGACGGTGCCTGCATCGTCCACGAAGAGTTCAAGTCGCGCCAGTTGGCCGACATGAAAGCGCTGTACCCGGATGCCGCCATCCTGGTCCACCCCGAATCCCCGGAGTCGGTGATCGACCTGGCCGATGCGGTGGGCTCCACCAGCCAGCTGATCAAAGCCGCGCAGACGCTGCCGAACAAGACCTTCATCGTTGCCACCGACCGCGGCATCTTCTACAAGATGCAGCAGCTGTGCCCGGACAAGGAATTCGTCGAAGCCCCGACCGCCGGCAACGGCGCGGCGTGCCGCAGCTGTGCGCACTGCCCATGGATGGCGATGAATACCCTGGAGCGGGTGCTGGATTGCCTGCGTAAAGGGACCAATGAAATCTTTGTCGACCCGGCGCTGGTGCCGAAGGCGATCAAGCCTTTGAACCGGATGCTGGACTTTACCCAGGCGGCTCGGCTGAAGTTGTCTGGTAACGCCTGACGTTGGTCCGCGTCGACGTCTTCGCGGGCAAGACCGCTCCTACAGGTATCACGCGGTCCCTGTGGGAGCGGGCTTGCCCGCGAAGGGCCCTTAACGCCCCATCATTTCCCTGACCATCCGCTGCTGCTCCAGGATCTCGCGCTGGCGCTGGTCGATCTGTGATGCCAGCGGGAAGTTGCTGCCCGCGCGGCGCTTGGCGTAATCCAGCTGCTGGATCGCCTGGTCAAAATCCCCAACCAAGGTGAAGTACTCGGCACGCGCACGGTGCAGGCCAATGGTATTGCCCGACAACCCCCGCACCTCGGCCATGTCGTACCACACGTCCGGGTCATCCGGCCGGCTCTTGAGCAGGTCGTTCAACACCTTTTCGGCCTCGGCGGGCTTGTTCTGCTTGACCAGCAAATCGGCGCGGACCTGTTTCAGCGGGTAGTTGCCCGGATACAAGCCCTGCATGCGCTCGGCCCGTTGCTGGGCGTCTGCCAGGCGGTTGTTGGTGATGTCCAGGTCGATCTGCGCCAGGTTGTAGGTGATGTCGTTGGGGGCCTTCGCCAACAACGGCTTGAGGTTTTCGCGCGCTTCGTTCAGCTGGCCACCCTTGATCTGCGCCAGGGCCAGGCCGTAGCGTGCAGGGTCGAGTTTAGGGTCGTCATCGAGCTGGGTGCGAAAGCGCTTGGCGGCCAGGCCTGGCGTTTCTTCATAGGTAAGGGCCACGCGAGCGCGAATCAGCTGGTAGCGCTGGCTGTCCTCGACGCCGCCCTTGGGCGCCTGCTCGGCACGGTTGCGGGTGTCGGCAATACGTGATTCGGTCACCGGGTGAGTCAGCAGAAACTCCGGCGGCTTGGCGCCGTAGCGGTACTGCTGCGCCAGGCGTTCGAACATGGTGGGCATGTTGCGAGGGTCGTAACCGGCCTTTTCCAGGTTCTGGATGCCGATGCGGTCGGCCTCCTGTTCGTTCTGCCGCGAGAAGCGCCGCTGTTCCTGGATGGCCGCCGCCTGGGTGCCGGCAATCATGCCGATACCCGCATCGCCAGCGCCGCCGGCAGCCAGCACGATACCCGCGAGCAAAGCCGCCATCATCGGCAGCTGCATGCGTTGCTGGGCCTCGACGCCGCGGGCGAAGTGGCGTTGCGACAAGTGCGCCAGTTCGTGCGCCAGCACCGAGGCATACTCGCCTTCGGTGCGGGCATTGAGGAACAGCCCACCGTTGACCCCGACGATGCCGCCGGGCGCTGCGAAAGCGTTGAGTTCACGGCTGTCGATGAGGATGAATTCCAGGCGCCGGTCCTGCAGCTGGCTGGTTTCGGCCAACCGGTACACGGTGGTTTCGACGTAGTCCTTGAGCTGCGGGTCGTTCAACTGGTTGACCTGGCCGCGCAGCAGGCTGAGCCAGGCGCGCCCGAGCTGGTGCTCCTGTTGCGGCGAGACGATCGCAGAACTGGCGTCGCCCAGTGATGGCAGGTCGTCAGCATGGCCGGGGAGGGCCATCAGGCAGGCCAGCGTCAGCAGGGTAGGGCGCAGTAGATTCATGCACGAAGCTCGCGTCGGGTCAAAGCGCCTACTGTAGCCCGCTCGCACGTAGACGACCAGTGGCGGTATCCTAGCTGCCCTGTTACCAAAGACGTCTGCCCCACGCGTGGAGAACCCCTGATGAGTGACACCCTGACCTGCGACGCCGAACTCGACGCCAGCGGGCTGAACTGCCCGCTGCCGCTGCTCAAGGCGAAGATGGAACTCAACCGCCTGGCCAGTGGCGCGGTGCTCAAGGTGATCGCCACCGATGCCGGCTCCCAGCGCGACTTCCGCACTTTCGCCCAGCTGGCCGGTCATACGCTGCTGCAGGAAACGGCCGAGGCCGGCACCTATACCTACTGGCTGCGCAAGGCCTGAGTCCAACCAAGGATCGTCAATGTTCAAAGTGCTTCGCGACTGGATACACCGCTACTTCTCCGATGAGGAAGCCGTGGTGTTGGCGGTCCTGCTGTTCCTGGCCTTTACCGCGGTGCTTACCCTCGGCGGCATGCTCGCGCCGGTGCTGGCCGGTATGGTGCTGGCGTTTCTGATGCAGGGGCTGGTCAATGCCCTGGAGCGTATTCGGGTGCCGACGCGGATGGCCGTGGTGCTGGTGTTCACCCTGTTCATGGGGGCGCTGGCGGTGTTCCTGCTGGTGCTGGTGCCGCTGCTCTGGCATCAGCTGATCACCCTGTTCAACGAACTGCCAGGCATGCTCGGCAAATGGCAGTCGTTGCTGTTGCTGCTGCCCGAGCGCTACCCGCACCTGGTGTCGGACGAGCAGGTGCTGCATGCCATCGAGTCGGTGCGTGGCGAGATCGGCAAGTTTGGCCAGTGGGCGCTGACCTTCTCGCTGTCGAGCCTGCCGCTGCTGGTGAGCGCCATGATCTACCTGGTGCTGGTGCCGATCCTGGTGTTCTTCTTCCTCAAGGACCGCGAGTTGATCGGCCGCTGGGTCAGCGGTTACCTACCGCGCCAGCGCACGTTGCTCAACAGGGTGGGCAGCGAGATGAACCGGCAGATTGCCAACTACATCCGCGGCAAGGGCATCGAGATCCTGATCTGCGGGATTGCCACCTACATTGCCTTCATCAGCCTGGGGCTCAACTATGCCGCGCTGCTGGCACTGTTGGTGGGGCTGTCGGTGGTGGTGCCGTATGTAGGGGCGGTGGTGGTGACCGTGCCGGTGACGCTGATCGCGCTGTTCCAGTGGGGCTGGGGTGACCAGTTCATCTACCTGATGACGGTGTACGCGATCATCCAGGCGCTGGATGGCAACGTGCTGGTGCCGCTGCTGTTCTCCGAGGCAGTGAGCCTGCACCCGGTGGCGATCATCTGCGCGGTGTTGCTGTTCGGCGGGTTGTGGGGCTTCTGGGGGATCTTCTTCGCCATCCCGCTGGCGACGTTGATCAAGGCGGTGCTGGATGCCTGGCCGCGGCAGGAACCGAGTGTTTCACCGATTCTCTGAATGAAACCGGGGCCGCTTTGCGCCCCATCGCCGGCAAGCCGGCTCCCACAACCGCGGTGCAACACCGAACAGTATGGGAGCCGGCT
>NZ_JBFPFX010000059.1:0-3060 GCF_047978245.1 Pseudomonas sp. LFS044
GTGAGCGGTGTTGATGGTGATACCGCGCGCTTTTTCTTCCGGAGCCGAGTCGATCTTGTCGAACTCAACGATTGCCGAACCGAAAACTTCGGAGCAAACGCGAGTCAGAGCCGCGGTCAAAGTGGTCTTACCGTGGTCGACGTGGCCGATAGTGCCGACGTTGACGTGGGGAAGGGAACGATCAAACTTTTCCTTAGCCATCGATACAATCCTCCGCAGAAGAAATAGTCTTGCGCTGATAAAACAAAGGCAGATATTTTCATATCTGCCTTGTTTATATGGAGCTCTTGAGCGGACTTGAACCGCTGACCTCACCCTTACCAAGGGTGTGCTCTACCAACTGAGCTACAAGAGCGAAACACTTTGTGCAAAATCCAGCAAACTTGGAGCGGGTAGCGGGAATCGAACCCGCATCATCAGCTTGGAAGGCTGAGGTTCTACCACTAAACTATACCCGCGGAGCTTGCGGCTCTCGCTAAAACTGGTGGAGGGAGAAGGATTCGAACCTTCGAAGCTCGCGCAACGGATTTACAGTCCGTCCCCTTTGGCCGCTCGGGAATCCCTCCAGATGTGGCCGGCATTCTATGTTGCTGCCGCCCTAGTGTCAAGCTCTTTTTCAAATTTTTTTCAATCAAATCTGAAACTTAGCTGCTTTGACACCGCCTCCAGCTCTACCACCTGAGTGGTGTTCCCTGTGAAGCGGGCGCCATTCTATCAAGCTATTCGCCAGTTGCAATACCCTGGCAGAAAATAATTTTATGTTTTAAGTCTTTGAAATCGTTGGAAAGAGTGGCGAGGACGGCTTGGTCCAGCAAACGCTCGCTTTCGGGCGCGACCTTCAGCCAAAGCCCATCGGCGCCAGGCAGCTGACCGGATACCGGCAAAGCGTTGATATCCAGGCTCAGCAACCGCTGACGCAGTGCCTCGAGCTGATCTTTACCTGCCAGACCACCCACAACCAGGCATTCATCCCGACGCCGAGCCGGCGCCGAGACACCGGTTTCACGCAACAGGCGAATTTCCTGTTGATTGCCTTTATACAAAGACAGTGGGGCGACATCCTTGGCTTTGAGAGGGGCTTCCTGTTGATGCCATACGTAGTAAAAGACGTTGAGCACCAGCAACAGCAGAAACAACCAACGCATACACACCTCAGTCCAATGGGCAGGCCATTGCAAGACCAACGAATACCAGGTCAGGCACCACACGCGCCTGTGGCGCAGCCTCACGCACCAGCGGTGCATCGCCGCCGGTAAGGAACACAGTAAACGCATCACCCCACAAGGCACGCGCTTGCTCGAGCTGAGTGCGGGCAAAGCCCTGGAGCATGAGCACGCAACCGCGCTCCACTGCCTCCACGGTTGAACGCCCAGGTGCAAGGCTGTTCAATGCACGCTCTGCCGAAGCATCGTCGTAGCGGATTCGCCGGGTGTGGGTACGCAGCTGGCTACGCATCAATGGCATGCCTGGGCAAATGTACCCACCCAGGTGCTCGCCATCCGCGGCAATGAAGTCGGCTTTTGCAGCAGTGCCCAGATCAATTACCAGGCAAGCCCCCTTGGCCAGATGGAAGGCACCCAACGCCGCCAGCCAACGATCCATGCCCAAACGCTCGAAATCTGCATAGCCGTTACGTACACCGGCCATTTCCTGGGCCGGTGCCGCAACGCGCGCCACTACCGAAAAGGCCTGAGCGATCAAACTGCAGAGAGCAGCGGTCTCTTCTTCACTGCGCACGCTGACGACGCGGCAACCCGACAAGCGCAATGACGCCAAGGCACTGACTTCAGCAACCAGCGCCTGGTCCGAGTCAACAATGCCACCGCCCACGATCGTCGCGTCGGCCGCATGAATCACACGCCATTTTATAAAGCTGTTACCGCAATCGAGCTCAAGAATCATCACGCAACCTCAAACTGAGCTCACCACCACTGAAGCTCTTTTCCACACCGTCGACCTCAAGGCGTAACCCGCCCTGCCCGTCCACACCCAGCACCACTCCATCTACGCGGGTACTGCCGGCAATTAGCGACACCTTACGCCCTTGCCACAGGTGTGCCTGCTCCCACTCTTCCTGGAATGCGGCAAAACCATAGCGGCGGTGACGCGCCAATTCGTGCTGAAGCTGCTGACTGAGCATGGCCACCAGGCGATTGCGATCAATTGTCACACCCGCCTCGCGCTTCATCGAGGTCCACTCCTGGTCGACTTGGTCATTAGCCTGCATGTTCACATTAATACCGATACCAAGGACGACGTGACACACATCCGCAGGATCACCGACTAGCTCCAGCAGAATGCCAGTGATCTTCTGCCCACGCACAAGCACATCGTTGGGCCACTTCAGCCCTACACCCTTGACACCGAAATCTTGCAGGGTACGCATGACAGCCAGGCCCACTACCAGGCTCAAGCCCTCGAGCTGACGCATGCCACCTTCGACACGCAGTACGAGGCTGTAGTAGAGGTTTTCCGCAAATGGGCTGACCCATTGACGACCACGGCGACCACGCCCAGCGCTCTGGCGCTCGGCAAGCACCAAAAACGGAGCAGCCTGCCCTTGGCCGGCAAGCCGAAGCCCTTCAGCATTGGTCGAATCGATGGTGTCATGGATGAAAACGGGCCACGGGTTACCGTCGGCAAACTCGGCAATCGCGTTCGCTTCGAGCAGGGCCAGAGGCGCCGCAAGCTGGTAGCCACGCCCACGAACCTTGTGAATGGTGAGGTTCAGCTCACTCTCCAGGTGCTGCAGCTGTTTCCAAACGGCGCTGCGGCTTACCCCAAGGGCTACCCCCAAGGCTTCCCCGGAATGGAACCGGCCATCCTTGAGGAGATTCAACAACTTCAGCATGCCAGTCTCGACTTGGAATAAGGCTGGCATGATAGCTATGGGTAGTGGGCTTGCATAGGAAAAGGGCCGCCCGAAAAGCTCACCAACAAAGAGTTTTTCGGCCAGAAAAGACAAAACCCCTACCTGCTCGCGCAGATAGGGGTTTTGCGAAATGAATCTTGACGATGACCTACTCTCACATGGGGAAACCCCACACTACCATCGGCGAT
>NZ_JBFPFX010000061.1:0-1081 GCF_047978245.1 Pseudomonas sp. LFS044
GTCCTTGTAGACGTCATCGGCCGGCGCAGCGACGGTGACTTGACCGACAGTTTGGCCGGCGGCGATAGCGATGGTCGCGCCGTTGCTCAGGGTCACAGTCATTGCCGTGCCCGCTGGGTTGCTCAGGGTCGCGGTGTAGACGATCTGCCCGCCTTCAGCGACATCGCCGGTGGCACTCAGCACCAGGTTGGTGGTGGCCTGGGTGTCAGGACCGTCGGTCACGGTAGTAGTCGGATTACCTGCAGTTTCGAGCTGCTCGTAATTGCCGCCTTCGACCTTGGTAATGCTGTTGGTCAGCGGAGCATTGGTGTTGTAGACGTTGTTTGGCGCAACGAAGTCGACCGAGCCGGACGACTCGCCCACGCCGATGGTGATGCTCTGGCCGTTGGCCAGGGTGACCACCAGCGGGCTACCGGTGACCGGGGCGCTAACGGAAGCGGTGTAAGTGACCACGCCGCCTTCGATGACTGAGGCATTGGCGGTCAACGTGACCGTGCTGGTATCGATGGTATCGCTGACGTTAGTCACGGCTTCGGCCGGGTTGACCGCCAGATTCTCGAAGTCACCGCCGGTGGTGCCAGTGATGGTGGCTTTGACTTGACCGGCGTCTTTGTAGACGTCATCGGCCGGCGCCGCGACCGTCACTTGGCCAGTCGTTTGACCGGCGGCGATGTTGATGGTCGCTCCGTTGCTCAGGGTCACAGTCATTGCCGTGCCGGCCGGGTTGCTCAGGGTCGCGGTGTAGACGATCTGCCCGCCTTCAGCGACATCGCCGGTGGCACTCAGCACCAGGTCCGTGGTGGCTTGGGTCGCTGGGCTGTCGGTGACCGTGGTGGTCGGCGTGCCTGCAGTTTCGAGCTGCTCGTAGTTACCACCTTCGACCTTGGTGATGCTGTTGGTCAGCGGAGCGTTGGTGTTGTAGACGTTGTTCGGCGCGGTGAAGTTGACCGAACCGGACGACTCGCCGACACCGATGGTGATGCTCTGGCCATTAGCCAGGGTTACCACCAGCGGGCTGCCGGTGACCGGGGCGCTGACGGAAGCGGTGTAAGTGACCACGCCGCCTTCGATGACCGAGGCA
>NZ_JBFPFX010000062.1:0-1031 GCF_047978245.1 Pseudomonas sp. LFS044
GGTGACGAACGGGATGCCGGTCTTGTCGATCAGCTGCTTGAGGACCTTGGCGGTCATCTTGCGGTTGGCGCCGGCGCCGATCACCAGGATCGGGCTGCGCGCGGTGCGCAGCTTCTCGATGGCGGCTTCGATGGCCACATGCTCGGCCAGCGGACGGCGGTGCAGGCTGCGCGGGATCGGCATGGCATCGGTCTGCTCGGCAGCGATGTCTTCCGGCAGTTCCAAGTGCACGGCACCCGGCTTTTCTTCTTCGGCCAGGCGGAACGCTTCACGCATGCGGGCCGGGATGTTGTCGGCCGAGGCGAACTGGTGGGTGTACTTGGTGATGGGGTCCATCATGCCGCACACGTCGATGATCTGGAAGCGGCCCTGCTTGGACTTCTTGATCGGCTTCTGGCCGGTAATCATCATCATCGGCATGCCGCCGAGATAGGCGTAGGCGCTGGCGGTCACCAGGTTGGTCGCGCCAGGGCCCAGGGTCGACAGGCTGACGCCGGTCTTGCCGGTCAGGCGGCCATAGGTGGCGGCCATGAAGCCCGCGGACTGCTCGTGGCGGGTCAGTACCAGCTTGATCTTCGACTTGCGCAGGGATTCCAGCAGGTCGAGGTTTTCCTCACCCGGGATGCCGAACACATACTCGACACCTTCGTTTTCCAGGCATTGCACAACGACATCGGCGGCCTTGGCCATCTTGCTTGTAACCTCAATTGTATAGGACGGTGAAGGTCCATAAATGCGCAGCACGGCACGCTGGCATCGCTCTGTCCGGGCGCGAGGATGCCCCGAACCTAAGCCTTGACGCAGCTTGGGCAGGGCAAAGTCACGTAAACGAACAGGATTAATTGTCGCACCCTTGAGCGCTTTTGCGCAGGTACGAGACGGACAAAAGATATTTGATTGGCGAAAGGTGTGCGAATATCGGAAAGACAAAACCCCTACCTGCTCGCGCAGATAGGGGTTTTGCGAAATGAATCTTGACGATGACCTACTCTCACATGGGGAAACCCCACACTACCATCGGCGATGCATCG
>NZ_JBFPFX010000063.1:0-897 GCF_047978245.1 Pseudomonas sp. LFS044
TTTCGTGTACGGGGCTATCACCCACTATGGCCGCACTTTCCAGAGCGTTCCACTAATCTCAAACCAACTTAAGGGCTGGTCCCCGTTCGCTCGCCACTACTAAGGGAATCTCGGTTGATTTCTTTTCCTCAGGGTACTTAGATGTTTCAGTTCCCCTGGTTCGCCTCTTGCACCTATGTATTCAGTACAAGATACTCAGCTTATGCTGAGTGGGTTCCCCCATTCAGAGATCTCTGGATCACAGTCTGTTTGCCGACTCCCCAAAGCTTATCGCAGGCTACCACGTCTTTCATCGCCTCTGACTGCCAAGGCATCCACCGTATGCGCTTCTTCACTTGACCATATAACCCCAAGCAATCTGGTTATACTGTGAAGACGACATTCGCCGAAAATTCGTAATGCAACATCACAAATTTTACCTTAGCCTGATCCACTACCAGTGAAAGTAGTGTTCAGTCTATTTCTATCACATATCCGAATTTTTAAAGAACGATCTGACAAAAGCCAGAAATCAACATTCATCAACGAATGTTCATTTCTAAGTTCTGACAAGCGACTGCGTACGGCGAAAAGTGGTGGAGCCAAGCGGGATCGAACCGCTGACCTCCTGCGTGCAAGGCAGGCGCTCTCCCAGCTGAGCTATGGCCCCGTATTCTAGGCTGCACCATGTAATGGTAGGTCTGGGCAGATTTGAACTGCCGACCTCACCCTTATCAGGGGTGCGCTCTAACCAACTGAGCTACAGACCTATAACAGGGTCGCGTTACAGCATCGTCTTTATACAAAGAATCAAGCAATTCGTGTGGGAGCTCATCAGCAGGCTGATGTCGTCGATTAAGGAGGTGATCCAGCCGCAGGTTCCCCTACGGCTACCTTGTTACGACTTCACCCCAGTCA
>NZ_JBFPFX010000064.1:0-812 GCF_047978245.1 Pseudomonas sp. LFS044
CGCCATCCTCAGTGCCTTGCTGACCAGGGTGGCGTCGTTGATCAGCGAAAACGCCCAACCAATGATCCGGCGGGCGAACAAATCAATGACTACTGCCAGGTGATACCAGCGTTTCCCGACCATCAAGCTGGTAACGTCGCCGCACCAGACTTGGTTGATGGCTGTTGGCTCAAAGTTACGTTCGAGCAGATTCTTGGCCACATATGCCTCGACACCCTTGGAGCGATACTGATGCCGGCGGCGCTGCCTGCTGGCCAGGTTTGCCTCCTCCATGAGCTTTCGGGCCAGATACCGCCCCACCTTGAAATCCTGGGCTTTCAGGCACTGAGAGATCATCCTCGCGCCCGCACTTCCCCGGCTTTCGACGTGCAGTTGAACGACTTTTTCTCTGAGCCCGTTGCGCTTGGTATTCGGGGCCGAACGGCGGCGAAGCCAGTCATAAAACGCGCTGCGGGAAACGCTCAGCGCACTGCAAAGCAGGCTGGTCGGATACAGGCCTGACTCTCTCAGTTCCTCGATCAGGAAAAACGATCGGGATCCGACATCAAGAGAGCCGTAGCCTTTTTTAATATTTCGGCCTCGGTCTCCAGGCGCTTAACTTTGGCCCGCAGCTCCTGGAGCTCTCGCTGTTCGTCGCTGATTGCCTTGGTACCTGCTACTGGCTGGCCCTTCTGACGCTCTTTGCGAACCTGATCAACCCAGCGGCGCAGCGCCGTAGGGCCGACCTCCATCGACGCACAAACATCTGGAATCGAGCCGTTGTCATCAAGAACCATGCTGGCAGCACGTTGCTTGAACTCGCGGGTATAGGT
>NZ_JBFPFX010000065.1:0-540 GCF_047978245.1 Pseudomonas sp. LFS044
CACGCCGCCTTCGATGACCGAGGCATTAGCGGTCAACGTGACCGTGCTGGTATCGATGGTATCGCTGACGTTGGTGACGGCTTCGGCTGGATTAACGGCCAGATTCTCGAAGTCGCCACCGGTGGTGCCGGTGACACTCACTTTGACCTGGCCGGCGTCTTTGTAGACGTCATCGGCTGGGGCTGCGACCGTCACCTGGCCAGTCGTTTGACCGGCGGCGATGTTGATGGTCGAGCCGTTGCTCAGGGTCACGGTCATCGCCGTGCCCGCTGGGTTGCTCAGCGTCGCGGTGTAGACGATCTGCCCGCCCTCGGCGACATCGCCGGTGGCGCTCAGCACCAGGTCCGTGGTGGCTTGGGTCGCTGGGCTGTCGGTAACCGTGGTGGTCGGGTTACCTGCGGTTTCGAGCTGCTCGTAGTTACCGCCATCGACCTTGGTGATGCTGTTGGTCAGCGGGGCGTTGGTGTTGTAGACGTTGTTCGGTGCGGTGAAGTTGACCGAGCCGGACGATTCACCGACGCCGATGGTGATGCTCTGGCC
>NZ_JBFPFX010000066.1:0-499 GCF_047978245.1 Pseudomonas sp. LFS044
TCCACCGGGCAGTCGATCACGTGCACGCCCGGGGTCTTGATGCAGTGCTCGAGCAGCGGCAGCAAGCCTTCGGCGCTTTCCACACGGTGGCCATTGGCACCGTAGGCTTCGGCGTATTTGACGAAGTCCGGGTTGCCGTAGTCCAGGCCGAAATCGGTGAAGCCCATGTTGGCCTGCTTCCAGCGGATCATGCCGTAGCCGTCGTCACGCAGGATCACCACGGTGACGTGCATGCCCAGGCGTACAGCCGTTTCCAGCTCCTGGCTGTTCATCATGAAGCCGCCGTCGCCGCACACCGAAATCACTGGGCGGTCCGGGTACACCAGGTGCGCCGCCATGGCCGATGGCAGGCCGGCGCCCATGGTCGCCAGGGCGTTGTCGAGCAGCACGGTGTTGGGCTTGTGCGCCTTGTAGTTGCGGGCGAACCAGATCTTGTAGATGCCGTTGTCCAGGGCGACGATGCCTTCGGACGGCAGCACGCGACGGATGTCGGCGACCA
>NZ_JBFPFX010000067.1:0-483 GCF_047978245.1 Pseudomonas sp. LFS044
GATGGTGCGGCCCAGCGGGTCGGTTTCTTCGAGCAGGCGGGCGAACTCGTCGTACTTGAAGTGCAACTGGTTGCCGTCCGGCAGGGTCAGGCCAACCATGTTGCCGAAATCGTCCAGGTCGATGGCGTAGCGTTCGCCGCCGTAGTCGCGGCTGGCGATGACGCGGTGGTCTTCGTTGTAGTGAATCTCCAGCTCGCGGCCCAGCACGTCGGTGGCCCAGCTGGTGCGCGCTGCGAAGTCGTAGCGGAAGTGGAAGTGCTCGCCGTCGCTGGTCCAGTGCTCGACCACGCGGGGTTTCCCGTTGAGGGTTTCCCAGCGGTAGTGGCAGCCCAGGCCAATGGCGTTGCTGTGGGTCACCATCACGCCGTCGGCGTAGCTGAAGCTGCGCACGGTGTCGCCGTTGCGGTTGACCACGGCACTGAGCTGGCCGTGTTCGTCGTAGCGGTACTGGGTCAGCGTTTCGACAGCCTGGTTGTCGACCAC
>NZ_JBFPFX010000068.1:0-471 GCF_047978245.1 Pseudomonas sp. LFS044
GCCGGAGCGAGGGAACCCCGGAGCGAAGCGTAGGGGCCGGATGATGGGAGCGGGCGGTTTTGGTTACTTTGGCCAAGACCAAAGTAACCCGCCGTAAGGGCGGAAAGGTGAGTTGGCGCCGCCATCGCAAACGGATATGTCCCCTTTTTAAAAGCCCGAAACCCCAAAAGCCAAAAGCCAAAAGCCAAAAGCCAAAAGCCAAAAGCATCACGAGACGGTTCCGATGTGTTTGAGCAGATCCAATGGCTGTGGCGACGCTCACTCACCTTTCCGCCCTTACGGCGGGTCACTTTTTGGCAAACGCCCCAAAAAGTAACCAAAAAAGGCTGGCTCCTATCATACGGCCCCTACGCTGCGCTTCGGGGTTCCCTCGCTCCGGCCTTGCTCCCGGGAGGACCGCGCCCACGGCCCATCCATGGGCCGAAGCGCTTGACGGGCATCCTGCCCGTCACCTCCCTCCGCAAGACCTCC
>NZ_JBFPFX010000069.1:0-455 GCF_047978245.1 Pseudomonas sp. LFS044
AACGATGCATCGCCGATGGTAGTGTGGGGTTTCCCCATGTGAGAGTAGGTCATCGTCAAGATTCATTTCGCAAAACCCCTATCTGCGCGAGCAGGTAGGGGTTTTGTCTTTAAGTAGAAGCTCAAGCTTCTTGCTGACCAGGTCGAGAGACAGATCAGCAGTGTTAAAAAGGTGGTTGACAGCATTTTTGAATGCTGTATTATTCGCCTCCCGCTACGAGAGATCGCAGCGAGTTAAGTGTTTGAAGCTAAACGAGTTTCTCGGTAAGAACTTCAAAATAAACGCTTGACAGGTTCTGAGGAAAGCGTAGAATGCGCGCCTCGGTTGAGACGAAAAGCTCTTAGCCAAACGCTCTTTAACAAATTGAATCAAGCAATTCGTGTGGGTGCTTGTGAGTACGGACTGATAGTCAAAAAGATTATCAGCATCACAAGTGACCATGCGAGAAATCACAT
>NZ_JBFPFX010000070.1:0-453 GCF_047978245.1 Pseudomonas sp. LFS044
CCCGTCCGGTTTGCGTTCCAGCGTGGTGGTCTGGTTCAGCGCATCGGTCACCGCCACCAGGTGCTGGCGCTCGTCATAGCGGTAGTAGGTGCTCTTGCCCGAACAGTCCTGAAAACGCTCGACCTGGGCCAGGGTGTTCCACCACAGGTACTTGGACTTGTACGTCGTGTCGATGATGGTGTGCGGCAGGCCATCTTCGCCGTTGAGGTACTCGGTCATCTGGCCCAGCGCATCGAACTCGGCCAGCAGGTTGCCCTTGTCGTCGTAGCGGGCCTGCCACGTGCTGCCATCCGGGTAGGTCACCTTGGTCACCAAGGTGGTCAGGTGGTGGTATTCGTAGGCGATGGTGCGGCCCAGCGGGTCGGTTTCTTCGAGCAGGCGGGCGAACTCGTCGTACTTGAAGTGCAACTGGTTGCCGTCCGGCAGGGTCAGGCCAACCATGTTGCCGAAATC
>NZ_JBFPFX010000071.1:0-429 GCF_047978245.1 Pseudomonas sp. LFS044
CATGAGGCGGGTGAAGTCCCAGTGCGAGGTGTCGCCCAGGCCTTCGGCGATCTGCCACACGGCGTTGGCGATGTCGCCGATCACTTCGACCTGCGGGAAGTACACGGCATCGACTTCGGCGGAGCGGAAGCTGATGTGGATGACTTCGGTGCCGCCACGGACCATGAAGAACGGCGGCTTCTCGATCACGTCGTGGCCGATGTTGATGATCAGGTCGGCCGCTTCGATCGCACGGTGCACGAAGTCACCCGACGACAGCGCGGCGTTGCCCAGGAAGCGCGGGCTGCGCTCGTCGACCACACCCTTGCCCAGCTGGGTGGTGACGAACGGGATGCCGGTCTTGTCGATCAGCTGCTTGAGGACCTTGGCGGTCATCTTGCGGTTGGCGCCGGCGCCGATCACCAGGATCGGGCTGCGCGCGGTGCGCAG
>NZ_JBFPFX010000072.1:0-416 GCF_047978245.1 Pseudomonas sp. LFS044
CACTCACTTTGACCTGACCGGCGTCTTTGTAGACGTCATCGGCCGGCGCCGCGACCGTCACCTGGCCAGAGGTCTGGCCGGCCGCGATGTTGATGGTCGCGCCGTTGCTCAGGGTCACGGTCATTGCCGTGCCCGCCGGGTTGCTCAGGGTGGCGGTGTAGACGATCTGACCGCCTTCAGCGACATCGCCGGTCGCGCTCAGCACCAGATTGGTGGTGGCCTGGGTATCCGGGCTGTCGGTGACGGTAGTGGTCGGGTTACCCGCAGTTTCGAGCTTCTCGTAATTGCCGCCTTCGATCTTGGTAATGCTGTTGGTCAGCGGAGCATTGGTGTTGTAGACGTTGTTTGGCGCGGTGAAGTTGACCGAACCGGACGACTCACCGACACCGATGGTGATGCTCTGACCGTTGGCCAGC
>NZ_JBFPFX010000073.1:0-398 GCF_047978245.1 Pseudomonas sp. LFS044
TAAGTGTCACCGGCACCACCGGTGGCGATTTCGAGAATCTGGCCGTTAATCCAGCCGAAGCCGTCACCAACGTCAGCGATACGATCGATACGTCGACCGTGACCCTCACTGGTAACGCTTCGGTCGTGGAAGGTGGCGTGGTCACCTACACCGCGTCCGTCAGCGCGCCGGTCACCGGTTCGCCACTGATCGTGACCCTGGCCAACGGCCAGAGCATCACCATCGGTGTCGGTGAGTCGTCCGGTTCGGTCAACTTCACCGCGCCGAACAACGTCTACAACACCAACGCTCCGCTGACCAACAGCATCAGCAAGGTTGAAGGCGGCAATTACGAGCAGCTCGAAACCGCAGGTAACCCGACCACTACCGTCACCGACAGCCCGGATACCCAGGCCACT
>NZ_JBFPFX010000074.1:0-395 GCF_047978245.1 Pseudomonas sp. LFS044
GGCGGTTTTGGTTACTTTGGCCAAGACCAAAGTAACCCGCCGTAAGGGCGGAAAGGTGACTCAGCGCCGCCATCGCGAATGGATATGCTCGCAAAGCCAAAAGCCAAAAGCCAAAAGCCAAAAGCCAAAAGCTCATGCGGTGGTTCTGATGACGGGAGCAGATCCATTGGCTGTGGGGACGCTCACTCACCTTTCCGCCCTTACGGCGGGTCACTTTTTGGCAAACGCCCCAAAAAGTAACCAAAAAAGGCTGGCTCCTATCATGCGGCCCCTACGCTGCGCTTCGGGGTTCCCTCGCTCCGGCCTTGCTCCCGGGAGGACCGCGCCCACGGCCCATCCATGGGCCGAAGCGCTTGCCGGGCATCCTGCCCGTCACCTCCCTCCGCAAGACCTCC
>NZ_JBFPFX010000075.1:0-373 GCF_047978245.1 Pseudomonas sp. LFS044
GTAGTGCAGGTGCACGCGGGTGCCACCGGTGGCGCTGATGTCAGTCAGCGTGCCTTGTTCGGTGCGGGTGAAGTGCAGGAAGTGGCCTAGGGCGTTTTCGATGCGCTGCAGTGGGACATCGGTGTCGGTGTCCGGCACTTCGCCGAAGTAGAAGAACAGGTTGTCCAGCGTCTGCAGGATGTAGTGCCCGCCCTCGGTGCACACCAGGTACACCTGTTCGTGCGGATTGTAGATGCGCTCGCCCGGCTGGATGTTCACGAACGGGACTTCGCGGCCCTGGTTGTCGGTGAGGTAGACGAAGTTGCCGCTGCGGCGAAGGCTTTGTTCCCACGGCAGTACCCAGCCGCGGCCGAGCACGCTGTCGACGGTGAGG
>NZ_JBFPFX010000076.1:0-365 GCF_047978245.1 Pseudomonas sp. LFS044
ACATGGAGCGCGATGACCTGCACCGGGAGGTGTTCCGCACCCAGGGCAAGCTCACCAGTTGCTTTGGTTACGATGCGATGGGACGCAAGGCCTGGCAGTTTGCATCGACCCCGCCGGCAGAAAAGCTGTCGCAGGTGCACAACACCGGTATCAACACCTCGTTGCTGGTGGAGCATGCCTACAACCCGATTCACCGTCGCTACCAATACGATCCGGCGGGCGAATTGGTGCGCACGCTGGACAAGCTGCGCGGTGAGATCAAGTACGAATACGAAGCCAACGGCCAGTTGCATAGCCGCGATACCGGCTCCCTCGTAGGCAGCGAAGAGTTCCGCTACGACCCGGCAGCCAACCGGCTGGACTTC
>NZ_JBFPFX010000077.1:0-357 GCF_047978245.1 Pseudomonas sp. LFS044
CAGAAATCAACATTCGAGGCGAATGCTCATTTCTGAGTTTGATCAAGGTACAGCAAGAGTGGTGGAGCCAAGCGGGATCGAACCGCTGACCTCCTGCGTGCAAGGCAGGCGCTCTCCCAGCTGAGCTATGGCCCCGCATATTGGTAGGTCTGGGCAGATTTGAACTGCCGACCTCACCCTTATCAGGGGTGCGCTCTAACCAACTGAGCTACAGACCTATATAGGGTCTTGATCGTCTTCACATATGAATCAAGCAATTCGTGTGGGAGCTCATCAGCAGGCTGATGTCGTCGATTAAGGAGGTGATCCAGCCGCAGGTTCCCCTACGGCTACCTTGTTACGACTTCACCCCAGTCA
>NZ_JBFPFX010000078.1:0-331 GCF_047978245.1 Pseudomonas sp. LFS044
TCACCTCCCTCCGCAAGACCTCCGCTCGGCCTCCTGAAGTCGCAATCTGTGTCGTCTGGACCATTGCGCGCTTAGAAGCCAAAGCCAAAGCCAAAGCCAAAGCCAAAGCCAAAGCCAAAGTGCGACGCGCTCTGCTCTGCTCTGCTCTGCTTTTGCCTTGCTTTGCTTTTAAGCGCGCGTCAGCTCAGTCGCCACCGATTGCGACTTCAGGAGGCCGAGTGGAGGTCTTGCGGAGGGAGGTGACGGGCAGGATGCCCGTCAAGCGCTTCGGCCCATGGATGGGCCGTGGGCGCGGTCCTCCCGGGAGCAAGGCCGGAGCGAGGGAACCCCG
>NZ_JBFPFX010000079.1:0-328 GCF_047978245.1 Pseudomonas sp. LFS044
AGTCTCTACCAGCTTCTTGACAGCGGTAGTGCCCATTTCGTTGTCGTCTTTGCCTTCCAGGGCCATACGAGCGGAACCGATGATGATCGGAGTGTCGTCGCCTGGGAAGTCATAGGTGGACAGCAGGTCGCGAACTTCCATCTCGACCAGTTCCAGCAGCTCAGCGTCGTCTACCAGGTCAGCCTTGTTCAGGAAGACCACGATGTACGGAACGCCAACCTGACGGGACAGCAGGATGTGCTCACGGGTTTGTGGCATCGGACCATCGGCGGCCGAGCAAACCAGGATCGCGCCGTCCATCTGGGCAGCACCGGTGATCATGTTCTTC
>NZ_JBFPFX010000080.1:0-319 GCF_047978245.1 Pseudomonas sp. LFS044
CGGTTGAGCTTGGCCATCAGCCGGCCAATGGGGTCGCGCTCGAACAACGTTTCGCGTTGCGGCTGCTCACCGTTCTCACCGTAGCCAATTTCATCCAGCCGGGTCAGATGGCCGCCGTCGTTGTAGGTGAAGCGCCGCGTCAGGTTGTCCACCCGCACTTCTTCCACCAGCCTGTCCGACGCATCGTAGGCAAAGCGGTACGGCATGCTGTTTTCGTTGACCAACGCAGTCAGGCGGATGGCCTTGTCGTACTCGTAGCGAACTTGCTGACCTTTGGCATCCTGGCGGCTGCTCGGCAGGCCTCGGGCGGTGCGCAGCA
>NZ_JBFPFX010000081.1:0-316 GCF_047978245.1 Pseudomonas sp. LFS044
ACCAAAGCAACTGGTGAGCTTGCCCTGGGTGCGGAACACCTCCCGGTGCAGGTCATCGCGCTCCATGTCGCTGATCACCTGGCCGTCCAGGTTCAGCTGGTGCAGGTGGCCACTGCCGTAGTACAGGTGGTTGACCTTGCGCCCGTCCGGCAGGGTCAGTGTGGTCAGGTTGCTTAGCGGGTCATATTCGTAGCCGAGCACGCCTTGTGGGGTGATTTCCTGGGTCAGTCGGCCCAGCAGGTCATAGGCGTATTCCAGCGTTTCTTCGGTGATGCCGAGTTGTTTGCCGATGCCGCTGGGTTGACGTTGGATGCTT
>NZ_JBFPFX010000082.1:0-310 GCF_047978245.1 Pseudomonas sp. LFS044
AGTTCGTGCCATCGACCAGCCGTTCCTGATGCCGATCGAAGACGTGTTCTCGATTTCGGGTCGTGGTACCGTTGTTACCGGCCGTATCGAGCGTGGTATCGTCCGCGTTCAGGACGCCCTGGAAATCGTTGGTCTGCGTGACACCACCACCACCACCTGCACCGGTGTTGAGATGTTCCGCAAGCTGCTGGACGAAGGTCGTGCTGGCGAGAACTGCGGCGTTCTGCTGCGTGGTACCAAGCGTGACGACGTTGAGCGTGGCCAGGTTCTGGTCAAGCCAGGTTCGGTCAAGCCGCACACCAAGTTCACC
>NZ_JBFPFX010000083.1:0-298 GCF_047978245.1 Pseudomonas sp. LFS044
CGGTGTTGGGCTTGTGCGCCTTGTAGTTGCGGGCGAACCAGATCTTGTAGATGCCGTTGTCCAGGGCGACGATGCCTTCGGACGGCAGCACGCGACGGATGTCGGCGACCAGGCGCTGCGGGTAGACCGGGAAGCGGTCGTCGTCACCGCCTTCGGCGATCTGCGCTTCGTTGGCTTCACGGATGGCCATGAGGCGGGTGAAGTCCCAGTGCGAGGTGTCGCCCAGGCCTTCGGCGATCTGCCACACGGCGTTGGCGATGTCGCCGATCACTTCGACCTGCGGGAAGTACACGGCATC
>NZ_JBFPFX010000084.1:0-298 GCF_047978245.1 Pseudomonas sp. LFS044
GATGCCGTGTACTTCCCGCAGGTCGAAGTGATCGGCGACATCGCCAACGCCGTGTGGCAGATCGCCGAAGGCCTGGGCGACACCTCGCACTGGGACTTCACCCGCCTCATGACCATCCGTGAGGCCAACGAGGCCCAGATCGCCGAAGGCGCCGACGACAACCGCTTCCCGGTCTACCCGCAGCGCTTGGTCGCCGACATCCGTCGCGTGCTGCCGTCCGAAGGCATCGTCGCCCTGGACAACGGCATCTACAAGATCTGGTTCGCCCGCAACTACAAGGCGCACAAGCCCAACACCG
>NZ_JBFPFX010000085.1:0-256 GCF_047978245.1 Pseudomonas sp. LFS044
TTCTGTGTTGTAGATCTGCACTGCCTCGTCAACCATCTGCCTCGCTTGCTCCAGATCTGCAGGACTACTCAACAGCAGCTCCATCTTGAGGATTCCGTTGATTCGCTCGGCCAGCGCGTTCTGGTAGCAGTCATACCCATCGGTTATGGAGCACTGGACGCCGTGCCGTTGATGCAGTGACTGGTATAGAGCCGAGCAGTATTGGATGCCTCGATCCGAATGGTGGACTAATGGCTGGCGATGACGTCGCTTGCGC
>NZ_JBFPFX010000086.1:0-253 GCF_047978245.1 Pseudomonas sp. LFS044
AAGCATCCAACGTCAACCCAGCGGCATCGGCAAACAACTCGGCATCACCGAAGAAACGCTGGAATACGCCTATGACCTGCTGGGCCGACTGACCCAGGAAATCACCCCACAGGGCGTGCTCGGCTACGAATACGACCCGCTAAGCAACCTGACCACACTGACCCTGCCGGACGGGCGCAAGGTCAACCACCTGTACTACGGCAGCGGCCACCTGCACCAGCTGAACCTGGACGGCCAGGTGATCAGCGACATG
>NZ_JBFPFX010000087.1:0-251 GCF_047978245.1 Pseudomonas sp. LFS044
CGAGCGCCGCCCGCGCGGCGCATCGCGGGCAAGCCCGCTCCTACATTTGTTGCAACGTGCCATGGCCTGTGAGGCCATAGTTGCCAGCCTTGTTGGCATGACGCGATTTTTCGGCTGGCGCTGCCGGCGCCTCACCTGTCTTCAGCCATGCGCCAAGGCGAACAACCATGGCCTGGCTGGAACGGCACGTTGCAACAAATGTAGGAGCGGGCTTGCCCGCGATGCGCCGCGCGGGCGGCGCTCGATCTCAA
>NZ_JBFPFX010000088.1:0-250 GCF_047978245.1 Pseudomonas sp. LFS044
AGATCGAGCGCCGCCCGCGCGGCGCTTCGCGGGGCAAGCCCGCTCCCACATTTGTTGCAACGTGCCATGGCCTGATAGGCCATAGTTGTTAGCCTTGGTGGCTCGACGAGGTTTTTCGGCTGGCACTGCTGCCCCCTCACCTGTCTTCAGTCATGCGCCAAGGCGGACAACCATGGCCTGACTGGAATGGCACGTTGCAACAAATGTGGGAGCGGGCTTGCCCCGCGAAGCGCCGCGCGGGCGGCGCTCG
>NZ_JBFPFX010000089.1:0-244 GCF_047978245.1 Pseudomonas sp. LFS044
GCGCCCTTGAGATCGAGCGCCGCCCGCGCGGCGCTTCGCGGGGCAAGCCCGCTCCCACATTTGTTGCAACGTGCCATGGCCTGATAGGCCATAGTTGTCAGCCTTGGTGGCTCGACGAGATCTTTCGGCTGGCACTGCTGCCGCCTCACCTGTCTTCAGTCATGCGCCAAGGCGAACAACCATGGCCTGACTGGAACGGCGCGTTGCAACAAATGTGGGAGCGGGCTTGCCCCGCGAAGCGCCG
>NZ_JBFPFX010000090.1:0-239 GCF_047978245.1 Pseudomonas sp. LFS044
ATCGAGCGCCGCCCGCGCGGCGCATCGCGGGCAAGCCCGCTCCTACATTTGTTGCAACGCGCCGTTCCAGTCAGGCCATGGTTGTCCGCCTTGGCGCATGACTGAAGACAGGTGGGGCGCCGGCAGCACCAGCCGAAAAATCTCGTCGAGCCACCAAGGCTAACAACTATGGCCTATCAGGCCATGGCACGTTGCAACAAATGTAGGAGCGGGCTTGCCCGCGATGCGCCGCGCGGGCG
>NZ_JBFPFX010000091.1:0-238 GCF_047978245.1 Pseudomonas sp. LFS044
GAAGCGCTTGCCTTGGGATCTTCAGCGCCTTTGAGATCGAGCGCCGCCCGCGCGGCGCTTCGCGGGGCAAGCCCGCTCCCACATTTGTTGCAACGTGCCATGGCCTGATAGACCATAGTTGTCAGCCTTGGTGGCTCGACGAGGTTTTTCGGCTGGCACTGCTGCCGCCTCACCTGTCTTCAGTCATGCGCCAAGGCGGACAACCATGGCCTGACTGGAACGGCGCGTTGCAACAAAT
>NZ_JBFPFX010000092.1:0-236 GCF_047978245.1 Pseudomonas sp. LFS044
CCATCTGACCCGGCTGGATGAAATTGGCTACGGTGAGAACGGTGAGCAGCCGCAACGCGAAACGTTGTTCGAGCGCGACCCCATTGGCCGGCTGATGGCCAAGCTCAACCGTGATGCGCGACAAAACTATGCCTATGACGATGTCGACCGGTTGCTAAGCATCCAACGTCAACCCAGCGGCATCGGCAAACAACTCGGCATCACCGAAGAAACGCTGGAATACGCCTATGACCTGC
>NZ_JBFPFX010000093.1:0-230 GCF_047978245.1 Pseudomonas sp. LFS044
AGATTCCCTTAGTAGTGGCGAGCGAACGGGGACCAGCCCTTAAGTTGGTTTGAGATTAGTGGAACGCTCTGGAAAGTGCGGCCATAGTGGGTGATAGCCCCGTACACGAAAATCTCTTGTCAATGAAATCGAGTAGGACGGAGCACGAGAAACTTTGTCTGAACATGGGGGGACCATCCTCCAAGGCTAAATACTACTGACTGACCGATAGTGAACTAGTACCGTGAGGG
>NZ_JBFPFX010000094.1:0-230 GCF_047978245.1 Pseudomonas sp. LFS044
AGATTCCCTTAGTAGTGGCGAGCGAACGGGGACCAGCCCTTAAGTTGGTTTGAGATTAGTGGAACGCTCTGGAAAGTGCGGCCATAGTGGGTGATAGCCCCGTACACGAAAGTCTCTTATCAATGAAATCGAGTAGGACGGAGCACGAGAAACTTTGTCTGAACATGGGGGGACCATCCTCCAAGGCTAAATACTACTGACTGACCGATAGTGAACTAGTACCGTGAGGG
>NZ_JBFPFX010000095.1:0-226 GCF_047978245.1 Pseudomonas sp. LFS044
GTAGCTGAAGCTGCGCACGGTGTCGCCGTTGCGGTTGACCACGGCACTGAGCTGGCCGTGTTCGTCGTAGCGGTACTGGGTCAGCGTTTCGACAGCCTGGTTGTCGACCACGCGTTTGATGTCGGTGAGTCGACCCAATGGGTTGTCGTAGTGCAGGTGCACGCGGGTGCCACCGGTGGCGCTGATGTCAGTCAGCGTGCCTTGTTCGGTGCGGGTGAAGTGCAGG